>CALWNP010000008.1 GCA_944382835.1 uncultured Gemmiger sp.
TCGGCTAACAGTTCCTACTGCCAAGTCTGTAGTGGACTTTCACCACCAAGTTATTGCCCATGCCGGGCGCACTACAAAAAGCGGGCTGCCCGCATGAAAACAGGCAGCCCGCTTTTTCAGTTGAGTTGTGCTTGGTTTTTATAGCGCTGACGCACCGCACCGTATTCCAGGTGAGGCTGTCCGCCCTCCACCGTGTCCTGATCAATGGTGACCCGGATGATGGTGGGATCCGACGGGATCTCATACATGACCGGGATCAGCAGATCTTCCACCACGCTGCGCAGACCACGGGCACCGCTCTTGCGCTCGATGGTCTTTTGGGCGATGGCGTGAAGCGCCGCATCGGTGAACACCAGCTCGGCATTGTCCAGTGCAAACAGCTCCTTGTACTGGCGCACAATGCTGTTTTTCGGCTCGGTAAGCACCCGGATAAGCGAAGCCTCATCCAGCGGATCCAGCACCGTGACCACCGGCAGCCGTCCGATCAGCTCGGGGATCAGGCCAAACTTGACCAGGTCATCCGGCTCCACCCGGCGAAGAAGTTTCTGCCGGGTCTCGTCGCTGTCCAGGCTGGTGCGCAGCTGGCTGCCAAATCCCAGAGAGGCCTTGTCGGTACGCTTCTGGATCAGCTTTTCCAACCCATCAAAAGCACCGCCGCAGATGAACAGGATGTTTTTAGTGTTGATCTGGATAAACTCCTGCTGGGGATGCTTGCGGCCGCCCTGGGGCGGCACATTGCTGACCGTCCCTTCCAGGATTTTCAGCAGCGCCTGCTGTACACCCTCACCGCCCACATCACGGGTGATGGAGGGGTTCTCGCTCTTGCGGGTGATCTTGTCGATCTCATCCACATAGATGATGCCGACCTCGGCTTTGGGGATATCGAAATCCGCCGCCTGGATCAGCTTGAGCAGGATGTTCTCCACATCCTCGCCCACATAGCCGGCCTCAGTCAGGGTGGTGGCATCAGCAATTGCAAAGGGAACGCCCAACATTCTGGCCAGGGTCTGGGCAAGCAGCGTCTTGCCGGTGCCCGACGGTCCAAGCATCAGGACGTTGGACTTTTGCAGCTCCACCGAGCTCTCCTTGCCAGACAGAATCCGCTTATAGTGGTTGTAAACAGAAACTGCAAGCACCTTTTTGGCTTCGTCCTGCCCGATTACATACTGATCCAGCCCGGCCTTGATCTCGGCAGGGGTCATGATGTTGATGTCCTCCAACACACTCTCTCTGCGGCGGGCAGCTGCCTGGCGGCGCTGCGCTGTGGCGCGCGGCGGAGCAGGACGGTCGTCCTCCTTGTTCAGCGCATTGTAACACATTTCGATGCAGTCCCGGCAGATGTTCACGCCGGGGCCGATGATCAACTGATCAACCTGATTCTGCGAACGGCCGCAGAAACTGCAGACCAGTTCCCGTTCCTTTCCGTCCTTGCCGGAAATCGAATTTGCCATTTCCTGCCCCCGTGTTTAGTGTTTGGAGATAATTTCGTCAATCAGACCGTATGCCTTTGCCTCTTCTGCAGTCATATAGTTGTCCCGCTCGGTATCCCGGCGGATCACCTCCAGCGGCTGGCCGGTATACTCACTGAGCATGCTGGTCATACGCTCCTTGATGTGAACCATATGGCGGGCATGGATCTCGATGTCGGTGGTCTGACCGGAGAGTCCACCACCCTGGCCGCCGGCAATCAGCGGCTGATGGATCAGGATTTCCGAGTTGGGCAGCGCATAGCGCTTGCCTTTGGTGCCGCTGGCCAGCAGGAAAGCGCCCATCGACGCTGCCATGCCAACACAAATGGTGGAGACATCACATTTGATGTACTGCATCGTATCGTGAATGGCCATGCCATCCGAAATGGATCCGCCCGGGCTGTTAATGTAGAAGCTGATGTCCTTTTCGGGATCCTGGCCCTCGAGATACAAAAGCTGTGCCACAACGACGCTGGCCGAAGCGGAATTGACGTCCTCGCTCAGAACGATAATACGGTCATTGAGCAAGCGCGAGAAAATGTCGTAGCTGCGCTCTCCGCGCGCGGTCTGTTCGACAACGTAGGGTACCAAACTCATGCAAAATTCCCTCCCGAAAGCAATTTATTTCGTGTCGGCATCTGCCCCGGATAAACGGACCGATACGGCGGCAGATGCACCGTATCGGTCCATAAAACGCTTTTAGTCTTCCTTCTTGGCCTCTTCAGCCTCTTCGGTGACGTTGGCCTTCTCCTTGACGAAGTCGATGGCCTTGTTGACAGCCAGGTCCGCCTTGACAGCCTTCTCGTCCACAATGGACTTCACCTTGTCCACATCCATCTTGTAGGCGTCGGCAATCCGCTTGACCTCATTCTCGAATTCCTCATCAGAAGCCTCAATGCCTTCCTTGGCGACGATGGCTTCCATGGCCAGACGCATCTTGACCTGCTTTTCAGCCTGCTCGGCGAACTGTGCCTTGAACTGATCCATGGTCATGCCCATATACTGCAGGTACTGCTCCAGCTTGAGGCCCTGCTGGGCGATGCGGTACTGGAAGTCCTGCACCAGCTCGTCCACACGGGCATCATACATGGCCTGGGGAATTTCACCCTGCATGCCATTGACAACCTGCTCGATCAGGTCGTTCTCCACCTGCTGGTCCGCCTGACGATCCAGGTTGGCCTGGATGCCCTTGCGGATGGAATCCTTCAACTCATCCAGGGTGTCGTACTCGCTGACGTCCTTGGCGAAATCGTCATCCAGAGCGGGCAGCTCCTTGTACTTG
Organism: uncultured Gemmiger sp.; assembly: GCA_944382835.1. Classification (GTDB taxonomy): domain Bacteria; phylum Bacillota; class Clostridia; order Oscillospirales; family Ruminococcaceae; genus Gemmiger. The sequence continues at coordinate 2,752 of CALWNP010000008.1, forward strand.
ACTTCATGCAGCTTGATCTTGAAGGTGGCATCCTTGCCAGCCAGTTCCTCGGCCTGATACTGCTCGGGGAACTTGACGTTGACGTCAAACTCCTCGCCGGCAGCATGGCCCACAACCTGATCCTCGAAACCGGGGATGAAGGAGCCGCTGCCCAGAACCAGGGAGTAATGCTCGGCCTTGCCGCCTTCGAACGCCTTACCATCCACAAAGCCCTCAAAGTCAATGTCGACGGTGTCGCCGTTCTCCGCCTTGCCTTCACGGGTCAGCAGACGGCCGTTGCGGTCCTGCATCCGCTTGATCTCGGCATCCACAGCAGCCTCATCAGCAGTCTTGACCTTTTTGGTCACATTTAAACCGGCGTAATCGCCCAGGGTGATTTCGGGCTTGACCGCCACCTTCACCTTCAGGACAGCGCCGTCGGTCTCGTTCATCGAGACAACCTCGGGCTCAGGACGGCCGACAACCTCGATGTTGGCTTCCTTGACAGCAGCCTCATAGTTCTCCGGGAAGAGATCGTTGATGGCGTCATAGTGGAAGATATCGGCGCCATACATCTTTTCCATCATCGCACGCGGGGCCTTGCCCTTGCGGAAGCCGGGGACGGAATATTTCTTGCCCTCACGCTTAAAGGCGGTGTTCACAGCAGCCTTAAAGGTGTCAGCATCGATCGAAAACTGCAGTTCAACCATGCTCTTTTCGAGCTTTTCGCAGGAAATCAATTTCATTTCAAAATCCTCCAAACATAGAAATCCAAGTAATTATACCATGGAGCGGTCAAAAATACCAGAGCAATTTTCAAAAAATCCGTGATTTTGAACGCCCAAATTCGGTGTTTTTGTTAGGTTTTTTCAAAATTTCAAGAGTCATCCACTCTTTTTCCCTTTTACGGAAGATCTGCAACACATCAATCGCAGATCTTGTAGGGGCAAAAGGCCAATCCGTCGGCCGAGATCAGCCGATACCGGATGCCCTCCACATCCCCCTGCACCGCATACCGGATGGCCTTGCCGTGCAGGTGTCCGTAAAAGCAGCGCTGTACCCCGTGTCGCCGAAGCACATCCACCAGATCCTGGGCACAGGCCCCCGGAAACACCGGCGGGTAATGCAGAAAGGCGATTTTTTCCTCGGCGCCTTCCCCGGCTGCCAGGGAATACTCCAACCGCCCGGCTTCCCGGGCCATGATCTTGGCATCCTGGGCTTCGCTGTCATCAAAAGGCCAGCCCCTTGTGCCGCACAGAGCCAGGTTGCCCACGCGGCAGGCATTGTTGTGCAGGATGTGCAGAGAGGTAAATCCGCTTTTTTCCAGATAGTTCTGCATCTTGCGGGCCGTAGTCCACCAATAATCGTGGTTTCCTTTGAGCAGCCATTTCTGCCCCGGCAGCTTTTGGAGGAAGGAAAAATCCGCAAAGGTGTCTTCCAGCTTCATCGCCCAGCTGGTGTCCCCCGCCAGCACCACCACATCCTCGGGATCAATGAGCTTGCGCCAGTTTTCCTCCAGCTTGGGCAGATAACCCTGCCAGCCCTCAAACACATCCATCGGTTTGTCCGCCCCCAGCGAAAGGTGCAGGTCCCCGATCACAAATACCGCCATGGTACCTCCTTTTGGCACAATGCCGGATATCTGCCGGCAGGAAATTCAGGTGCAGAATGTATAGTGTCCATCCTTCGGGCCATACTAGGGGCACCGGCAGAACGAAGTTCTGTCTTGCCGGTGTAAAACAGGCATACAAAAGGAGGGCAATATCCATGAACAACGAAAAAGTCATCAACGGCATCTGCTGTGACGTCGAAAACTGTGTCTACAACAACGGTTCCTGCTGCTGTACCGCAGGCGAAGTCCACGTGAAGTACCGCGCAGGCGGTCCCTGCGAGACAATGTGCGAAACCTTCTCCGAAGTGTAATTTCATCCCGCAAAGCGGTCGGTGCAACGGTGCCGGCCGCCTGTTTTATTTCAGGGCAGCGTCCCGGATCTCAGCCGGGGTGATGACGGTGTTGAAACGGACCGGCAGGCTGTCCAGAACCTTCAGGCTCTGTGGTGCCTGGCAGCCGGTGCGGGCGGTCAGTGCTGCCATGGCGGCGAAATCGCTTTCCGGGGCGATCTCTCCCAAGGCTGCCAGCACATCCCGCGGGAACTTGAAGGGGCTGGCCGTGGAGAGCACCACCACCGGCGCACCGTCCCGGCAGCTGTCCGCTGCACAGAAGGCGATGGCGGTGTGGGTGTCGCAAAGATAGCCATCCTGGGCAAAGCGCTCATGGATCTGCGCTGCCCCCTGGGCATCGTCGGCACAGGCACAGGCAAAGTTTTCCTGCACCGCCGCCAGGGTCTGGGCATCCACGGTGTAAACGCCGTTTTTCGCAAGATCCTGCATCCAGCCCCGCACCTTCTCGGCACTGCCCGACAGATGATAGAGCAGCCGTTCCAGATTGCTGGAAATCAGAATGTCCATCGACGGCGAGGTGGTCTTATAGAAGGTACGGCGGGCATCATAAGTACCTGTGCGGATGAAATCGGTCAGTACATTGTTCTTGTTGGAAGCGCAGATCAGCTTGCCAACAGGCAGCCCCATCCGCTTGGCATAGTACCCGGCCAGAATATCGCCAAAGTTGCCGGTGGGAACGCAGAAGTCCACCGGGTTCCCCCACTGGACACCGCCCTGCTCCACCAAGCGGAAGTAGGAGTAGAAGTAGTAGACAATCTGGGGCACCAGCCGTCCCCAGTTGATGGAGTTGGCACTGGACAGGCGGATGTTGCGCGCCTCCAGCGCCTTGGCCACTTCGGCATCCCCGAAAACCCGCTTGACGCCGGTCTGGGCATCATCAAAGTTGCCTTCCACCGCATAGACTGCCACATTATCCCCCTGCTGGGTTGCCATCTGGAGACGCTGGATCTCACTGGTGCCTGCATTAGGATAGAAAACCTCGATCTCGATGCCTTCCAGCCCGGCGTAACCGGCCAGGGCCGCCTTGCCGGTATCGCCGCTGGTGGCCACCAGAATCCGGGTGGTCTCGTGACGGCCCAGGTTCTTCTTGGCCTGCACCAGCAGTTTCGGCATCAGCTGCAGGGCATAGTCCTTGAAGGCACAGGTGGGGCCATGCCACAGCTCCAGGGCATACAAGCCGTCATGCACCCGCACCAGATTGCCGGCTTTGCCGCCAAAGGCATCGCCGTAGGTCTTTTCGGCCGCATCCCGCAGGAATGCAGCGTCATAATCGGTCAGAAAGCCTTCCAGCACCTTCTCAGCCAGCGCAGGATAGGAAAGCCCCTTCCAACCTTCCAGGTCCGCATGGGGGAAAGACTCCGGGACAAACAAGCCGCCGTCGGGGCCAAGACCGCGCACAATGGCCTCGGACGACGAGATGGACAGATCGGGGTTGCGTGTGCTTTGATACTGCATATTCCTACACCTCTCTATATACTATTTTCAGGATGCTCAACAGGTAAATGCGTCCCGGATGCAGTGGATTTTCCATCCGCCCTGGGCGGGAAAAACCTCCACCACATCAAACCGGGTTGTACAATCCGCGTAGGGACTGTGCATCAGATAATATTGTGCGGCCAGAATCAAACACCTGCGCTTGTGGGCATTGACCGCATCGGCCCCGCGGATGGGGCCTGTACCGGTGCGGGTCTTGACCTCGGCAAAAACGATGGTATCTTCCTTATATAGAATCAGGTCCAGCTCCCCCATCCGGGTGCGATAGTTGTGGTTGAGCAGAAGATACCCGTTGTTCTGGTAATATTTGGCCGCCGCCGCTTCGCCTTTTCGGCCCAGCTCAGCGCTCGTCATGCCAGTACCCCTGTTTTTTCAAAAAGCTGCGGCGGTAAAAGGACTGGACGCCGTATTGGGCAATCAGCTGATAATGCAGCGCCGTGGGATAACCCTTGTGCTTGGCCAGTTGATACTGGGGATACTGGCGGTCCAGTTCCAGCATGTAGCGGTCCCGGCTGACCTTGGCCAGGATGGAGGCGGCCGCAATGCTGGCGCTGTGAGCGTCTCCCTTGACCACCGGCTCACAAGGCTGGTCCAGACCCGGTGGACAGCGGTTGCCGTCCACCAGCACATAGTCGGGAGAGATCTCCAAGCCAGCCACCGCACGGGTCATGCCGTCCATGGTGGCCCAAAGGATGTTGCGCTCGTCGATCTCCTGCGGCGAGACAAAAACCACCTGGTAGGCAAGAGCCCGTTTCGTGATCTCCTCGTACAGCGCTTCCCGCCATTTTTCGCTCAGCTTTTTGGAATCGTTGATTCCCTCAATGGGATCTTGGGGGTTGAGGATCACCGCCGCACAGCAGACAGGGCCGCACAACGGGCCCCGCCCTGCCTCATCCACGCCGCAAATCGTCCCGTGCAGCTGCCGAATTTCGGCATCGTATTCGTAAAGTTCAGGATGGTTGGTCGGTTTGCGCGGCATCGCTGTCCTCCTCCCATTCCGGCTCCTCCACAGGATGCGGCGGCCTTTCCAGAGAAATCCGTCCCCACTTGCTGGCCCGGAACTCTCCCACCAGCATCTTGGCCGCCCGTTCGGTATCCACCTCACCGCCGGAAATCAGCATCCCCCGCTTGGCGCCGATGGCCTGGAGCAGCTCATAGGGGGGCAGTTCCAGAGCCGACTCGTCCAGCTTGTAGCGTGCCAGCAGCTGGCTGGGGTAGATGGCCCGCACACTGCTCAAAAGGCCGCAGGCAAGCTCCTCAATGTCCAGAATGTCATCCCGGATGGAGCCGATAAAGGCCAGGTTTGTGGCCGTTTCCAGGGTGTCGAATTTTTTCCACAGGACGCCGGGCATGTCCATCAAATCATAGTCATCCACGGTAATCCACTGCTTGCCCCGGGTTACGCCGGGCTTGTTGGCGGCCTTGGCCCGGGTGGTACCGGCAAAGGAGTTGATGAAGGTGGATTTTCCCACATTGGGAATTCCCACCACCATCACCCGGATCCGGGCCCCTACCATGCCTTTGTTTCGTCTGCGCTCCATCAGGGCGGCCAGTTCCTTTTCGATGGGGCCCTTGATGGCAGAAGCCTTCCCCCGCTGTTTGGAATCCATGGGAAGACACCCGGCTCCAGCGCTCTTGAAGTACTCCAGCCACTGGCGAGTAATGTCGGGGTCCGCCAAATCTGCCTTGTTCAGCACATACAGATGGGGCTTACCCTCGGTGATCCGCTCGATTTCAGGGTTCAGGCTGGAGAGCGGAATCCGCGCATCCAGAATTTGAAGCACACAGTCCACATTGCGAATCTCGGTTTCCATCAGGCGCAGGGTCTTTGCCATGTGCCCGGGGAACCAGTGGATCTGCCGGCCGTTGATGATATCCTGGTTCACTGTCCACCTCCGTGATCAAAACAGCTTTTTGCCCAGGACGTTGCGGACATCGATGCAACCGATCCCCGGGTCCCGGCTATCGCTGGAATTGTTGCGGTTATCCCCCATCACAAAGAGCTCTCTTTCCGGCACCGTGAGCGGAAAGTCAACGCCCTCCCACAGATAGGTGGGTTCGGCGGTATAGGGTTCCTCCAACGCTTCACCGTTGCGGTAGACGATCCCACTTTCAAAATCAATGTCAATGGTATCGCCCCCCATGCCGATCACCCGCTTGACCAGCGGCTGACCGTGGCTGGTGTACTGGTCGATGACCACGATATCGCCATAATGGGGCGTATAGGGCAGGCTGGAGATGAACATCCGTTGGCCGTTGGAAAGGGTTGGGTCCATGGAATGGCCATCCACCCGGACATTGCGCGCCACAAAGGTGAAAAGCAGCATGATGACCACCGCCGCAAAGACGATGGAATCATACCAGTCCAGCCAGTTTTTGTTTTGTTGACTCCGGCTTTTTGGCGCCGCTGCCATAGCCATACCTCCCTTGCTGGGAAAAATACGAAAAAAGGGAGAACGCCAACCGTCCTCCCCTTTTCTTGGTTTGATCAAACGCGCGCCTTGACCTTGGCCGCCTTGCCGGTGCGCTCACGCAGATAGAACAGCTTCGCACGGCGAACCTTGCCGCGGCGAACCACGTCCACCTTCTCGACAAAGGGGCTGTTGATCGGGAAAACACGCTCCACGCCGACGCCATAGGAAGTACGGCGGACGGTGAAGGTCTCGGCAATGCCGCCATGTTTCTTGGCGATGACGGTGCCCTCAAAGGCCTGGATACGCTCCTTGTCGCCTTCCTTGATCCGGACGGAGACACGAACGGTGTCGCCGACTTCGAACTGAGGCTTGTTTTCCTTAATCATGCCTTCGGTCAGTTTCTTGAATGCGTCCATTGATTCAATTCCTCCATTTGTTTCGACGTTCATACCCGGAATCCCGGCAGAGGACCGCCTGTATAATGTTGTTGTACATTACCCCGCCGGTGGCCCGGCGGCACTAACGCTTGAATATGATAGCATAATTCCCAGAATAATGCAAGGGCTTTTCGGCGTTTTAACAAAATTCTTCCCCGGTTTTTGTGTACAGGCCGGTGCGCAGCACCCGACACTCCCAGGGAGGAATGTTGTGATTCTGCTGCAGGTATCCCAAAAGCAGCGAAGGATTGAGATTGAGGGCCTCGCCGGTTCCGCAGGGCAGCTTCAGATCAAAGGCAACCCCTTCCGGCACAACGGTATAGGCAATCTGCGGGAGATAAGTTTTGAGCTCCAGTTCCTTCTGGCCCCGCTTGGTCTTTTTCACCACCACCGCACTGGGCGCTGCATTGTACTCCTCCAGTGCCGGGGCCGCCGTGGCAGGCATGGTAATCCGGTAAACTGCCGTTTCGATCTCGGCAATCTTCTGTACCGCCACTGCTACCCGTGTAATCACAATGCCCCGGGGCATATAGGGTTGCAGGGTTTCCTTCCACTGTTCCAGGTCGGGGTTTTCTGCCTCGGTCTTGACCTCGCAGCTCTCGCACAGGCTCTCCTGGCCCAGGGAAAGCGGACAGGCAAAGGAGAGATAGATGTGGGGGTTGAACCCCTGGGTGTAATAAACCGGCAAGCCGCTTCGCTTGAGGATGCGGTGGAACACCCGCTGCAGATCCAGAAGAGAGATGTAGGCGGCCTCGCCGCACTTTTCAAACGTGATCCGAATGGTAGTCAAAGCAAGGTCCTCCCAGCAATTTATTGGCGCCACAGCCGCTGCACTGGCGATTGCAGGGCTGGGTGGTTTCAGCGCGCAGCGCTTTCTGGTATTCCCGCACCAGATGGGCATGGGTAACCCCCACATCCAGATGATCCCAGGGGGTTACCTCGTCCAGTCCGATTTCCCGGTAGTTGTAGAAATCCGGGTCGATGCCGCATTCCCGGAATGCTTCCAGCCAGCGGTCATAATCAAAATATTCTTCCCAGGTATCAAAGAAGGCCCCATGACGGTAGGCGGTCTCAATCACCCGGCCCAGACGGCGGTCGCCCTTGGCGAAGACTCCTTCCAGCACACTGGTGGCGCTATCATGGTAGTTGACCTTGATCTTTTTGGAGTGCACACAGCTGAGCAGGTAGCGCTGTTTTTCCCGCAGCTGTTCCCGGCGATCCTGGGCACAGAACTGGAAGGGAGTGTCCGGCTTGGGCACGAAACAGGCCACGCTGATGGTCACCTGAACTCCTTTGCCCTTGGCGTGGTTTTTGTTGGCGTAGTAGAGATCCACCACCTTCTGGGCGGTATCGGCAATCCCCTTGATGTCCTCCATCGTCTCGGTGGGCAAGCCCATCATAAAGTAGAGCTTGACTGAAGTATACCCCTCCGAGAAAGCAATGTTGCAGCCGCGCTCGATCTCCTCCCAGGTGACATTCTTGTTGATCACATCCCGCAGCCTTTGGGTGCCGGCCTCAGCCGCGAAGGTCAGCCCGCTTTTGCGCACCTTGGTGGTCTTTTCCACCATTGACTGGGAGAAGTTGTCCACCCGCAGCGAGGGCAGCGAAAGGCTGACATGGTCCGCCTCCGCCCAGGAATTGAGCCGGTCCAGGATTTCCTCCAGCCGGGAATGGTCCGAGGTGGAAAGGCTGGTCAGGCTCAGCTCATCGTAACCGGTGTTGTGGCACAGCACCCGTGCGCTCTCGCTGATCAGCTGGGGGGAACGCTCCCGGAAGGGGCGGTAAATCTGCCCGGCCTGGCAAAAACGGCAGCCGCGCACACAACCGCGCAGCACTTCCACGCTGGCACGGTCCTGAATGGCCCCCACCATGGGGACCACAAAGTTTTCGGGCGGGACAAAGCTGTCCATATCCTTGACAATGGCCTTGGTCACACGGGCCGGCACCCCCGGACGGTTCGGGGTCACTGCCTCAATCCGCCCATCCTCCTTGTAGGTCACATTATAAAAGGAAGGAATATAGACCCCGGGGATTTTGGCCAGTTCTTCCAAAAGCCGCTGGCGGTTCCAGCCCTGCTTTTTGCTGGTCTCCACGGTAGCGCAGATGTCCTGCAGCATCTGCTCCCCTTCTCCCAGCTGCATCACATCAAAAAAGTCTGCCATGGGTTCGGCGTTGCAGACACAGGGTCCGCCCGCAATGATCAGCGGCCAGCGCTCATCCCGGTCGGCGGCCCGCAGCGGAATGCCGGAAAGGTCCAGCATGGCCAGGATGTTGGTGTAGCACAGCTCATATTCCAGAGTGAAGCCCACGATGTCAAAATCCCGCAGCGGGTCCTTGCTTTCCAGGCAATACAGTGGGATGCCCAGCTGCTCCATCTGCTGCTTCATGTCAGTCCAGGGCATGAAAGCACGCTCACACCACCAGTTTTCGTGGCGGTTGAGCAGTTCATACAGGATCTTTTCCCCGAGGAAGGACATGCCCACCTCATAGGTATCCGGGAAGCAGAACGCCATCCGGACGTCTACTTTTTCCTTGTCTTTATAGGTAGAACCCGGTTCTCCGCCGGTGTAGCGGCCCGGTTTCTGTACCTGGCTGAGTGCCTGTCTGAGTTTTGTCGAGAGCTCCGGCATTCTGTACCATCCTTTTTTCTCATACTTCCGCCCCGCATCGGGCGGCCTTGAACTGGCCTTATTGTACCCTATTTTCTGCGGGAATGCAAACCCGATCTCGCCCCGCGGGCCAGGCAGACCAGGATTCTTCCTCCATCCAGACCGGGAAACGGCAGCAGATTGCTGCACCCCACCAGCAAATTGATGGTGGCGAACCAATATCCCCGATAACTGTAACCGAACAGGCCATCCATCAGCAGGATGCTCAGGCTGCAAAGAACCAGATTGACCATCGGACCGGCCGCCGCCAGGATCAGCTCCTGCCCCGACGAGAGCCAGACGCCGCGCATCCGCATACAAAGTCCTGCCGGTGTCACTTCGATCACCGGCCACCGCCCCACCAACGCCAGATAGGCCGCAATATGGCCGCATTCATGCAGCAGTGCACAGAGCAGCCCCATGCGCAGCAATCCGGTGTCATCCACCGTCAGGGCCAGTGCCGTACAAAACAAAAAAAGGCAGGGAGACGGCATCCGGATGCCGCCGCGCCTAGGCTGCCTGGGAAAGCGCTTGCTGCGGATCATACCGCACCCCCTCATGCAGCAGTTCAAAATGAAGATGGGGACCGGTCACATTGCCGGTCTGCCCGGCGGTGCCCAGCAGCTGCCCTGCATGGACACTCTGCCCGGAACGCACAAACAGATATTGCATATGGGCATACAACGTCTCGTCCCCGTTGTGATGTAAAATCCGGATGTAATTGCCGTAGCTGGAATGGGTTCCGGCAACTCGCACCACCCCGTCCGCTGCCGCATAGACCGCTGCCCCCTGCACTGCGGCCAGATCAATGCCGGTATGAAAATCCGCCTCGTCCTCCTCAAAAGGGTCCTCTCTCCAGCCGTATTCCGAGTTCCAGCCGCAATTGTGGTTGGCCAGCGGAAAGACGAGGTCAAAATCCGGCAGGTAACTTTCCAGGCTGCTGCCCGCCGGGGCCGGCTGGGGCTGCTTACGGACCGGGCGTGCCCGCCGGGCCCGTTCAGGCGTTGCCGCCTGGCCCAATTCAACTGCCACCTCCTGTGCCGCCTGCTGCAACATCCGGGCAGTCTCCTGGGTAAACTTGACCAGGCCCCGCTCCTCGGAAAAGAACTGCGGTCCCTGGGCTTGCATTGCGGTGGAGAACGCCCCGCGCAGGGTGGTCATCACCGGCAGATTCATGGTTTTGGCCGCATACACCCCTACCAGAATCAAGCCGCACAAAAACAACTGCGCCCACAGCACCAGATTTGCTTCACTGCCCGCACTGGCTTTGGCGTGCGGCGTGGGCGGCCTGGATGCCTTTTCCTGCGGCGGCTTCGGCGTTGCATCTTCCCACATGGCGATGCCCTCCTTTTTTTTGAATCCTCCTTACCGCTATATGCAACCGCTTGCAAGAAAATGACAAAAATATGCCGTCCCTCAACAGGAACGGCACACAGGAAATCAATTCGCATCATTTTTGCTGCTGGGGCGTGGGAATCCAGGTTCCCCGGGTGCGGGGCATCTGAATCCCGCAAAGCCCCAGCGCCCGGTTGAAGGACTTGTGGTTTTTATACAAGATCCCCGTGATCCCCAGGTTGTAGGCTGCCTGGGCATTCTGCCGGTTGTCATCCACAAAGATGGACTCCTCATAAGCCAGGTGATATTTCTGCATCAGCATGGCGTAGATCCGGGGATCCGGCTTGAGAAGTTTGACCTCGTAAGAGGCAATTCCACCGTCAAACAGCGGGAAAAAATCCCGTTCCTGGATCTCGGCAAAGGTATCTGAGGCCATGTTGGTAAGATAATACAGCCGATAGCCAGCCATTTTCAGGCGGCACATGGTCTTGATGGTGGTCTTTTTGGTGCGCAGGATGGTCTCCCACTCGTCGATGACCGCCTGAACTTCAAAGGTACGGCCGCAGCGGGCTGCATTCTCCAGCATGATCCGGTTGGCAGTGCCGCGGGAGATGGTGCCACGGTCCAGTTCCTCCCATTCCTTGCTGCCGAAGGTCAGGTCATAGACAATGTCCTCCGCCTTCTTATTGATAAAGTGCTCCATCAAGAAGTCCTTGGGGTTGAACTCCACCACAACGCCGCCCAAATCAAAGATGATGTTCTTGTACATGCATCTGCCTCCTGAAAGTCTAATCCGGTACAGTTGCCCTTATTATACACGGAAATGACAAAAGACACAAACCCCATTTTGTCTGCATACAATATCGGTGATTCTTGCCTTGTTTTTCACTCGAAAGGCGGTGCTGTTATGACATTGCATGACCTGAACGAAAAAGATGTGATCCAGATCAAGACCGGAGAGAACCTGGGACGCATTGATGATATTGAGCTGAATCCCGCCACCGCTGCGGTTGAGGCGGTGATTCTGCGCGGGCGGAGCCGCTGGATGGGGCTGCTGGGCCATGACGAAGACCTGGTTATCCCATGGCAATCCATCCAAAACATCGGTGCCGACGTGGTGATGGTGGATGTGGAGCTGCCTCCCGCACGACCGAGCAAGCCCCACCGCAGCTGGCCATAACCAACAGGAGAACTTTTTGGTGAAATTCTGGTAAAATGTGCAAAAAACTTTTCCCCAACCCCCAAAAGACAGGTGAAAATACCATTGGTTCATGGTATAATATTCAAAATTTCGTCTGAGCGGAGGGATTCAGGATGCACAGGCCAATCAGCCGCAAGACGGTTTGGCTGTTGATTGCAGCGATTATGTCCGTTCTGGCTGTGGGGCTGGGCGCACTTTTTCTGATTGCTCCTGTGGTGCAGCCCGGTTACCGCCCGGCGTCCTATCAGACTCCGGCGGTCTCGCTCCCCGCAGAACCGGCCCTGCCCGAGATGAACCCCATTGACATCAATACCGCAACCGAGGAAGAGCTTGACCTCCTGCCCGGCATCGGTCCGGCCAAGGCCCAGGCCATCGTAGCTGACCGGACCGAGAACGGCCCCTTTGCCAAGATCGAAGATCTGGCCCGGGTGGAAGGGATCTCTTCCCGGATGGTGGACCAATGGGAAGAGCTGATCTATGTCGGATCTTCCGGCACCGATCAATAAAGGAGGAGGATCTTTTGGAAACAACCGAAAGCATTTTCATCAACCGAGAGCTGAGCTGGCTGGACTTTGACAGCCGGGTCCTGGCCCTGGCCAAAGACAAGACCGTCCCCCTGGGAGAACGGCTGAAGTTTGCGGCCATCTATGCCAGCAACCTGGATGAGTTTTTCATGGTTCGTGTGGGGTCGCTGTATGACCAGACGCTGCTGAAAAACAACAAGCCGGATATTGTCACCCATATGACAGCGTCGGAACAGATTGCGGCCATCACCCCGCGGGTGGCAGAGCTGCAGGCCAAGTGCGACAAGTATTATCAGCATCTGGTGGACGCGCTGGCCGTCAACAACTACCGCAAGGTGGACTTCCACCATCTGGACAAACGGCAGGATCACTTCTGGAAAGCCTATTTCCAGCAGGAGATTTTCCCGGTTCTCAGCCCCCAGATTGTGGACCAGCGGCATCCCTTCCCCTTCCTGCGCAACAAGGAGATCTACTACATCGTTCAGCTGAACACCAAAGCCGATGGGGTGCATTACGGCATCATCCCCATCAGCAACCAGTTTGACCGGGTGCTGTACATGAAAGAGGGGGAAACCACCCTTTATGCCTTCGTGGAAGAGCTCATCGCCCACTATGCGTCGGTGATCTTCAGCAAGAGCACGGTGCAGAAATCCTGCCTGTTCCGGGTAACCCGCAACGCCGACATCACGGTGGACGAGGGCATGATGGACCACGACATCGACTTCCGGGACGTGATGAGTGAACTGCTCAAAAAGCGCCGCAAGCTGGCCGCCGTCCGCCTTCAGTTCTGGCCCGACGGTCCCCAGGACATTGTCAAGTTCCTGCGAGATAAGCTGGTGGTCCCGGCCGACCGCTGCTTTGTTCAGAGCAGCCCGCTGGACTCCGGCTGTCTGATGCGGCTGTCTTCCCGCATTGCGGCTGACGGCAACGCTTCGCTGTTCTACCCGCCGGCCCGTCCATTGCAGGCGCCCGCCGGGTATGATCTGTACGAAGAGGCGCATCATCACGATGTTCTGCTGGCCTATCCCTATCAGAGCATCCGGCCCTTTATCCGGATGTTGCTGCGCGCCGGTTCCGATCCCAACGTGGTCTCCATCAAGATGACCCTGTACCGGATGGCCAGCGATTCCCAGATCGTCAACGCCCTGATCGCCGCCGCCGAAAACGGCAAAGAGGTGGTGGCCATGGTGGAACTGCGCGCCCGCTTTGACGAGCAGAACAACATTGACTGGTCCAAACAGCTGGAAGAAGCCGGCTGCACCGTCTTTTATGGCTTTGACGACTACAAGGTCCATTCCAAACTGACCCTGATTACCAGCAAGGTAAACGGCAAGTACCAGTACCTGACCCAGATCGGCACCGGCAACTACAACGAAAAGACCAGCGAGCTGTATACCGATCTCTCCTTCATCACCAGCCGCCAGGAGATCGGTGAGGAGGCCAGTGCGGTCTTCAACAACATGGCCCTGCAGCGGCTGACCAGCGAGGCCGACACCATGCTGGTGGCGCCTCTGCGCTTCAAGAGTGTCCTGCTGGATGAGATGGACCGTCAGATTGCCCGGGCCCGCCAGGGACAGCCGGCCTCCATGATCCTGAAAAACAACTCCATCAACGATCCCCAGATCATCCAGAAAATCAGCGAAGCCAGCTGCGCCGGGGTTCGGGTGGACATGATTGTCCGCGGCATCTGCTGCGTCCGCGCCGGGGTGCCCGGCAAAACCGAAAATGTCCACATCCGCAGCCTGGTCGGCCGCTATCTGGAACATTCCCGGATTTACTGCTTCGGTGACGGGCAGGATATGCGCATCTACATCGCGTCCGGCGACTTTTTGACCCGCAACACCGAGCGTCGTGTGGAGGTGGGTGTCCGGGTGGACGATCCTCAGATTGCCAAAAAGCTGCGCGGCATCCTGGATCTGCAACTGCGCGACACGGTAAATGCCCGGGTGATGCAGCCGGATGGCAGCTACACCAAGGTCAAGCCCATTGAAGGGCAGCCGCCGGTGGACAGCCAGATGGCAATGTACGGGTATTTCCAGCACGGATTTGAAACCAACCCGGAGCCGGCCCCCAAAGCCAAGGCCACCCCCACCGCCGTTGCCCGCCCGGTGGTGCGGGAAAAGCAGCGTCCCTCCGTTTCCCGCCGGGACGCACGATTCCGCGGCCTGTTTGATTCGCTGTTGGGGCGCGGCAAAAAGAAATGACAAAGTTTTCCCGGAATTTCCGGAAAGGAGCGTAAAAATATGACCAAAAGCTGTGTTGTAACAGCAAGTTTTTCCTGCCCACCTGCCAAGGTCTGGCTGTATCTGACCAATCCGGTTCTGAATAACTGGCGCACCGATCTGGCATCGGCGGAAATTTCCGATGACGGCATGCAGGTGACCGAAAAGAACAAGGATGGCAGCACCACCAAGATTATCTTCTCGGACAAGGAAAAGGCCCGTCGGATGAGCTGCACCTTTGTCAATGGCCGGCACAAGGGCAGCTTCACCGCCATTCTGTTGGGCGGCGGTGATTCCACCAGCCTGGAATGCACCATGCAGATTAGCGGAATCAGTCTGTTTGCCAAGCCGAAAAAACTGCTGGAAGAGCGGATCACCATGCTGCGCCGGGCACTGGGCGAGTAATCGCCCTGCCGCATTGACAATCCGGCACAGACCTGCTACAATCAATATTCCAAAACCATGAATTTCACATGGGGTGGATTTTTCAAGAGAGACTTCTCTTTTTTCGCCACGCAGCCCTTTAAGGCTGCGTGGCATTTTTTTGTGTCAATTTGTCTGTCATTTCATTGCAAGAGGAAGGAATCATATCATGGATCAAACCTACATGAAGGAACGGCCCATCCTGCCGCTGATGCTTTCGATGGCGCTTCCCATGACCATCTCCATGCTGGTCAACTCCCTGTACAACATCGTGGACAGCTATTTTGTGGCCCAGATCAGTGAGGACGCCATGACGGCGCTCTCGCTGGTGTATCCGGTGCAAAACCTTGTCACCGCTGTGACGGTGGGCAGCGGTGTGGGCATCAATGCGGCCATCGCCTTTTATCTGGGGGCCAACCGGCAGGACCTGGCCAACACCGCCGCCGGGGTGGGGATGCTCCTCAATACCATGCACGGCCTGCTGCTGACCATCGGATGTCTGGGCGCCATGCCCTGGTTTCTTTCCCTGTTCACCCGCCAGGAAACCGTCCTTTCCATGGCACTGCAATACTCCCACATCACCCTCCTTTTCTGCCTGCCCATCGCGGTTTCCATCAGCTTCGAGAAGATCTTCCAGGCGGTGGGAAAGATGACGGTATCCATGGCCAGCATGATGATCGGCTGCATTGCCAACATTCTGCTGGACCCGGTACTGATCTTCGGGCTGGGCCCCTTCCCCGTCATGGGCATCACCGGCGCCGCCATTGCCACCGTCTTTTCTCAGCTTTTGACGCTTGTCATCTACCTGATCGTCTATTTTACCCGTCCGCTTCCGGTACGCCTGACTTTGGAAGTGCCCAAGGCCATCGGCAATCTGTGCGGGCGGATTTATCTGGTGGGCATCCCCGCCACCCTGAGTCTGGCGCTTCCTTCCCTGCTGATCTCCGCCCTCAATGCCATCCTCACTGCCTTTTCCCAGACCTATGTGCTGGTTTTGGGCGCTTACTACAAGCTGCAGACCTTCTTGTACCTGACAGCCAGCGGCGTGGTGCAGGGGATGCGGCCGGTTGTGGCCTACAATTACGGAGCCGGAGAAACCCGCCGGCTGCGGGGCATCTTCCGGACGGCTTTGGGGCTGATTGTGGGGGTCATGGTTTTGGGCACTGTGCTCTGTCTGGCTGTTCCCCAAGCTTTGATCGGCCTGTTTACCGCCAATGAGGAGACAATACAGCTGGGCAGCACCGCGCTGCGTATCATCAGCATTGGTTTTATCGTCTCGGCCGTCACCGTCACCATCTCCGGCATGCTGGAGGGGCTTGGCAAGGGACTTCCCTCCCTGATCATTTCCCTGCTGCGCTATGTGCTGCTGATCATTCCTTTGGCCTATCTGTTCAGCCGTCGCCTGGGCGCGGTGGGAGTCTGGCACGCCTTCTGGGTAACCGAATTTCTCACAGCTCTCGTTTCTTGCCTGCTGTACCGCAAAAGCGCTCCGCACAAATAACAATTTATGACAAATATTTTTTGTATTGACACATATTTTTTGTGTATGTTATACTGAATTTGTAAGGGAGTAGCCAGCGCGGATTCACGCGTAACACAGTCAACATCCTGGATCCTTCCAAAATCCTGGCTATGTTTTAATCGGCGAGACTTATCTGTTTGATCCCACAGATAGGTCTCGCATTTTTCATATCTGACTGTATGTTCTGTGTTTTCATTTTATTGACCGGCCTGTTGCCGGAAAATCTGGGAGGAGGATCACAATGAAGGAATATGGTCTTTCTGTGGATGCCCTGTTGGAACAAACCCATAGCTTGCCTTCCGGCCTGAGCACAGCGGAGGCGGAACGGCGCATCAAAGAGTATGGGCCCAACCGTCTGAAACAGCCGCCCAAGCCTACCTTGCTGCAGCGGTTTCTTGGCCAGCTCAAGGATCCGATGCTGATTATCCTGTTGGCGGCTGCCGCGGTTTCCGCCGTGACCAGTGTCATGCAGGGAGAAGGTATGGCCGACGTGGTCATCATCCTGGTGGTGGTTCTGCTCAACGCACTGCTGGGGGTCTACCAGGAGAGCAAAGCCGAGGCCGCCATCGAGGCATTGCAGACCATGACGGCTGCCACCAGCAAAGTACTGCGAGATGGCAAGCAGACTTCCCTACCCTCTTCCGATCTGGTGCCGGGAGATATCGTAATTCTGGAAGCCGGTGACGCTGTCCCGGCGGATGGCAGAATTGTGGAATCCGCCAGCCTGAAAATTGAAGAAGCAGCCCTGACCGGGGAGAGCGTTCCGGTCAACAAAATTACTGAACTGCTGGAACTCCCCGGGGGCAAGGAAATCCCACTGGGCGACCGCAAAAACATGTGCTATATGGGTTCCACTGTGGTTTATGGCCGGGGCCGGGCACTGATCACCCATACCGGCATGGACACCGAAATGGGCAAGATTGCCCATGCTTTGGCCACTACCACCGAGGAACAGACACCTTTGCAAAAGAAGCTGGACCAGCTGGGGCACATTCTTTCCAAGGTGGTTCTGGGCATCTGCATCTTTATCTTTCTCTTCAACCTGATCTCGGCCGGCCGGTTTGACCTGGATACCGTTCTGGCAACCTTTATGGTGGCGGTGTCCCTGGCCGTGGCAGCCATCCCTGAAGGACTTGCCACTGTGGTCACGGTGGTGCTCTCCATCGGGGTGACCAACATGTCCCGGCGCAACGCCGTCATCCGCCGGCTGACCGCGGTGGAAACCTTGGGCTGTGCCCAGGTGATCTGCTCGGACAAAACCGGGACCCTGACCCAGAACAAGATGACGGTGGTGGAGCACACCGGCGAGGAGGAGCCGCTGGCCCGGGCCATGGCGCTGTGCAGCGACGCCATCCTGACAGAGAGCGGCGAGGTACAGGGCGAGCCCACCGAAGCCGCCCTGGTTGCCTATGCCGCCTCGGTTCGGCTGCCCAAGCCACAGTTGGAGCAGGAAATGCCCCGAGTGGACGAAGCGCCCTTCGATTCCAAACGTAAGATGATGTCCACCATCCACAAAACCAGCCAGGGGTATCTTCAATACACCAAGGGCGCTCCTGATGAGGTGCTGCGCCGCTGTGTTTCCTACTTGGAAAACGGTGCAGAGCATCCCATGACCGAGGAAAAGCGCCAGGCGTTTCTGGCCGACAACAAGCAGATGGCAGACCGTGCTTTGCGGGTGCTGGCAGCCGCGCAGCGGATCTGGCCGGAAAAGCCCGCCTCTGCGGAGCCCCAGGACCTGGAACAGCAGCTTTGTTTCCTGGGCCTGACCGGGATGATTGACCCCATCCGTCCCGAAGTGCGGGACGCCATCGCCCAATGCCGCAGCGCCGGCATCCGCCCGGTGATGATCACCGGTGACCACAAGGACACTGCCATTGCCATCGCCACCGATCTGGGAATCATCACCTCTCCCGATCAGGCACTGACCGGTGCCGAACTGGATGGAATCCCGGATGATACCTTGGCCAATACCATTCAGAATTATGGTGTCTATGCCCGGGTACAGCCGGAACACAAGGTGCGGATTGTCACCGCCTGGAAAAAGGCGGGCTGTGTCACTGCCATGACCGGCGACGGGGTCAACGACGCCCCTTCCATCAAAGCAGCGGACATCGGCATCGGGATGGGCATTACCGGCACCGACGTTACCAAAAATGTGGCGGATATGGTATTGGCCGATGATAATTTTGCCACCATTGTCGGCGCCGTCGGAGAAGGCCGCCGCATCTATGACAACATCCGCAAGTCCATCCAGTTTTTGCTGGCCTCCAATCTGAGCGAGGTGCTGGGCGTCTTTTTCGCCACATTGCTGGGCTTCACGCTGCTGCAGCCGGTGCATCTGCTTTTTATCAATCTGATTACCGACTGTTTCCCGGCTCTGGCTCTGGGAATGGAGAAGGCAGAGCCCGACGTGATGTCTCGCCCGCCCCGAAAAACCACAGACGGCATCTTTGCCGGCGGGCTGGGGATTGATTTAGCTTACCAGGGAGTACTGATTACCCTGATCACCCTGATCTCCTACATCATCGGGCATTGCATCGAGAGCCACACCCTGGAAATGCCACGGGGAATCTCTCCCGATGGAATGACTATGGCCTTCCTGACCATGAGCATGTGTGAGATCGTACACAGCTTCAACATGCGCAGCCAACGCAAAAGCGTCTTTACCCTGGGCACCCATAACGTGGTTCTCTGGGGCGCTATGCTGGGCAGTCTCTTGCTGACCACCGCCGTGTTGGAAATTCCATTTCTGGCCAATGCGTTTGGATTCACCCCCATTGACCTTTCGGAATACCTGATCGCTTTGGCCCTTGCCATCACCGTTCTTCCCATTGTAGAATTGGTCAAGGCATGCCAGCGCCGCTGGCAGCGCAGAAAGGCTCTTTAAACCCACACAGTATTGATTTCCCTGTACAAAGCCGTCCAGGATCAGGGTAAGGCAGTTTGGGGCTTGTGGATTTATTCCCTCATGATTTATACTTTGAAGAGACAGGTTTTTGCAGCGAAAATCAAGAACGGGGAATCCCAACCACATTCTCTGCTTTATCAGGAGGATCATCATGGCACAAATCCAATTGCCCCATGACCATGGTCAGTCCATGGAACACCAGCTGGATACCATCCCCACAGAGGCCAACTTTCAGACGGTTGCCGAACTGTTCAAACAGCTTGGCGACGGAAACCGGCTCCGGGTATTTTGGATCTTATGCCATGGGGAAGAATGCCTCATCAATCTTTCGGCCATGATGCAGATGAGCAGTCCGGCTCTTTCTCATCATCTCAAGTTACTCAGGGAGGCCCGACTGATTGTGAGTCAAAGGCGGGGCAAGGAAGTATATTACCGCGCCTCCGACACCGCGCCTGCCAGAGCACTGCACCGTATGATCGAACAGATGGTGCAGATTACCTGCCCCGACGAAAACGCTGCCACAAGGGAGGCCTCCCATGAAACAGGATGAACGGCTCTCGGTGGAGCGCACTTTGCAACAGGTTCCGGCAGGACACCTGCTGGTACGGCGCCGAACCGCCAAGGGCGTTTCCCCGCTGACAGACAGTCTGCAAATCCAGACTTCCGGCAAAGGGCTTGTGGAGATCTATTCTGTGTTTGCAGGGATCGAGGCCTCCTACAATTCCTTTTTGGCCGATGAAGTGGCTGTACAGCACGCAGCGTCCCCCGCTACGACGGAGATCTTTTATTGTCAAAGCGGCCGGGTGGGCTGGAATATGCAGCACAACATTTCCATCTATCTCGGCGCCGGCGATATGACGGTGCACAGCGCGGTCAGCTGTGCTCATTCAGCCATGTTGTTTCCCTTGGGATATGCCCAGGGGCTCTCCCTCTCGCTGGACTGGGACCAGCTTTCCTGCCACTGCCCACAGACGCTGTTGGACGCCGGACTAAATCCGGCAGAGCTCCGATATCTCTTTTGCACCGAGCAGCCTGGCATCCTCCCGGCCTGTTCCGAACTGTCCGAAATTTTTGCACCTCTGTATCGGGTGCAGTCCTCCTTACGGCTGCCTTATCTGAAACTGAAGGTACAGGAACTGCTCTTATACCTGAGCCAGGATTCTGGTCACCGGAAAACCGCAAGCCCTTCTTTCTCCCTGCAGACAGAACTGATCCGGGAAATCCACACACTGCTTACCCAACATCTGGATCAGCGCTTCACCATCGAGGAGTTATCCCGGCGGTACGCCATCAACACCTCCACCCTGAAATCGGTTTTCAAAGCGGTCTACGGATTGCCCATTGCCACCTATATGAAGGAGTATCGGATCCGGCAGGCCATGAACCTGCTGCGCCAAACCGATCTGACCATCGCACAGATTGCCGAGCGGGTCGGCTATGAAAGCCAGGGAAAATTCACCAACGCCTTCAAGGATGTGGCCCAGATTCTGCCTTCCGTCTACCGCAAGGAGGCTTCCACAGTCTCACCGGGGTCCTTGTGATCCACATCCTGTGGTTCCGGCGATACAAAAAAAGCTTGCCACCTGTATCTTGCAGGCAGCAAGCTTTTTGATTATGCCATTCAAAACAAAGGCATCACGGGAATTTACGCCAGGCCAGACGCCACAACCAGACGCCGGCGAAGCAGGAAGTTGAAGACGGCGATCACCCGTCCCACGCTGACCATGGAAATCAGGGTTCCCAGCCCCACACCGGCAAAGGTATCGCCAAAAGCAGTGCCGATCAGCAGCGAACAGGCAAAACATCCCACATCAAAAAGATTTTTGCACAGACCCAATTCCTTGCCGCTGCGGTTGGAGATACTGGCCACAATGCCATCCCCGGGGTTGGGGATCAGCTTCATGTCCACTGTCATGGCAGCCCCCACGCCGGTCAGCACAATGGCCAACACCAACATCAAAAGATCGGTGGGCAGGTAGCCATTCCGGTAGGGGATCAGGGCCTTGAACAGATTCATAAACCGGGTGAAAACAATGCTCAGCGGGATCTGAAGCAAAAATGCAGGGCTGCGGTTTTTTCCAGCCACAAAAAACTCTGCCACCACAAACAGGCAGTAGACCAATAAGGTCAGGTTCCCGAAGTTCCAGCCGGTGGTCTCGCTGATGGTAAAGGGCACCGACACGATGGCCGATGCCCCCAGACCGGTGAGGGAGTTGAGGGTAATCCCCAACGCCAACAGCACCATTCCTGCAAGATAAGTCACACCGCGCACCAGATGATTTGCGGTTTCATTCATTGTGTTTGCCTCTTTTCTTTCCCAAAACATTCATTCCAGCTTTTCCTTTTTCCCGGGCGGGAGTGCGAAAAAAACATAGACTGGTAATATTTTAGCGCGATTTCAAGCAGATTGCAAGGGGGGGCTCTTTTCCCCGGCCCCATAAACCGGACCAGCTCCATTTTTGTCCAGAGAGATCACCTTGTCAAAAGCCAGCACAGTCCCGCTCCCAGACACGCACCCATCAAATTGAACCCCACATCCACCCAGGAGCAATGCCGCCCCGGAATGTGTACTTTGGTTTTCTCATCGCCCCAGGCCCAAAGCGCCACCACAAAGAAAAAAGGAAAAGAAGGCAGCACGACGGGGGCCGCTTGTACCGTGAGCCCACCCCAAAAAGCCAGTCCCCCAAAGAACATCAGATGGGCGCCTTTGCGCAACAGGTGGTTCAGAGTTTCCAGGTCCATCCGGACAAACGGCAGCGTCTTTTCCAACCGATAAGCCAGATCCCGGCTTGCTCTGCCGGTTTTCTCGCCAGTCTGGTGGGAAAGCCAGGTCATCCACCCCCACCAGGCAATGGTAATCGCCAGCAGAATCCAAAAATCCATCTTCAACCGGAGCTCCTCCTTACCAATGCCGCCGATAATCGCCGGGTGTCATCCCCTCCACCTTCTTAAAGACGCGGGAAAAATAGTTGGCATCCCCCAATCCGCACATGGTTCCCACCCGCTCAATGGAAAGATCGGAAAACCGCAGCAGCTGTTTGGCATGGGTGATCCGAACCTGGGTCAGATAGTTGTTGACCGAGATCCCGAACTGCTCCTTGAAAATGCGGGTCAGGTAAAATTTGTTGATGAAAAACAGAGAGGACAGCTCATCCAACGAGATTTTCTCCTGATAGTGTTGGTCCAGAAACTCTTTGATGTTTTGCAGGTCCAGCTTTTTGTTGGCCGCCCGCTGGTTCAGCTCGGGGTTCCAGCTTTCTTCCATGATCAGGGTCAGAAAACCTGCCAGCTTTTCATAAATCTGCATGTCCTTGATGTAAGAGGAGGACGAGGCAATTTTGTACAGCATTGCCAGCAGCCGCTCGTATCCGCCAAGGTCGGTGGGATGAAAGCAGGGCCGTCCGCCCCGCTCGGTATATTTCTGATAAATCCCATGGAGATTCGGCCCATAAAAGTGTACCCATTTCAGGGTCCAAAGATCCTGGGATGTCTCGTGATAATAGGGTTTGCGGCAGTCCACAAAAACACAATCTCCGCCTTGCAGGTCGTAATGGACTCCGTCATATTCCAGCACCCCTGTCCCCCGTACCACAATAAAAAAAAGATAGGAAGCCAGGTTGGCACGCTTGGATTGGTGGGGCTTCTGCGCCGTCAGTTCCCCGATCTCCTGCAGATGGATCAGGTTGGTTTTTGCAAAAACCGACGGCGTATAGATAATCCGCTTGGTGGTTACCAGATCACCATAGAACAATGGGGTTTCCATCCTCGAGCCCTCCTGCCTGATTTTCTGTACTAAAACCAGTATACCAGCAAAGTCAAGATAATGCTAGTGAAATGCAAGATCGGCGCTTATTTTTTTCCAAAACTGCGTTTACAATAAATAAGCAAACTGATTTTGGGATGTTAAAATCTTTGCTGCCTCGGATTCAATGTCAGCATTCTGTTTGGCAGAACAGCCGGTACGGTATCCGAAACGGCTGATCGGCAGGATTGGCAAGTGGAGATTTTACTTCCTGCAAAAGCCGTATTTTGATGGTTCCCGGGCGCTCATGATTTCGAGAGGAAGCCTGTAAGCGTAAAACGGGACATTGATTGTCTGGAAAGGTTGGAATTGCATTATGATGGAAAAAGACGCCAAAATTTATGTTGCCGGCCATCGTGGCATGGTGGGTTCCGCCATCGTCCGTGCACTGGAGAAGCAGGGTTACCACAACATCATCACCTGCACCCACAAAGAGCTGGACCTCTGCCGCCAGGATGCGGTGGAGGAGTTCTTTGCCCAGGAAAAGCCGGACTATGTCTTTTTGGCGGCCGCTAAGGTCGGCGGCATCGTGGCCAACGAGGAAGCCCTGGCCGATTTCATGTATGACAACATGATCCTGGAGATGAACGTCATCCACTCTGCCTGGAAGAACAACTGCAAAAAGCTGATGTTCCTGGGTTCCAGCTGCATCTACCCCCGCATGGCGCCGCAGCCCATGCCGGAAAGCTGCCTGCTGACCAGCGAGCTGGAAAAGACCAATGAAGCCTATGCCCTGGCCAAGATCAGCGGTTTGAAATACTGTGAGTACCTGAACCGTCAGTACGGCACCGATTATATTTCGGCCATGCCCACCAACCTCTACGGCCCCAACGACAACTACCATCCCACCCACAGCCATGTGCTGCCCGCTTTGATTCGCCGCTTCCACGAGGCGAAGGAAGCCGGCTTGCCCGAGGTTACCTGCTGGGGCACCGGCACCCCGCTGCGTGAGTTCCTGTACGTGGACGACCTGGCCGATGCCTGTGTCTTCCTGATGAACAACTACTCTGGCAACGAGACGGTCAATGTGGGCACTGGCAAGGAGCTGACCATCCGTGAGCTGACCGAACTGGTGGCCAAGGTCATCGGCTACACCGGCAAGATCAACTGGGATCCCTCCAAGCCGGACGGCACTCCCCGCAAATTGCTGGATGTCTCCAAGCTGGAAAAGCTGGGCTGGAAATACCACACCGAGCTGGAGGAAGGCATCCGCCTGACTTACGAGGATTTCCTGCACAACCCCATGCGTGCCGAGCGCTGAGATCCATTTTATCCCACAAACAAAGGCATTGACGCCTGCAACGGGCGGCAATGCCTTTTTGCTATTTTCAGCAGCAGGAGATCTGCTCCTTGATGCGGCAGAGGGCTCCCTTTTCCAGCCGGCTGACCTGGGCCTGGCTGATCCCGATTTCCCGGGCAACCTGCACCTGGGTCTTTCCGGCCAGATACCGCAGCGAGATGATCTTTTTTTCCCGAGCGGACAGGGTGCGGACGGTATCGCGGAACATGATGTCACTGATCCAGCTTTCCTCCCCGCTGCCACCTTTGACCTGATCCATGATGGAGATGGCGTCCTCTCCATCGGAATAGGCCGGTTCATACAGACTGGCCGGCTCCACCACCGATTCCAACGCCATGGCCACATTTTCCGGCGCAGCCCCCACCCGGTCGGCAATCTCGGTAATCCGGGGTTCCCGGCCGTTTTCTTTTAGCAGTGCCTCCCTGGCCTGCATTGAGTGGTAGGCCAGGTCCCGCACCGACCGGCTGATCCGCACGGCATTGTTGTCCCGCAGAAAGCGCCTGATTTCCCCCACGATCATTGGCACACCATAGGTAGAGAACCGGACGTTAAGGTCAGGATCAAAATTGTCGATGGCCTTGATCAAGCCGATGCATCCCACCTGAAACAGATCGTCCGGGTTCTCGCCCCGGCCGGAGAATTTTTGGACCACACTCAGCACCAGCCTGAGATTGCCCTGAATCATCTGCTGCCGTGCTTTCTGGTTGCCTGCACGGGCAGCGCGCAGCAGTTCGGTTTTTTGCTTCTCGTTGAGTACGGGCAGTTGTGCGGTGTTCACCCCGCAGATCTCCACTTTTCCGGTATACATTTTGCCATCCTCCCATCTGTAACAACAGTATGGGCCGGCAAGCTCAGTTGCAGACAGACAGCGTGCTGGTAAAATCTGCACACTGTATCCCCCACAGGCATAGCATGGCGAAAGGGAGGGATGGTCCTTATGTTAAATGCCATTGAATTTTTTGTTTTGGTCCTGATGGTGGCCGCTGCCATTGTGGCCGGCATCATCGCCTATCTTCTGCGCCGGGTGGATGCTCCGGTCCCGGGTACCTCGTACTACACCGAAAACAACACCCCCAGAAACGGCAACACCGCCGGGTTCAGTGTGGACAATTTTCCGTCGGATGAGATCATGATTCCCCAGCAGGGATGGGTGATCAACCGCACCACCGCCCAGATTGATTACCTCATTGTGCCCAGCCAGGCTGCCTATCTGCGCATTGCCCAGACCGGGCAGCTTCTGATCCCCGACCTCTACCGGAACCACGAATACCAGAGTACCGAGGAGTTTACCATTGATGGGGTCAAGATCACCAAGCGGCAGACCCCGGGGGAACTGGCTCTGGTCACCTGGGAACAGGACGGGTTTGACTATGCCCTGTATGCCGAGGGCAGCGAAATGAATCTGATCGGCGGCATCCTGGCCAACTTTGTGGCCACCACCCAGTCTAGCGTCTCAGCTTCCTGATCAGACGATGGCCTCGATGTCCCGACGCAGCCGCTTGATGATTCGTTTTTCCAGGCGGGAGATGTAGCTTTGGGAAATCCCGATGGCGTCGGCCACCTCTTTCTGGGTGTGCTCCACCCCATCCTTGAGCCCAAAACGCATTTCCATGATCTGTCGTTCCCGCGGGGCCAGCTTCTGGATGGCGCGGTGCAGAGCAGTCCGCTCGGCACCGCGTTCCAGTTCCTCCCCCACCTGCGCCTGATCGCTGGTCAGCACATCCACCAGCAGCAGCTCGTTGCCGTCGGAGTCGGTGTTCAGCGGCTCGTCGATGCTAGCATCCTGACGGCGGTTGGAACTCTTGCGCAGGTACATAAGAATCTCGTTCTCGATGCAGCGGCTGGCGTAGGTAGCCAGTTTGATGTTCTTACCCGGTTCAAAGGTGTTGACCGCCTTGATCAACCCGATGGTGCCAATGGAGATCATGTCCTCCACCCCGGTGTTGGGGGTTTCGAACTTTTTGGCAATGTACACAACAAGGCGAAGATTATGTGTGATGAGCAGATCCCGGGCCCCGGGTACTCCGTCAGCCAGTTGGGCAAACACCTGTTTTTCTTCCTGCGGTGTCAGGGGCGGCGGCAGGGTGTCCGGGCCGTTGATGTAGTGCAGGTCGGGCGCTGCGTTCAACCGCAGCCGCAGGGCCTGGATGATCCGTTCCATACGGTGAATGACCTCCATCTTCTCTTCCCCCTTTTTCGCTCACAAAAAATCCTGCCCGTACAGTGCCTCATAGGCATTGCTGCCAAAAGCCTGCGGGGAAAACGCCACCGCTGTCCGTCCCAGTGCCAGCACACCGTTGGCGGTAATCAGTCCGATCCCGCTAACGGCAAAGCCCGGCAGCAATGCTTTCTGGGCCGCTGTGGTACAGGGAATCAGCCGCAGCCGCATCTGAGGCGGCGGTTCGGTATTCTGCTGCCCGGCAAACCAGGCGTCCAAAAAGCGGCACAACGGTTCCGGCAAGCGGGATTTTGCGCCGGGATAGCTGATCAGCAACACCGGCAGACAGGTCATGGGATCCTTGAGATGGCAGCCGGTGTCCAGCATGGCCCGCAGACAAACTGCCGTTCCACACAGATCCACCTCCACGCCAATGGTCTGTGGTCCCTGCTCCGGCCGGTGGGCAATTCGCAGCACCAGTTCCACCCCCAGGCAGCACAGCGCAGAAAGGATCAGCAGAACAATGGGCGAAACCCGCAGGTACAGGGCCAGATTGCTTGTCTGGACCAGCGGTGTACCGGTCTTGAAGATCACCAGTACCGCCAGGCCAGCCAGCAGGATATTCAGCGCCGTGTACCAGCACACCGCCGCCGCATACCGCCGCAACGGCCTGTGGCCAAAGGCAGCCCAGACAATTCCCATCGCCGTTCCCAGTTTGTACAGCAGCTGGACGGGATATGGCAGTTCCGGGGCGAAGAGAATCAGTGAAGAAAGAGCCGCCAGCCCGCTGGCCATTACCATCCGCCCAAACCGTCCCCGCTGGGCACTGAGGATTCCGCTGGCCGTGAGCAGAAAATAGGCCACAAGAAAATTGACCAGCAACAGCACATCCAGATAAATGACCGTTTTCAAGGCCTCTCCCCCTCGTCCCTTTTCCCCGGCTGAAACCTATTTCAGTGTATGCCTGCCACACCGAGAAAATGCAGGAAACGCCGTTCCCCCACAAAGAGACAAAAATACCCCGCCGGGGGAATTTTCCGCTCCGACGGGGTAGTAAGACAAAATGGTGATAAAGATCAGGAGTTGCATCCAGCGCAATGGGCGCAGGCAGACGATGCACAGCCGGGATGTTCCTCGCTCCACAGCCGGTCAGCCGTGGCAGTCCACTGATCCGCGTAGGGCTTGCAGCGGCGATAGACATCGCTGGTGGATTCCGGGCGCTGCAGATCGGTGCTGCGGGCGCCGCTGCGGCTGACCATGCCGCCCAGCAATTCGGGGTTTTCCAGCATGGGGCAGGGGCGCAGCTGGTTGTCGTTGAAGGGCTGACCCTTGTAGTATTCCTTGAACAGCGGCTGCTGCAGGCACTCCAGCAGGCTCTTGTCGTGGATGTTGGCGTTGGAGTAATGGATGAAAACACAGGGCTCCACATCGCCGTTGGGGTTGATGTGGGCATATTCCCGGCCGCCGGCGATGCAGCCATTGATATACTCGCCATCGTTCTGGAAGTCGATGCAGAAGATCTCCTTGCCACCGGTCAGGCCGCGGATCTCCCGCACACGGTGGACCATGTACTCCCGCTGCTCATGATTGAGCATCAGGTCCACATTGGCACCATCCCCGATGGGCATGTAGTGGAAGTACCAGTTGAAGCGGACGCCATGGGAGATCAGCATATCGATGAAGGCATCGCTGGTCACCGTCTTGTAGTTGGCGCTGGTGTAGCAGATGGAGGTGCCGTACAGCAGGCCATACTCATGCATCAGATCCATGGCGTGCATAACTTTTTCGTAGACGCCCTGGCCACGGCGGCCGTCATTGGTCTCCTCAAAGCCTTCCACGCTGATATAGAAGGCCATGTTGCCCACCCGCTGGACATCCTTGCAGAACTGCTCGTCAATAAGAGTGCCGTTGGTGAACAGATGGAAGACCGAGGACTGATGCTTTTCGGCCAGTTTCAGAATGTCGTTTTTGCGGCACATCGGCTCACCGCCGGTGAGCATATACCAGTGAATGCCCAGCTCCTCGCCTTCGGTGACAATCTTTTCCATATCTTCATAGGAAAGGTTCAGCTTGTTGCCGTATTCAGCAGCCCAGCAGCCGGTGCAATGCAGGTTGCAGGCCGAGGTGGGGTCAAACAACAGAATCCAGGGCATGTTGCACTGGTATTTCTCCCGCAGTTCCTGGGCCAGATTATAGCCGGTAAACATCCCCTCATACACCAGGTTCAGGGCGTTCATCTTGAGGATGTGGGGATCAATCTCGTTGATGGCATGGTACGCAAACTGCATCCATTTGCCGTTGGGGTCCGAAACAAACTTGCGGGCAGCCTCAAACGCCTCGGCTGGATAGCGTTTTTGCAGAAGCGGCTGGGCCAGATTGATGAGATTGAGAGCGTTTTCCGAAAGCGCCTCCACACCCTTTCCACGCACAGCCTTGATCGCAGCATCGATCGCGGCACCGAATGCCGCACGCTCTGCTGCATGGACAATTTTGTTGGTCGGCATAATTTTCTCTCCTTTTCTCTCCGCAGGCGGTGGCCTGCCAGACCCTGGTCTGACAGATCATCACTCATCGGTACAGCGTAATTGTAACCCCTTTTTCGACAAAATGTACATAGACAAAACTGGTTTTTTGTCCAGTTTTCCCATAGAAGCCATTCCATCCAAGTCAGTATACCTAGAAAACCACAAAAAAATTGTTGGATCCGCTTTCTGTACACCGGGCAGAAATATGATATAATATTATTATGTCCGTCTGATCCACCCCATAGCAAGGAGTTTCCCGCCGATGCCTCGTTCCAACAAAACCAAACAGCTTTTGGCCCAAAGCTTGAAAGAATTGATGGAGACTACTCCACTTGAAAAGATTTCAGTCAATGACATCGTGGAGCATGCCGGCGTCGGACGCAATACATTCTACTATCATTTTCAGGACAAATATGACCTGGTGAACTGGTATTTTCAGATCGGAGCCACCCACTTTCTGGTGGAACGTGCCAGCTACGCCAACTGGCAATCGGTGCTGGCGGGTATCGAGGGATATTTCCGGGAAAATAAAGCCTTTTACTCCAATGCCCTGCAGTACACCGGACAGAACAGTCTGCAGGAATACATCTACAATTTTATCAAAACCTTCCTGCTCCAACGTCTGAAGGAACGCTGCCCCGGCATGGAGGAAGCCGAAACCCGATTTATTGTGAATTTCATTGCAGGCGGTGTAGTGAGCGTCATCGGCACCTGGGTCAAGGAAGGCATGCCCGACCGGGACGAGGAACGCAATGCCGATGTATTGGCACTGCGCAGCGGAGATCTGATGCGGATTTTGTTGGATGATACCACCTATGGACAGGTTTTGTCCGTTTTATGAAGAAAAACACCCCCGCGGCAAGCGCAGATTGCGCTGCTGCGAGGGTGTTTTTGTGTCTGTTTCAGATCTGCAGCGGAAAGGCTGCGCCGTGAAGGGCTGTTCCATCCACCACAGCCTGGGAGCAGATGGTGCGGTTGATGGCTGCCACATCCCCATCCCAGTCCAGCACCAGCAGGCGGTGCCGCTGCTCTCCCCTGCTGCGGACCAGATTTTGTCGCAGTGTTTGAGAAAGTTGTTCCCCCTGCCCGGGGCGGCGGGCATACAGGCAAAACAGGGTGTTCTCCGAAGCAAGATTCAGCCAGTCGGGGTCCAGTGCCTTGTCAAAGGTACCATCCTCCATCAGCACAACCAGGCCATACAGCATCCGGTTTTCCTGCAGCTGCTGGACCGCCTGACGCGCCATATCCGAAAAGGCCGGGCCCGGCAGAAGAATCCCCACCGCCAGGTTCCGGCAGCGGGAAAGAGCCGCCACCGTCTGGTAATCCAGCCGCTCGGGATCGGTCAGCAAGACAAACGCGCTGTACGGATGCTCAAAGGCCAGGTCCAGAATCCGGTCCAAGGGGGTATCCGGTTCCAGATACAAAACCCAGGCAAACCGCTCCTCTTCCTCTGCCCGGGTCACGGCCTGAGGCAATTCGGGATCGGCACAATTTCCCACCCGCAGCCAGGACACCGGCTGGCCGGTGTCCGCAGCCTGCGCTTTGGCGCGGGTGCCACCGAACAGCATCCCGCCCAGCACAAAATTGATCCCCCAGGTACAGAGGATTTCCTCCTCCACTTGGTCCACCAAGCGGCAGATCAGGCTGTAATAGAGGGTATCCGTCTGTTCCAGCGTTTTTTGAGCGTCGGTGAAAAAGCGCTTGATCTTGGGCTGCTGTACCAGCATCTGACACATATCCACATAGTTGCGCAGCTGCCGGAACCCGTCGCGGCGGATGTCCGCCACCGCGCGATGGGCCAATGTCATCGCAAACCCCCGGGAACTTTTATAATCCATCAAAATCCCTTTCCTTGTTTTTGTGGTTTCATTTCAGTTCCACAACGGTGACGCCGGTTTCGCCCTCACCATAACGGCCCAGACGGAAAGACTTTACCCCCCGATGGGTGCGAAGATGTTTCTGGATGGCGTTGCGCAGTGCGCCGGTACCCTTGCCATGGATGATGTAGACGGTCTGCTGACCGCGCAGGATCGCATTGTCCAGGAACTTGTCGGTCTCGGCCAGCGCTTCCTCCACGGTATAACCCAGCAGATTCAGCTCCATGCTGGCCTTGCGGTCATGGTCCAGCTGAACCCGGGTCTGGGCACGGGGCGGCTGACGTTTGGGGGCCTTTTCCATCTTATCCGGCGCGCGAAGCCCCTTGAGAGGGACCTTGGTCTTGAGGATTCCGGCGCGCACCTCCACCATGCCATCCCGGTCGGGGCGTGCGGTCACGGTGGCGAGCTGGTTCAGTTCGGCGATCACCACCTCCTGACCAATCCGGACCTCCTTGAGGGGAACATATTCCTTGACCGGGTTGTGTACCACCTCAGTCTTGTTCAGCAGCCGCTCGGTATCCTTGCGGGCAATTTCCCGGGCACGGATAGCCCGCTGGGCGGCGCTGATCTTTTCATCTTTTTGGATACGGCGCAGCTCATCGGTCAGAGCATAGGCCTCATTCTGCACCTGCTGCATCATCTCATGGGCTTTGCGGCGGGCCGCTTCCAGCTCCTCCTCGCCCTTATGGATCAGCTCATCCCGCTTTTTCTCGGCGCTTTCCAGGGCGTGCTGTGCCTCGTACCGGGCACGCTCGGCGTCGTCCTGGGCGGCTTTGAGCTGCAGTTTCAGATCATCCAACTGGGCCAGCACGCTGTCCAGGCGCTTGTCATCGTTGGACATGTGATTGCGCGCAGCATCAATTACCTCGGCAGGGATTCCCAGCTTGGCGCTGATCAAAAAGGCGTTGGACTTGCCCGGGACGCCCACACTGAGCTTGTAGGTGGGCATCAGGCTCTCCACGTCAAACTCACAGCTGGCATTGACCACACCGGGGGTTTCCAGGGCGTAGACCTTCAGCTCGGCATAGTGGGTGGTGGCCATGAGCAGGGTGCCCTGATGGCGCAGCTTTTCCAGAATGCTCACTGCCAGTGCCGCGCCCTCGGCGGGGTCTGTACCGGCGCCCAGCTCGTCCAGCAGGGTCAGGGTATCGGGGCCGGCCAGCTCCAGAATGCCGGTGATCCGCTTCATGTGGCCGGAGAAGGTGGACAGGCTCTGCTCGATGCTCTGCTCATCCCCGATGTCCACCAGGTATTCCTCAAAATGGCAGACAGTGCTGCTCTCGTGGGCCGGGATCAGGAATCCGTGCTGCGCCATGGCGTTGAGCAGACCGGCGGTTTTCAGGCTGACGGTCTTGCCGCCGGTGTTGGGGCCGGTGATCACCAGGGTGTCGTAGTCCTCCCCCAGGGTGATGTCCACCGGGACCACCTTTTTCTTGTCGATCAAGGGGTGACGGGCTTTTTTAAGGGAGAAGCTGCACCGGTCATTGACCTGCGGCATAAAGGCATCCTGCTCGATGGCAAGGCGGGCCTTGGCCAGCAGCAGATCAATCTGCAGCATGGCCTCGTAGCTGTAAGTAAACTGGGGTTCCAGCGAGGCCACCTGGCCCGAGAACGCCGAGAGAATCCGGGTGATCTCCTCCTGTTCCTGGGCACGTAGCTGCATGATGCGGGCGTTGGCCTCCACCACGGCGGTGGGTTCCACAAAGAGGGTGGCACCGCTGGAAGAGACATCGTGGATGACGCCGCCCACTTCGCCCCGGAACTCGGCGCGCACCGGCACAACATACCGGCCGTTGCGCAGCGAAACCACCGCATCCTGCAGGAATTTGTTGGTGGTGGAATTTTTGATGATGGCATCCAGCTTGGTGCGGATGGAATCTTCGGTGGCACGGATCCGGCGACGCAGATCATGCAGGGTGACACTGGCGGTGTCGGCCATCTCTTCGGCAGAGAGAATGCTGTCGGAGATTTGCTTTTCCAGCTCCGGCTGGGGGTTGAGGGCAAAGAACAGATCATCGGTGGGCAGCATCTCGTGGTCGGTCAGGCCGTACCACTGGTGCAAGCCCGCGAAATTGCGCAGGGTGGCGGCGATCTCCAGCAGTTCCCCCATCGAGAGGATGCCGCCCTTGGCCGCATGGGCCACAATCCGGCGCACCCCCGACACGCTGCCGAAGCGGGGGCTGCCGTTTTTGATCAACAGGGTGTTGATGGCGTTGGTCTGGGCCAGGGCATACCGCTCCTCCTCGGTGGTGGGGCAGGGCTGGATGGCCTGCATCATCTCCTTGGTTTCGGGGCAGGCACACAGCTGCACCGCGCGGGCAATGATCTTGTCCAGTTCCAGGGTAGTTTGATAGGAACAATCCATATGGTTTTTGTGTCTCCTTATTCCAAAACGGTTTTGAGAAAGCCCAGGCTTTTCAGGCTCTGGTCCAGGTGTGCCAGCAGATACTGCTCGGTGGCCTTGCCCAGCCGTTTCACGCTGGAGGCCGAGAGGGCAAAGCCAAAGAGCTTGGCATCCTCGCTCAGGCAGATATGGCGCAGTGCCGCCAGGGCGCCGGGGTCCAGATTGGGGGCACGGTTGACCTTCTGGGCACAATCGGCACAGAGGAGTTTGCCCTCCTGGATATCAAAATAAAAATCTCCGCCCTCGTATTTGCCGCAGCCGTCACAGGCCACAATGCCCGGCATATACCCCGAAAGGGTCATGGCGCGCATCTCATAGATGGCCTTGACCTGCGGCAGGGGGCGCTTGTTTTCGCTGATCATGTACAGGCAGTTGAGCAGCAGACGCAGGTGCTCCTCTGCCTCGGGGGGCGCGGGGGAAAGCACAATGGCTACCTCGGCCAGATAAACCGCCAGAGCCATGGCCTCTACACTTTGTCCCAGGCCGTGAAAGACCCTCTTGACCGCCGCGCTGTCCACAAAATTGTTGATCCGGCCGGTGGTGATGACAAACTCGGAATAACAAAAGAGCCCGCAGCCGCTGAACAATCGGTTTTTCAGCCGCAGGCTTCCCTTGGCCGACGCTGCAACGATGCCGCGGTCAGGTGTAAGAATCGTCAGAATCTGATCCGCTTCCCCCACCTTGACTTGCCGCAGAACAAGCCCCGTTGTCGCAATCTGCATAGGTTTCCCTTCTCTGTATGGTCTGACCGGACAGCTGCTGTTTGTAATCCAGGTAATCATAGATGCTGCCCGTTGCCGCAAACAGCTTCCACTGTTCCTCTGCGTGGTTTGGACGTTCCATTTCCGGCACCTCTTTCCATGGTTAGTGTACCAACCATTGTAGCGCGGTATCCATGGAAATGTTGTCCAACCCGGTCAGCGGATCCGGTCGTATTGTCGGTTGTTCTGGGGGCCGGTTACGGCTTTTTGAAGCCCAACCGGTTCAGGGTGCTTTCATCATTGCGCCAGTCCGACTTGATCTTGACCCAAAGGCTCAGATTGACCCGGGCGCCCAGCAACTCTTCACAGTCCAGCCGGGCGGCGGTGCCGATCTTCTTGAGCATTTGCCCCCCCTTGCCAATGATCATCCCCTTGTGGCTTTTGCGCTCACAGATGATCTGGGCGGAAATGTCGATCAGATCCTGGTCGGGCCGCTCCTTGAAGCTCTCGACGGTGACGGCAATGCCGTGGGGAATCTCGTCCCGCATGAACAGCAGGGCCTTTTCCCGAATCAGTTCGGCCACCAGCTCCTTTTCCGGCATATCGGTGAAGGCTTCATCGTCAAAGTAATGAGGCCCCGGGTTGGCATAGCGCTGCAGCACCGAAAAGAGGTCATCACAGGCGGTGCCATCCTTGGCGGAGACCGCCAGCACCTGATCGAAGACGCCGAAATCGGCCACCTGCTGCTTGCGGGCCTCCAGTGCCCCAAAATCGTCCAGCAGGTCAATCTTGTTGACCACCGCCACCGCCGGGCCGGCCTTGCGCAGCTCCTCCACCATTCTCAGCTCGGAATCGGTGAAGGGCCCGGAGGGTTCAAAGAGCATCAGGGTCACATCCACATCCTTGAGGCTGGCAACCGCAGTCTGGGTCATCCGGGCATCCAGCTTGTTGTGGGGCTTATGGATGCCGGGGGTGTCCAGCAGCACATACTGCACCGGCCCCTTGGTGATGACGCCGGTAATCCGGTTCCGGGTTGTCTGGGGCTTTTGGGTGACAATGGCCACCTTCTCCCCCACCAGATGGTTGGTCAGGCTGGATTTGCCCACATTGGGCCGTCCCACCAGCGCCACAAAGACGCTGGAAGTATCCCATTCATTCTGATTCTGATTGTTCATCAACGACATTGCCTTTCTCTTTTTGTTGACCGTAGCGGAAGGTGAACAGATAGGCCGCCACCAGCGAGGTCAGCCACAGCACCACAGTGAGCGGGCTGTGGGTAACCCCCTGCCAGATGGCGTCCATCGCGGCCTGATTGCCGAACAGACAGACCGCCACACACACCGCCCCGATGGCGGTAATCATCACCGCGCCGGCCGCCATATCCTTGGCAGCTCCGGCGCTCCACCAATGGGTGGTATCCGGCTTGTCCACCGCCCGCTCAATGGCGGAATTGACCAGCTCCATGGCCAGGACCAGAAAGACGCAGAGGGAGATCAGTGCGAACCCCACTGCGTCCAGCCCGGCCAGTGCTGCCGCTGCATAGGCATAAACCATGGCGCAGAGGTGAAAGCGGAAGTTGCGTTCCTCCTGCACCGCTGCGCGGATGCCATTCCAGGCGTAGACAAACCCGCGCCCGAAGCGCGCCAGATCAGACCTCATCATTGGTATACGAAACGGTGCGCGGCAGCCCAAGCTGCACCAGCACGGCTTCTTCTTTTTCCCGCATCCGGACTGCCTCCAGGCCGCTGGCCTCGTGGTCGTAGCCCAACAGATGCAGCATGGAATGAACGGTTAGGTAAGCCACCTCCCGCTGCAGGGAATGCCCATACAGTTCGGCCTGTTCCATGGCGCGTTCCATCGAGATCACGATGTCCCCCAGGATCTTGCAGCCGTTGTCCTCGTCGATATCATAGTCGCCGTTGTCGCTCATGGGGAAGCTAAGTACATCGGTGGCGGAATCCTTGTTGCGGTACTGACGGTTCAATTCATGAATCCGCGCATTGTCCACAAAGGTCACA
Source organism: uncultured Gemmiger sp. (assembly GCA_944382835.1). GTDB lineage: Bacteria > Bacillota > Clostridia > Oscillospirales > Ruminococcaceae > Gemmiger. Next base: position 38,606 of record CALWNP010000008.1, read on the forward strand.
CTGATTTCAGCAGGACCTTCAAAGCCTTCAAATTCCAGAACTGCATTGCAGCTGCGCCGGATCAGGATCCGCAGCCCGGAAGGCACCTTGACCCGGTTCTGCTCGTTGCTGATCAATACTTTGTTGGACATAAGCGAGTTTCCTCCTTTACGGTCTTACTCATGACCCGATTTTCTCTTGTATCACTGTTTTTTCAACGACCCGCCGCCGGCGGCCGCTTTTTCATACGCTTTGACAATCTGCTGCACCAGGCGATGGCGCACCACGTCCTTTTCGGTCAGAAAGACCTGGGCAATTCCGTCAATGCCGCGCAGCACCCGCAGGGCGTCGGTCAGGCCGCTGCGGCTCTTGTCCGGCAAATCGATCTGGGTCACATCCCCGGTCACGACCACCTTGCTGCCCACACCCATCCGGGTTAAGAACATCTTCATCTGTTCGGGGGTGGTATTCTGTGCCTCATCCAGAATGATAAAGGCATCATCCAGGGTCCGCCCGCGCATATAAGCCAGCGGTGCCACCTCGATGAGCTGCTTTTCCATCAATTTCTGAAAGGTCTCGGCCCCCAACAGATCAAACAGCCCGTCGTACAGCGGACGAAGATAGGGGTCTACCTTGTTTTGCAGATCGCCGGGCAAAAATCCCAGCTTCTCCCCCGCTTCCACGGCGGGACGGGTGAGGATAATCCGGCTGACATCCTTGCTCTTGAAGGCCTTGACCGCCATGGCCACCGCCAGATAGGTCTTGCCGGTACCGGCCGGCCCCACCCCAAAGGTGATGGCATTGTGCCGGATGGCCCCCAGATATTCCTTCTGGCCCAGGGTTTTGGGATGGATGGGCCGGCCCTTGGCCGTCACCGCCACAAAATCATCGGTCAGTTCCCGCAGACGTTTTTCCTCTCCGCCCCGTGCCAGACTGATACAATAGCGAACCGTCTGCTCCTCCAAGGGGGTATGGTTCTGCATCAGCGTGACCATACCGTCCACCGCGTGGACCGCAGCCTCCACATCTTCGGGTTCCCCGCTGAATTTGAGCGCCGAACCCCGGCAAACCGCTGTGACGTGGAATTCGTTTTCCAACATCCGCACATTCTGGTCGCAGTTGCCAAAAATGGCTGCGGCCAGCTCGATGCTATCCAACTCCACTGATTTTTCCGCCAAATTGTCTGACCTCCAGCAAATGAATTTGGATGGGATGCGGCCCCTTACTCCAGTGTATTGCAGAGCAAGCAGCCGTTTCCCTGACACCAACCGGGACACAACTCCGGTCACGTTTCTGATGAGCCGTCTTGCCACAACTTGACAACAATTTTATTAAATTGGACAAATTTGTTTTGCCTGACCCATAGAGTTTTGGTGCTTGTATTCAACTCACATTATAGCAGACATCCCCGTCCTTTTCAAGGGAGAGGCCATTGTTGTCTTTCTCGACAAGCTTGGTCAAAGTATCTGATACATCGCCCTTTTTTCACTTTCTACAGGGAAGGCAATCCACTTTACACCGAATTGTCATCCCTTGCCTTCTCATTTTTCCCCGCGGCAGGGTGTTTCATCCCGGCTCTTTGCAATCCGGTCAGGATGTCTCTTTCTGGGGTTCCACCGGGGTATACATCCCCTGCCGGGCAATGTCCGCCACAAAGGTATACCGGGTGGTGACGGTCACAGCCTCCTGCTGCCGATCGGCGATCATCTCCCGCGCTTCGATGTTGGCATCAGGGAATTCCGCCATCAGCTGCAGACGGCAGGCCCGATCTGCCATCTCCTGGGCTTCTTCGGGGGTGTAGCTGCGGGAGATTTCCTCCTCCTCCCAGACAGTGACCTGGCGCAGACTGCCGGGCAAAGCAATCCGCCCCAAAGCCAATGGAATCCACCGCACCGACCGCCGGGCGTGGGACCATGGCTCGGCCTGCCGGAGCAGCCGGGTTTGCCCCAAAAGGCAGAGGGTTTCCTCCCGGCTGCTTTTTCCGGTCAGTTGAAGGGTGGTCTGCTGCAAAGGCTGGGTGGCGGTGTAACTGCGCTCCACCCGGGCCGTGATGTGACCGGTGGCGGCCTGTCCCACCAGGGCACCTTCCCGGTCCAGCTTGAGGGCATTGGCCAGCAGCTGCCCTTCGGACACATATTGCCCGGTTTCCACCACGCAGAACCCGCTTTCCACCCCGATGGATAACACCTGTCCGCCGGCCGCCGCATAAAGGGCTGTGTTCTGTGCTTCCTCCCGCACAGACTGGGTTTCCAAAGGGGTGCTCTCCACAAACAGACAACCGCCGGTAAAATTGAGTCCCAGCCAACCGAAGGTCTCGCTCTGCAAGGAAAGCAGTTCCTGGGCCTGGGCCAGCTTTTGCTGATCCAGACGGCTTCCCACCCAGATTTGCTGTTCCGCCAGCTGGGATTCCAACAGAAGCTGCTGGTCGGGTTCCAGTGCCGAGAGATCCATCGCCCAGACAAAACCGGAAAACCACCAGAGAAGCCAGAAAAAGAGCAGCAATCCCAGCGGAATGCCGGGGCGCTGCAGCATCCGTTCCAGCGTCCGGCCCGGCCCGTGCCGTTCCAGCGTTTCCAGGGTCCAGCCGCCGGTCTGGGCCAGAGCCTGCATCCGGGGACGGTCCCCGCCTGAAGCCATCCCGCTGTACCCCGCCCCGGTGCAGCGCAGATGGTACAGCCGGATGCCCTGGCGTTGTGCTGCGGCCAGAAAATTCTGTGCGCCCCGCCCCTGAACCGCAAACCGAAAGACATCCGCCTGCCAGGTATTATACCGTGCCATTGCCGCCCTCCCACTTGGGTGAAAACTCCATCCGGGCCACCCGTCCCTCAATGACCAGCCTTTTTCCCGCCAGGGATTCTATCCGCAAGCCATCCCCATAAAATGTAATAACCGAATTGCCCATATCCAGACAGAGTTTCTGGTCGGTGAAATCCAACACCCTGCGACAGCCATCGGTCAGCACACAGCTGCCCCGCACCTCCAGATCCGGCAGCCGGTAAAAATTGCCCGACGGCTGCCGAAACAGCCCGCGGAAGGTGGGCGGCTGACCGGATTTCGATTTGTGGGGCCGTGGCCGTCGCTGCTTTTTCAAAGCGTCTTCCTCCTTCCTGGAAAAGGTCGATACCCCAAATATATAGCAAGGGTGGCATGGTTATGAATTTTTCCCGCATCCGTTCCCGGTCAATCTTTGCCGCACTGCTGGCACTGGGCGGGCTGCTGCTGGCCTTTCCCCAGCGGGTCACGGCAGGCTTTGCCGATGGCATGACCCTTTGTCTGACCAGTTTGCTTCCTGCGCTGTTTCCCTTTTTCGTGGTCTGCAATCTGGCAGTGTCGATGGTCTGGGTGCCCAGGGTACTGCATCCTCTTTCCCGGTTCGTAGGCTTTTCCAGCGCGGACGCCCCTGCCCTGCTTCTCCTCTCCTGGCTAGGCGGTTATGCGGTCTGTGCCCAAACGGTGGCCCGGTTCCGCCAAAGCGGACGGATGGGGCCGCGGGACAGTATGCTGGCCCTGGTATTGGGCTGCTGCTCCGGGCCGGGCTTTGTGATCGGCTGTATAGGGGGCAGTTTGTTGGGCTCGGTGCAAACCGGTGTACTGCTGTACCTGCTGCAGCTGGCAGCCAACTTTCTGGCCGCAGCCCTGCTGCTTCCCTGGTTGCCGGCTCCCTCCCCCAAAACGACCTCTGCCATTGCTGTCCCAGACAGTCGCAGTGACTTGGGGCTTTCGGCCGCCATCAGCGGAGCGGTGGACAGTTGTCTGTGCGTCTGTGGATGTGTGATCTTTTTCCGGATTCTCTATCATCTGGTGCTCCCGCTGCTGCCCCGGATCGGCTGGCTGCGGGCGTTGGCCAGCGGATGTCTGGAAATCAGCGCCGGGTGTGCCGACTTTGCGGCGCTAGGTGGCAGCTGGGCTGTGACCGGGCTGTGTCTGTGCCTGAGCGGGCTCAGCCTTTCGGTTTTTGCCCAGATTCATACCCTGCTGCAAGGCAGTGTTCCTCTTTGGCCGCTGGCGCTGAGCCGCCTGCTGCATCTGTTCTGGCTGCAAGGGTTGTTCCGGCTCTGTGCCCATTTTCTGCCCGGGGTTCAGCAGGCATATTCCAGTCTGAGTGGCCAGGTCATCCCCATGACCCGGATACAACCCGATGCCGCAGCTGTCTGCTTTTGCTTTCTGTGCGCCGTGCTTTACAAGGTCAGAAAAAACTTTTATAATAAAATCTAAGTTTGTTGAATGACAGGACGCAGGAAGGTGTAAGCTATGTTCAAAAAACCAATGTATGGGAGCAAGATTGCCCCTGCCTGCGCCTACTGCGTCCACGGCGCCCCCGCCGCGGACCAAAAGATGATTTTGTGCCGCAAAAAAGGCGTTGTTTCGCCTTATTATTGTTGCCGCAAGTTTGTCTACGACCCACTGATGCGGGTGCCGCGCCGGCAGGAGCTTCCCAAACTGGATCCCAGAGACTTTTCTCTGGATGACTGATCCACCGAAAGAGGGGTTCCGATGAAAAACAGAGAAAACCACAAAGCCGACCGTTCCCAGTCCCTGTGCGCCATCTGGAAAGAGAAAAAGGGCGTCGTATTATTGTACGGGCTTTTGCGGCTGTCGGTGGTGCTGGTGCTGATCGCCCAGATTTTCAATCGCAATTTTGAAAATGTCTTTCTCTGTGTTCTCACTCTGGTCCTCTTTTTGCTGCCCAGTGCCATGGAGCACTGGCTGGATGTGGACCTGCCCAACACCCTGGAAATCATCATCCTGCTCTTTATTTATGCCGCCGAGATTCTGGGAGAGATTGGTGCCTACTATGTCACCTATCCCCACTGGGACACCATCCTGCACACCCTGAACGGGTTTCTCTGTGCGGCCATCGGTTTTTCGCTGCTGGACCTGCTCAATCGGCGGGAGGAAGTCAAGTTTTCCCTCTCCCCCCTTTACCTGGCCATCGTGGCCTTCTGTTTTTCCATGACGGTGGGGGTTTGCTGGGAGTTTTTTGAATGGTCCATGGACCATTTCTTCTTTCTGGATATGCAAAAGGATTCCATCGTCCACACAATTGGCACCATCCTGCTGGACCCCTCCGGCGGCAACCGGCCGGTATTGCTGGACAACATCACCAATGTGATTCTTGTCCAGGGAGATGGGGTCCAGGTTCCGCTGAATCTGGGCGGCTATCTGGACATCGGCCTGCTGGACACCATGGAAGATCTCTTTGTCAACTTTATCGGAGCGGTAACCTTTTCGGTGATCGGGTTCTTTTATGTCCGCAGCCGTGGCAAGAACCGGTTTGCACGGCGGTTCATTCCGGTGGTGGGGCAAAAGAATCCCACTGCGCCAGAGTCTTCGGATCACGGGGATCCCTCCGGTCAGGAATCGTAATTTTAATAAAGAAGGTGCACCGGGATGAAACGCAGTGAGGAACGCTTTGATTTTCTTCTGGTCCTGCTCTGTCTGCTGGCGGTACAGGTGGTGCTGGCAGCCTTTACCGGCCAGTGGGCCTGGGCAAGCAACCCCTACAATTCCTACACGCTGCAGGCGCTGCGCTGGCTGCAGGGGCACTTGGATCTGGGGCAGAACTACGATTGGCTGGAGCTGGCCATCTTTGATGGGCGTTATTATGTGAGCTTTCCGCCCTTTCCCTCCTATCTGCTGCTTCCCTTTGCCGCAGTGTTCGGTGAAAACACCCCCGACGGATGGCTTGCCCTGCTCCTTTCCTGGATTGGCGGCTGCTACGCGGTCAAGCTCTATCGGGGGCTGAGCGGCACCAACCGCGGCTGCGTCTTTTTTGTCCTGTTTCTGCTGCTGGGCAACGGGTATCTCTTTTTGACCATGAACGGCTGGGTCTGGTTCTTTGCCCAGAACCTCTGTTTTGTTCTTTCGCTGGCCGCGCTCTATCATTCTTGGCGCGGGCAAGGCGGAATAGCATTGGCAGCCTGGGCCTGTGCGGTGGGATGCCGCCCCATGACCGCTCTGTATCTCCCCATTCTGGTTCTGCTTCTTTGGCGGCAGGAATCCTCCTCCGGCCAGCGAACCTCCCTTCTGAGCTGGGCAAGGCATCGCTGGTATTGGGGGATTGCACCGGTCCTGCTGGCAGCCTCGTACATGGCGCTCAATTGGGCACGCTTTGGCAACATACTGGAATTTGGGCACAACTATCTGCCCGAGTTCACCAGTGTCAGTACCGGGCAGTTCCATCCGGACTATCTTTGGCAAAATCTGCCCTTGCTCTTCCGTCTGCCGGTTTACCAAGGCAGCGATAGTCCGATGACCTTTTACATTTTCGAGACAATGGCGTTCTATCTGATTGCCCCCTTCTTCATTGCTTGTGCAGCGGCCTGGGTTTTTGCGCTGCTGCGTCGCCGGAGGCAGGAACGCTGGACGCTGTTTTTGCTGCCGGTGCTGGCACTGGCGCATATCCTGATCCTGTGCTGTCACAAAACGCTGGGCGGCTGGCAGTTTGGCAACCGGTATCTGGTGGACCTGCTTCCCTGGATGTTTGCCTGTTTTGCCCTCTGGGAACCCAAAAGCGACCGTTTTGACCGCCTTTGTCTGCCCTTGGCGTTTCTTGGCGGAGCCGTGAATCTGGTGGGCAGCGTGGCCGCCTACAACATGTGGATCTGAACCTGAAAGCTGCCCCGGCTATCATAAAGCCGGGGCAGCTTTTCTTTGACCCATGAATCCATAAAACAAAAAGAGCAGCGTGGATTTCTCCTCCACACTGCTCTTTGCATTATGACAATTGCCGAGAATCAGCAATATTTGTGCGACAGGCAGATTAGCCCTTCACAGCAGCTGCGACCTCCGAGGCAAAATCTTCGACTCTCTTTTCTAACCCTTCACCCTTGACAAAGTGGCAGAATTCGACGATCTTGATGTCGCCGCCCAGCTCCTTGGCGGTATTGGCAACATACTTGGTCACGTCCAGGTTGCCGTCCTTGATGAAGGCCTGGTCCACCAGGCAGCTCTCCTTGTAGAACTTGCCCAGACGGCCGGTGACCATCTTTTCCTTGATGGCATCGGGCTTGCTGGCGGTCTTGGGATCGTTGGCCATCTGGGCCAGAACAATCTCCTTCTCCTTGGCCAGAACGTCAGCAGGCACCTGGCTGCGATCCAGGTAGCTGGGGTTGGCAGCAGCGATCTGCATGGCGATGTCCTTGCCGAAGGCAGCGAACTCGGGCTTGGCAGCAACCTCGGGGGTGGTGTCAAACTTCACGATAACACCGTGGGTGCCACCGCCATGGACATAGGCAGCGCAGGCGCCCTCATAGCGGGCAAAACGGCGGATCTTGATGTTCTCCTTGATGACCAGGATCAGGCCCTTCAGAGCATCGTCAACGGTGCCCTCGCCCATCTTGCAGCCCATCAGAGCCTCCACGTCAGCGGGCTTCTGCTCGCTGATGACCTTGACCAGGTCCTTGGTGAAGTTGACGAACTTATCGTTCTTGGCAACGAAGTCGGTCTCGGCATTGACCTCAACGACAACGGCACCGTTGGCATCGGCAGCAGCGTAGACCATGCCCTCAGCGGCGATGCGGCCGGCCTTCTTGTTGGCGGTGGCCAGGCCCTGCTCACGCAGGATCTCGATGGCCTTGGCGAAATCGCCGTCAGCCTGGGTCAGAGCCTTCTTGCACTCCATCATGCCGCAGTCAGTCTGCTTGCGCAGTTCCATAACGTCTTTTGCAGAGATTGCCATAATCGTCTATCCTTTCTGTTTCAAAAGTCAATCAGCGTTCCAACGATCAAGCCTCAGCGGCCGGAGCAGCCTCCTCGGCGGGAGCTTCCTGGCTGCCCTGCTTGCCTTCCAGAACGGCATCAGCCATGGCGGCAGAAATCAGCTTGACGGCACGGATGGCGTCGTCGTTGCCGGGGATGACGTAGTCGATCTCATCGGGATCGCAGTTGGTATCAACAATGGCAACGATGGGGATGTTCAGCTTGCGGGCCTCGGAAACGGCGATGCGCTCCTTGTGAGGATCGACGATGAACATGGCCTTGGGCAGGCTCTTCATGTTCTTCACGCCGCCCAGGTACTTGTCCAGCTTGGCCATCTCCAGCTCCAGCTTGACAACTTCCTTCTTGGGCAGCAGATCAAAGGTGCCATCTTCCTGCATGGTCTTGAGCTGCTCCATGCGGTCGATCCGCTTGCGGATGGTGCGGAAGTTGGTCAGCATGCCGCCCAGCCAACGGGCGTTGACAAAGTGCATGCCGCAGCGGGTGGCCTCGTCACGGATGGACTCCTGGGCCTGCTTCTTGGTGCCGACGAAGAGGATCTCGCCGCCGTCCGCAGCGGTCTGACGGACAAAGTTGTAAGCCTCATCCAGCTTCTTCACCGTCTTCTGCAGGTCAATGATATAGATACCATTGCGCTCGGTGAAGATGTACTTCGCCATCTTGGGGTTCCAGCGACGGGTCTGGTGGCCGAAGTGGACACCGGCTTCGAGAAGCTGCTTCATAGAAACGACTGCCATAATTTTGTTCCTCCAAAAATTTAGTTTTACCCTCCGCATTGCACTTATGTTTCCTAACCCGAAATTTGGGCACAAAAAAACAACGCAATGCGTGTGTATTGCCGTAATATAATAGCACACTGTTGTGGGCAATGCAAGTATTTTTTTGCGTTTTGCCAAAAAACGCCCCAGGCGCCGCGGAGAAGGGTTTCTCCCTTTCGGCGCCTGGGGGCGTTTGACCGGCAGGATCGGCAGAAAGCCGGACCGGCCGGATGACCTTCCGCCTCTTACACCTTGAAGACTGCACGAAGCAGCCAGCAAAGCGCACGCGGGCATTTGACCACAACGATCTGCATGGCGCACCTCCCCTTTCCGGTTACTGTACGCCATAGTATGCCGTCACCCCGGCGATTGTGCACCGTCGGCGTGGCTGAGCACCACCACGCCATAGCCGCTGCAGCAGGAAAGGCTCGCGGCGGGGGCGGTAAACTCGTTGCTGACTCCCAACGGATAGTCCGAGGTCAGGCGGGCATCCTGCAAGGGATAGAACACCCCTTCCAGGCACACCCCCTCCAGAGGGCCATCGATGGGAAACAGAGAAAGATACATCCAGTCCTGCCGCTTGAGCTGCATCGGACGACCAGGGCAAAGAATGCGCAGCTCGCTGTGCTCGTTGGCCAGCAGCACCTCCACCCCGTTTTTGGCCAGATAAAGCGCTGTGGCCAGGTTGGCGAAGCTGTGCTCCAGCCGGGCACCGCCCAAAGCTCCCAGCATGGTGATCTGCCGGCAGCCGTGTTCCAACAGCCAGCGTGCGGCATAGTGGGTGTCGGTGTCATCCTTGACATGGGGCAGGAGGATGGTCTCGGTGTCGACCTCAGGGCGGGGGGCGGAATCGAAATCCCCCACGATCAGGTCGGGGCGTACCCCCAGCCGCTCGGCGTTGCGATAGCCTGCGTCACAGGCCACAATGTAATCCTGCGGGCTCAGATAGCGGGCCATGCCGGGCTGTACCGGGACAGCCGACAGGATTACCGCCCGTTCCATCGTTTCCATTTCAGTGTTCCCACTCCTTCAACTGGCGGGCCTCCTCGTACATGGCCAGGTAACTGTCGTACCGGGACTGGGTGATGGCCCCCTCCGCCACCGCCTGACGGACTGCGCAACCCTTTTCGGTGCGGTGGGAGCAGCCGGTGAACCGGCACTGCCCAAAATAGGGTTCAAATTCCGGGAAAGCGTGCTGCAGCTCCTCTTTGGGAATGCGGCAGAGCTTCTGGGTTTCCAGGCTGGCAAAGCCGGGAGTGTCGGCAATCCGCCCGCCGCAGATCTCAAAGATCTCCACCTCCCGGGTGGTATGGCGGCCACGGCCGAGCTTCTGGCTGATGCCGCCGGTCTGACGGTCCAGATCAGGAGCCAGGGCGTTGAGCAGGGTGGATTTGCCCACTCCGGAGTTGCCACAGAAGGCGCACAGCCGCCCCTTGATCCAGCCGCGGATCTCCTCCAACCCCTCGCCGGTATCGTGGTGGAGCAGCACCACCGGGATGGTGCTTTTGGCATAAGCCTGCACCAGGGCATCGGCGGCGGCCAGATCGGATTTGGTAATGACCAGCACCGGCTGCACCCCCTTGTACACCGCCACAGCGGTCAGTTCGTCCAGGATGCGGGTGCTGGGCACCGGCTGCACCGTGCTGGCCACGATGAAAAGAACATCCAGGTTGGCCACCGGCGGCCGTACAAAGACATTTTTGCGGGGCAGAATCTCTTCCAGGGCAGTACCTTCCTCGTTGAGGCGGACGTTGTCGCCGGCCACCGGGGTGATGCCCCGTTTGCGGAAGATCCCCCGGGCGCGGCATTCCAGTATGCCGGTCTCGGTTTTGACATAGTAGAATCCGCCGACCCCTTTTGTAATATATCCCGTCATATCAGTTGACCATCTCGCCGGTATCGATGCGGTAGGTGTGACCATCATCCCGCAGTTCGTATCCGATCCAGTTGCCGCTGCCTTCCGGCTCCTCCTCATACCAGGTATGGGGCTGGCTGGCGGCTGCCTGAGACTGAGCAGCTGCCTGAGCGTCCAGCTGTTCCTGAGAAACGCCGGTGGAAACATAGAGGGTGACCGGGGCCAGGATCTTGACCTGGGTGCCGGCGACGGGGTTCTGGCTGATGATGGTGCCTGCCGGCTCGGCGCTGGGCTGGCTGACGATCTTGGGCAGCAGGCCGGCCGAAGCCACCTTGCTGCGGCCCTCGTTCTCACTCAGGCCCACCACACTGGGCACCGACTTGCTGGTGTCGATCTTGCCCTGGCTGTAATAGACGGTGATGGTGGTGCCGCCGGCCACACTTTCGCCGGCAGCGGGCTCGGTGTAGATGACGGTATTTTCTGCCACCGTCTCATCCTCCACCGGCTTGGTCAAGACCTTCAGCCCCAGATCTTTCAGGGTCTGCTCTGCGTCATCCCGCACCATGCTGGAGGTTTCGGGCACCGTGACCCATTCGGTACCCTGGCTGACCCGCAGGGTAACCTGCTGGCCCTTTTTCACCGTGCGGCCCTGCTTGGGGTTCTGTTGAAAGATCACCCCTTCGTCATACAGCGAGTTGTACTCATACACCCAGTCCGGCTTGACCAGGCTGGCATAGTCCGATGCCAGGAACTCGTCCTCGGTCATCCCCACAAAGTTGATGAGGGTGACGTCGGGCAGGTTGGAGAACAGCGGGTTGCTGGAGTTGGCGAAGATCAGGTAAATCAGAATCATGGTGCCGATGACAAAGGCCACCGCCATGCCGAAGAAGATCGGCAGCACCGAGAAACGCTTTTCCTTGGCAGCTTTTTTCTTTTTCTTCACGTTCTTCCCCTTTTTGCCGGCCTGCGAAGCCGTTCCGGCCCGGCGTGCCTCGGCGGTGCGGATGGCGCCGGGTTTGGCGCTATTGACCACCTTGTTGATGGTCTTGCCGGGGGCATCCTGGGTGTTGTACTCGTACTCAAACCGGATGCTGGGGTTGCGCTTGAAGGCTTCGATGGCCTCCAGCATCTCGTGGGCGGACTGGTACCGGGCCGCGGGGTCCTTCTCCATCGCCTTTTCGGTGATCTGGCGCAGGCCCTCCGGCACGTTGGGGGCCACCTGAGCCAGCGGTTTGGGCTTGTCCGAAATCTGCATGATGGCGATGGTCACCGCACCGTCGCCGTCAAAGGGCAGGTGGCCGGAGAGCATCTCGTAGAGCATGACGCCCACCGAGTAGATGTCGGTGCGGGCGTCGGTGTGATCGCCCTTGGCCTGTTCGGGGCTGATATAGTGCACCGAACCGATAGCCTTGTCGCTGACCGTCTGGCTCTGGGCGCGGGAGAAACGGGCAATGCCGAAGTCCATCATCTTGATGGAGCCGTCGGCCAGCAGCATGATGTTCTGGGGCTTGACATCCCGGTGAACAATGCCCTTACTATGGGCGTGTTCCAGTGCGCTGAGCACCTGGGTGGCAAAGTGGACCACCTCTTTCCAGGTCAGGGCACCGCCCCGCTGCTTGAGGTACTCCTTGAGGGTGATGCCGTCGATATACTCCATGACAATGTACTGGAGTTTATCGGTGACCGAGACATCGTACACCTTGACGATGTTGGGATGGTCCAGGATGGAGATGGCCTTGGATTCGTTCTTGAACCGGCGGACCAGCTCTTCATTGTCCAGAAATTCTTCCTTGAGAACCTTGACCGCGATGATGTTTCCGGTCCGGATGTCCTTGCCCTTGTAGACGTTGGCCATGCCGCCCACGCCCACCAGGCTTTCAATCAGATAACGGCCATCCAATCTTCTGCCAATCAGGTTATCCATTGTTTTCCTCCGTTCCTTCCACGCCCATCAGCAATACGGTGATATTGTCCTGGCCGCCGCCCTGCAGGGCACGGTCCACCAGGACGCTGGGGGCATCAAAAAAGCTGGTTTCCTGCAGCAGCAGGGCGATCTCCTGATCGGGGATCATGTTGGTCAGGCCGTCGGTGCACAACAGCAGGATATCCCCCACCGCCACCTCGCAGCGGCTGTATTCCGGCACAATGCTGGCCGAAACCCCCAGCGCCCGGGTGATGAGGTTTTTCTGGGGGTGCATGGCGGCCTGTTCCCTCGTAATCTGGCCGCTGTCCACCAGCTGCTGCACCATCGAATGGTCCCGGGTGAGCTGACGGATATTGCCCTCATGCAGCAGATAGGCCCGGGAATCCCCGGCATGGACAATATGGGCCATGCCGCCGTACACATAGGCACACACCCCGGTGGTACCCATGCCCAGCATTTCGGGGTCGGAGGTGGCCTTATCGTAAACCGCACGGTTGGTCAGATCAAACCCGTGCATGATAAACTGCTTTTCATCGCCGGGGCGCAGGGTGTGGAGCTGTTTTTGAAAATACTGCAGCATGGTGGCGGTGGCAATCCGGCTGGCCACCCGGCCGCCGTTGGCGCCGCCCATCCCGTCACAGACAATCCCCCAGGCGGAACCGTCCGTCAGCTGTTGAGCGCAGTAATTGTCCTGGTTTTCCTGCCGGCATGAGCCGATATCGGTAAGCGCAGCAATCTTCATTCGGTCAGGTTCCTTTCGCTAGATTCTTTGGCGTCCTCGCGGCGCAGCTGTCCGCAGGCGGCACTGATGTCGGTGCCCAGCCGGCGGCGGATCGTCGCGTTGACCCCCAGCTGCTCCAGCTGATGCTGGAAACGCCGGACGTTGGCGTCATCGGTGGCGGAATAGGGGCTTCCGTCCACTGGATTGATGGGGATGAGGTTCACATGGGCTCCCATGCCCCGGATCAGGTTGGCCAGGGTCTGGGCCATCTGGGGGCTATCATTGACCCCGCGCACCATGGAATATTCAAAGCTGATGCGCCGGCCGGTCTCCTTTTGATAACGGCGGCAGGCCGGGATCAGCTTTTCCAGCGGGTAGGCATCGTTCACCGGCATCATACTGCTGCGCACCTCGTTGGTGGGGGCGTGCAGCGACACCGACAGGGTCAGCTGCAGATGCCGCTTGGCCAGCTCGTCAATCTTGGGCACCAGGCCGCAGGTGGACAGGCTGATGTTGCGCATCCCGATGTTGACCCCCTCGGGGCAGGAGATGATCTCGAGAAAGGCCATCACATTATCAAAGTTGTGCAGCGGCTCCCCGATGCCCATGAGAACGATGTGGGAGACCCGCTCCCCGGTGTCCTTCTGGGCGGTGTAGACCTCGGCAGCAATCTCGCCGGGGGTCAGGTCCCGCACCCGCCCTGCCTGGGTGGACGCACAGAACCGGCACCCCATGGCACACCCCACCTGGGTGGAGACACAGACGGTGTTGCCGTAATGATACCGCATCAGCACCGTTTCGATGCAGTTGCCGTCGGCCAGCTGCAAAAGGTATTTGATGGTGCCGTCCTTGGACTGCTGGCGCCGGCGGATGGTGGGTGCCGCAATGGTGGTGGTCTGGCGCAGCTGCTCCAGCAGCGCCTTGGGCTGGTCGGTCATGGCTGTATAGTCGGTGACCAACTTTTGATGGATCCATTTGAAAATCTGTTTGGCCCGAAAACCGGGCTGCCCCAGGGACTTGAGATAATCGGTCAGCTGTTCCAGCGTCAGATCCGACAGACAGAGCCGTTTTTCCTCTTCCACCAAGGCTCACCCCTTTCGTTCCAGAATTGAGACAAAGAAACCGTCGGTGCCGGTTTTCTGCGGCAAAAACAGGGTGCCGTATTCCACGCTGCAGGCCCCGGCGGGCAGCATACGGGGGACCACCACCCCGAAGCCGGGGTTCTGGGCTAGAAAACGGCGGATCTGTTCCTCATTTTCCCAACGGTTCACCGTACAGGTAGAATACACCAATCGGCCGTTTTGGGCAAGATACCGTGCCCCATTTTGCAGAATCTTTTGTTGCAAATCATAAATTTTTTCCACCGCGTCCAGGCTCTTGTAGCGAATATCCGGCTTTTTGCCGATGACGCCCAGCCCCGAACACGGGACATCGCACAGGACCCGGTCAAACTGCCCTTTGTCAGGGTCAAACACCGCGGCATCCCCAAAAAAGGGTTGGGCGCAGTGTACCCCACAGCGGGCAAAGGCTTTTTCCAGCAGCGGGACCCGGCTTTTGACCCCCTCTCCGCAGAGAAGGCTGCCCTTGTCCCCCATCTGCTGGGCCATGGTCAGGCTCTTGCCTCCCGGCGCGGCACAGAGATCCAGCACCCGCATGCCGGGGGCCGCTTCCACACAGAGAGCGGCATACTGGCTGGCCAGCCCCTGCACATGAAACAGCCCTTGCTGAAAAGTCCTGCCGGCTGCCACGCCGCCCTGAAACCGGACCAGCAGGCAGTTTTCCCAGGGGCCGGGCTCCACCTCGGCCCCCTCCGCCCGCAGGGCTTCGGTCAGCGCCGCGGCGTCGGTGCGCAGGGTGTTGACCCGGACGGCGGTGGGATGGCGGTCGTAAAACGCCCGGGCCATCTCCAGTGCCTCGTCGCCGTACTGGTCCAGCAGCAGCTGGGCCACCGGCCGGGACAGGCTGTAATAGATGCAGAGCCGGCGCAGCGGGTCGGGATACTCCTCCGGGGTTACCCGACAGGCCGCCGCCCGGCGCAGCATGGCGTTGACCATGCCGCTGGCACTGCTTTTGCCAAAGGCCCGGGTCAGCTTGACCGACTCGTTCACCGCCGCCGGAAGAGGCACCTCCATATAGGCGGCCTGGGCCAGCCCGGCCCGCAGAATGGCGCGCACCGGCGGGTCCAGCTTGGCCAGCGGCCGGCGGGAAAACCGGGCCAGGATATCATCCAGCAGGTTCTGCCGTTCCAGTACGGTGTAAAAGATCCGGGCGGCAAAGGCGGCGTCCCGCCCCGAGAGAGGCGGGGTGCAGCGTTTGAGCTCGGCGTCCAGCACCAGATTGGCGTAGCCGTCCTGTTCCTGGTGCATCAGGGCCCGGACTGCCAGATACCGCGCGGTCACAGGCAATCCCCCGCTTTGAGCCGCCGGCCGGCTGCCCAGGCGGTGCCCTCCATC
Organism: uncultured Gemmiger sp.; assembly: GCA_944382835.1. Lineage (GTDB taxonomy): Bacteria > Bacillota > Clostridia > Oscillospirales > Ruminococcaceae > Gemmiger. Next base: position 54,015 of record CALWNP010000008.1, read on the forward strand.
GGCTTGCCGCCCTCGGGGGTGACGGTATGCAGTTCCAGGGCGCCCTGGCCACAGGCAACGGTCAGAGGTTTGAGGGCCAGCACGGTGCCGGGGGCCGCCCCTTGGGGATTGTCGGCCAGGCGGCTGGTGAGCACCTTGATCTTTTTGCCGCCGTACTCAAAGAAGGCCACCGGCCAGGGGTTCATCCCCCGCACCCAGTTGTGCAGATGGGCGGCGTCCTCGGCAAAGGTAAAGCGGGCCATCTCCTTGGTCAGTGGCGGGGCCTTGGTGGCCTGGGCATCGTCCTGCTTGCAGGGGGTCAGCCGGCCGGCTGCCAGCTCCTCCACCGCCTTGACCAGGGTCTTCGCCCCGATGGCGCTGACCTTGTCAAACAGTTCCCCGCTGGTGATCTCGGGGTCGATCTCCACCGGTTCCACCATCAGGATGTCCCCGGTGTCGCAGCCCTCGTCCAGCTGCATGATGGTGACGCCGGTCTGGGTGTCACCGTTGAGCACTGCCCACTGGATGGGGGCGGAGCCGCGGTATTTGGGCAGCAGCGAGACATGGAGGTTGATGCACCCCAGCGGCGCCACCCACAGCAGCTGGGGCGGCAGGATGCAGCCGTAAGCCACCACCACAATGAGCTGGGGCGCCAGAGAACGGATCAGATCATCCGAGGAGCCGTCCCGCAGGGTGCGGGGCTGATACACCGGAATGCCGTGGGCCTGGGCCAGCTGTTTGACCGGGGGCGCGGTGAGGATCTGTTTGCGGCCCACCGGTTTGTCCGGCCGGGTAAACACACCGCAGATCTCGTGCCCCGCCTGCAGCAGCGCTTCTAGGCTGGCGGCGGCGATGTCGGGGGTTCCCATAAAAAGGATGCGCATTGCCTACACCTCTGTCTCAGTTTTTCTCGGCTTCTTCGGGGTAGTCATCCTCATAGAAATGGGTGGCCAGATCCATGATGGTGATGCCATCCAGATGGTTGTTCTCGTGCTGGATGCAGCGGGCCAGCATGTCATCGGCCTCCAGCTCAAACCACTCGCCATGGCGGTCCTGGGCTTTGACCTTCACATGCTTGGACCGGGAAATGGCCCCGTTATGCCCCGGGAAGGACAGGCAGCCCTCGTAGAGTTCCACCTTCTCATCGCTGAGTTCCAGGATCTCGGGGTTGATGAACTCGATGAACTTGTACTGGTAATCCGCCGGAACCTCCTCGGGCATATCCCGGTCATCCAGGCAGATGAAAAGCCGGCGCATATAACCCACCTGCGGGCCGGCCAGCCCCAGGCCGTCGGCGTCCAGCAGGGTTTCCTTCATATCATCCAGCAGGGTAGCCAGCCGGTCATCAAACTTGGTCACGGGCCGGCAGACTTTCTTCAGGATCGGGTCGCCGTCCTGTACAATGGTACGCAGAGCCATCTTGGTAAACCTCCTAAAATACAATCACATATCTCCGTCAGAATTGAAATCCAGCACCACCGAAGCCCGGGACGGCCATTTTTCCTGATCGTACCCGGCCAGCGCCTGCCGCAGCAGCACCCGGAAGGCCGCATCGTTGCGACATTTGATGGTGAGCTTGTAGCGGTACTTTCCGTTGAGCATCAGAATATTCATGGGGGCCGGTCCCAGCAGCCGCAGCGGCATCTGGGGATGGGCAGCGGCCAGCTGGGCCAGAATGGCGCCGAAGCGCTGGGCCGCCTGCAGCACCGCCCCTTCCTGGGCCCCCACAAAACCCGCCACGCAGAACCCGCAGAAGGGCGGGTACAGTCCGTAGCGGCGGAAGGTGATTTCCTCCCGGTAAAAGGCCTCATAATCCTGGGCCGCGGCCAAACGCAGCACCGGATGTTCCGGCACTACCGTCTGGATCAGCGCCCGGCCGGGCAGCTCGGCCCTGCCGCCCCGCCCGATCACCTGGGTGACCAGGCTGAACACCGTTTCGTAGGCACGGAACCCCTGCCCGAAGAGCAGCGAATCAATGCCCAGCACCCCCACCAGGGTGACCTTTTCAAAATCCAGCCCCTTAGCCACCATCTGGGTGCCCAGCAGGATGTCGTATTCGCCGGCGGCGAACTGGGCCAGCATCCGCTCGTGGGAATTTTTCTGGGTGGTGGAATCCTGATCCATCCGCAGAATCCGGGCCCCGGGCAGCAGGGTTTGCAGCTCCTCCTCCACCCGCTGGGTGCCGAATCCGCTGTACGCAATCTTGCCGCCGCACTGGGGGCAGACGGTGGGCGGGCTGGCGGTGTGGCCGCAATGGTGGCAGAGCAGCGCCCGCTGGGGTTTGTGATAAACCATGGGAACACTGCAGTTGGGGCATTTGAGCACAAACCCGCAGCTGGTACACATCCCCACGGTGCGGTAGCCCCGGCGGTTGAGCAGCAGAATGCTCTGCTCTCCCCGTTCCAGGTTCTGGGCCAGTTCTCGGGCCATCCGGACACTGACCTCCCGGGGATTGCCGGCGGTGAGTTCCGCCCGCATGTCGATAAAATCCACCGTGGGCAGCGGCCGGCCACCATATCGCTGACGCAGGGTCAGCAGCTTCATCCGGCCGGACTGGGCGGCATGGTAGGTCTCGGTGCGGGGGGTGGCCGAGGCAAAAACCAGCAGAGCGTTTTCCATCACCGCCCGCTTCTTGGCCACATCATGGGCCGAAAATCGGGGAGCGGATTCGCTCTGATAGGTGTGCTCCTGTTCCTCATCCATAATGATGAGGCCGATGTCCCGCAATGGCGCAAAGACGGCGCTGCGGGTACCCACCACGATGTCGGCATTGCCCCGCTGGATCATCCGCCATTGCAGCAGCCGCTCGGTGTTGTTGAGGGCGGAGTGCTGCACCGCCAGCCGGCTGCCGAACATCGCCTTGAGCCGGCGGATCATCTGGGGGGTCAGGCTGATCTCGGGCACCAGCACCAGGGCCTTGCGCCCCAGTTCCAGAGTGCGCTGGATCAGCTTGAGGAACACCGCCGTCTTGCCGCTGCCGGTGACCCCGTACAGCAGCGCTGCGTGGGGGTTGGCATCGTCCAGATCGGGCAGCAGCGCCTCGTAGGCGGTCTGCTGCTCGGGGGAAAGATCCAGCGGGCGGGGATCAAAGGGAATCCGGTCAAAGAGATCCACCATCTTATCCTGTTCCGATACCGCCAGCACTCCCTTTTGGCAGAGGGTGTCGAGGGTGGGCCGGGCAATGCCCTGGGCCTCCAGCTCCCGCTGGGTCAGCGGCCCGTCCTGCAGAGCCTGGACTGCCGCCTGCTGCCGCGGCCCGGGTTTGGGCTTTTCCGGCAGTGTACCCACCAGAGTGTAGACCCGCTCCGATGTCCGGGTAAGCCGGCTCTGGAGCACCGGTTTGCCATCCTTTTGGCCGGGGCGGTACTGGGCGCCGTAGGGGATCACCGCCTTGACCGCCTCATACCAGGTACAGAAGGACCGGTCTTTGAGGAACCGCACAATTTCCAGCAGATCGGGGGTCAGGCGGGCTTCCTCCGGCGCAGCATCCAGCAGGCTTTTCAGCTTGGGATCGAGGCTTTCCGCCTCGGTGATCTCCAGCACCACCGCCATCCGCGGTTTGTTGCCCCGGCCAAAGGGCACCAACACCATGCTGCCGGACCAGACCCGGCCCTCCAGTGCGTCGGGGATACGGTAGGAATAGAGCTTGTCGAAATGGATGGTGGCGTCATTGACCGCCACCTGCGCCAGTTTCGGCACCGTCCCGTCCCTCCTTTCCCCGGATGGCACCCGGAATCACTCCTCGGCGCCGCTGATCTTTTCGCTGATGATCTTGTAAATGTCCTCGGCACAGCGGTCCACGTCGTCATTGACCACCTGACGGTCGTAATCGCCGGCATGGGCAATCTCGGTTTCGGCCCGCTTGAGGCGCCAGGCGATGGTCTCTTCCTGCTCGGTGCCGCGGCTGCGCAGCCGGCGCTCCAGTTCCTGCATATCCGGCGGCAGCACAAAGATGGTGGTGGAATCGGGGTACATCCGCTTGATGTTGCCGGCGCCCTCCACCTCGATGACCAAAATCACCGGGATCTGCTGCTGCATGTGGCGTTCCACCTCGCTGCGCAGGGTGCCGTAGTAGTTGCCGCAGTAGCAGGTGTGCTCCACAATGTCCCCGCCGGCCAGGTGGTTTTCAAAGGCCTCCTTGGTCAGGAAGTGGTAGTTCACCCCATCGCGCTCCCCTTCCCGCATAGCGCGGGTGGTGGCGGAAACTGTCTTCTGCACCTCGGGATGGAGGGCCAGCAGCCGGGACACCACGGTGTCCTTGCCGGTGCCCGAAGGGCCCGAGACGACAAACAGATACTTTTCACCTTTCATTTGTATTTCCCCCTGTCTATTACACGTCCGGTTTGGCGTCCGGCCCGGTTTCAGCGGCCATCCGGGCGGCCACCGTTTCGGGGCTGAGCGCCGAAAGAATGATGTGGTCGGAATCCATGACCAGCACCGCATGGGTGCGCCGGCCAAAGGTGGCGTCGATGACTGCCCCCTTGTCCCGGGCATCCTGCACAATCCGCTTGACCGGCGCAGAGTCCGGGCTGACCACCGCGATGAGCCGGTCGCCGTTGACCATATTGCCAAAACCAATGTTGATCAGTTTCATGAAGGCTCCCTTCGGCTGTGCCTCACTCGATGTTCTGGATCTGCTCGCGGATCTTTTCGATCTCGGCCTTGATCTCCACCACCAGCCGGGTGATGTTGATGTCCTGGCACTTGGAACCGATGGTGTTGGTTTCCCGGTTGAGCTCCTGGGTCAGGAAATCCAGCTTGCGGCCCACCGGCTCATCCATCGCCAGGATGGAGCGGTACTGGGCCAGGTGGCTGTGCAGACGGACGGTTTCCTCATCCACGGCGGTCTTGTCGGCAAAGATGGCGGCCTCGGTCAGAATCCGGGCCTCATCGATGTTGCGGTCCCCCAGCAGTTCCTGCAGGCGGGCATACAGACGCTGGGTGTACGCCTGGACCCGGCCCTCGCTGTTCTGTTCCACCTGTCCCACCAGGGCCTCGATGGTGTCCAGCCGGCCCATCACATCGTCCTTGAGCTTCTGGCCTTCCACAGCGCGCATCGAGACAAAGGCATCCACCGCCTGCTGAGCCACCGCCTGGACATCCTGCCACAGGGCTTCCTGGTCCATGGGGGCCGCCACCGTGTTGAGCACATCGGGGAAACGGGCCAACATCCCCACCGTGGTATCATTCTTCACATCCAGCATTTCGGACATGCTGGCCAGCGCGTCCCGATAGGCCAGGGCCAGCGGCCGGTTGACCTGAACCACCACGTCCGGCGCCGAGATGTTTTGCAGCGAAAGATTCAGCTCTACCTTGCCGCGGCTGACCCGGGCTGCCACCAGTTTTTTCAGCCGGTCCTCCAGAAAGGCACAGCTGCGGGGCATCCTGGACGAATACTCAAAAAAGCGGGCGTTGACGCTGCGCAGTTCCACCGTAATGCTGCGGCCGTTCACCACCTGCTCCGCCCGTCCGTATCCTGTCATGCTAAGTATCATAAATCCGAACTCCTCACCAATAATCTGGGCAGCACACGACAATATGCCACAATATCCATATTTTAATTATTTTACTATTGTTACCCGTATTTTGCAAGGGCAACCGCCCCACCCGAAGCGGGTTTTACAAACAGCCCATCTGCGACAGCAAAACCCGGCCTTGGCGGACCAAAGCCGGGTTTTCACAAAATGACGCAGCTTATTCGGTTTCCTGTACATAGTGGATGAAGGCATCCCGCTCTCTGGCGGTGCGCAGATTCACCACATACATCTGGTTGCCCATATCCATGGCCAGGGCATCGGGCATCCGGTCACACATCTTCATCTGGGCGCCGTAGCGGTCCAGAATCTGCTGGTGGGTATGCTTGTAGTGCTTGCCATCCCGCCGGCCGGCGTAGACGCAGTACCACTTGGGACCGTTGAGCTTCTGATGGCGCACCTCGTCGTAGCAGACCATGTCCGCCCAGATCTGGTAGCAGTCCACACTGTTGGCAAAGTTGATCATATCGGGGGTGTAACCGCCCGCCGGGCGCATGTTGACCTCCAGTGCCACATAGTCTCCTTTTTTGCCCAGGCCGGGCTTGTCCTCGTTGAGGCAGAAGAACTCACAGTGGAAGAAACGGCTCTTGGCGCCAAAGGCCTTGATGGTGCGGAAGCCCACATCCTTCAGGGCCGGAGGTACCTCCTTCTGGACCCAGTAGGCCAGGTCACCGTCGGTGTTGACGATGTCCATGATGGGGGTCGGGAAGTAATTGCTGGTGTAGAACAGCGGCACACAATGGCTGTCCGCCACACCGTCAAAGCTGACGATGGTGCCGTTGATGAACTCCTCCATAATATAAGGTTCGGAGGGCAGGTTGGCATAGAACCTCTCCAGGTCCTGCTCGTTCTTCAATTTATAGGTAGCCTCGGCGCCACAGCCGTTGTCCGGCTTGACGATGACCGGCCAGCCCACCTGGGCGATGAAGGCCCGGGCGTTCTCGATGGTGTCCACCATGTGGTAGCGCGCCACCGGCACCCCGGCGACACGGTAGCTCTCCTTCATCAGGCTTTTGAACTTGATGCGGTTGATAAAATCGTTCTGGGCACCGGTGGTGATGTTGAAATCGGTGCGCAGCTGGGCGTCCATCTCCAGCCAGTATTCGTTGTTGCTCTCCACCCAGTCGATCTTGCCATAGTGGAAGGTGAAGAACCCCATGGCCCGCACCATCTGGTCATAATCGGCCAGGTTGTCCACCCGGTAATACTCGGTCAGGCAGTGCTTGAGCTCCTGCGGGATCTCCTCAAAGGGGGAATCCCCGATGCCCAGCACATTGACCCCGTTGCGGGCCAGCCGGTCACAGAAATTCCAGTAACTTTTGGGGAACTGCGGAGAGATAAAAACAAAATTCATCCAGAACAACTTCCTTCCTGATCCAACCCAAACCCAGCCTTACCGGGGCAAAAACTGGTTGCGGGCGGCATCATAACAATAGCCAGCCTCCTCCAGCTTGGCGCACAGTGCCTCCCGGTCTGCATCCTCCTTGCGGCAGAAGGTTTCCAGATCAGGGTCGCGGTCACGCAGTTTGGTGTTGGTGTAGCTTAACAAGATAATCGGGTCCTGCGGTATCATAGGGCGCATCCTCCATCAGCAGAATATAAGAAAAAGCCGGCCACCAGGTGACCGGCATTTTTTCCGTCCAATCAGACCGCGCGGGTAACCTTACCCGAACGCAGGCAGCGGGTGCAGGCGTAGATATACTTCGGGGAACCATCCACGACAGCTTTTACGCGCTTGACATTGGGATTCCAAGTACGGTTGCTCCGACGATGGGAGTGAGACACCTTAATCCCGAAGGTAACACCTTTGCCACAGCATGCACATTTGGCCATTTTGCTTGCACCTCCTTTTACATAGCTGTACTATAATACCAAACCCAGCCAAAAAATGCAAGTACTTTTTTCAAAATAATTGCAGAATCCCTGCAGATCTCTTGTTTTGGCGCACCCGGTACGGTATAATGGCACAATAAGAATGGATGTTTGATCCGCCCCTGCGGCACAAACACCGCAAAGGAGATTTGTTCATGCACGGCTTGTTGGGCCCCGATGCCCTGCTTCAGTTTGTGATCCGGGCGGTGGTGGTCTTGATTGTAATTCCTTTCCACGAGGCGGCCCACGCCCTGGTCAGTGATCTGCTGGGAGATCCCACCGCCAAATATGCCGGCCGGCTCTCCCTGAACCCGCTGCGCCACTTTGACCTGCTGGGCACCCTGTGTATGATCCTGGGCGGCATCGGCTGGGCAAAGCCGGTGGGCATCAACGCCGCCCGGTTCCGCAACCCCAAGGTGGGGATGGCGCTGTCTGCTGCGGCCGGCCCGGCCGCCAACCTGCTGCTGGCCTGGGTAGCCACCATCCTATATAAGGTGGTGTATTACACCCTCAGCGGATCGGCAGCGGATGTACTGCTTTTGTTTTTGTGGTATCTGATTTCAATGAACATCAGCCTGGCGGTGTTCAACCTGCTGCCGGTGCCGCCCTTTGACGGCAGCCGGATTGTGCTGCTCTTTCTGCCCCAGCGGGCCTATTTCCGGGCCATGCGCCATGAGCAGATCATCATGTTTGCGGTGTTTGCCCTGGTTCTGCTGGGAGTTCTGAACGGCCCGCTGGGCTTTGCGGTCAACGGGGTATGGCGTGCCATGCTCTTTTTGACCGGGTTTGTGGAGCGGATGATTTTTGGGATGTGACGGGAGTCGTGAATGGAAACACTAACCTTTCGGATTGAAGATTTTGAGGGGCCTCTTGATTTATTGCTCTACCTGGTAGGCAAAAATAAGATGAACCTGTATGATGTGAACATCATGGCGCTGATTGACCAGTACACCGCCGCCATCCAGACGATGCAGAACAACCGGATGGAGGTGACCAGCGAGTTCATCGACATGGCAGCCCATCTGGTCCAGATGAAAAGTGCCCTGCTGTTGCCCCGCAGCCCCGAAGCCGAGCGGATGAAGGCGGAGCTGACCGGCCGGCTGATCGAGTACAGCACCTGCAAGCAGGTGGCAGCCAAGCTGGGCAGCCGGGCACGGGACCTTTACACCGCGGTGCGCACCCCCATGCCCCTTTCCACCCCCGCCGAGTATTCCCGCCGCCAGGACCCCAACAGCCTGGTACAGGCCTGGTACAACCTGATGGGGCGCAGCCTGCGCAAACGCAAGCCCACCCAGGAACGGTTTGAGCCTCTGGTCACCGCCCCCTTTGTCTCGGTGGCAAGCCGGGTGGCCCACATGCTGCGGGGAATGCTGCGCGGCACCCTGCAGCGGATGAACCAGCTGTTCAGCAAAGAGGAAGACCGCAGCACCAATGTGGCCACCTTTCTGGCCCTGCTGGAGCTGATCCGCGCCGGGCGCATCCGCGTGCAGGACAACGGCACTCTGGAAATAGACCGCACCCGCCACCCAAAACAACACCCCGCAAAGGAGAACCCCCATGATTGACCCTCATCAGATCGGCTCGCTGGAAGCCATGCTCTTTGCCCACGCCGAGCCCATCGAGACCGCACGACTGGCCGACGCCATGCGCGCCGATCCCCAGCAGACCGAAGCGCTGCTCCAGACCCTGCAGCAGCGCTACGACGAAAGCCAGAGCGGGCTGATGCTGCTGAAGTTTGACGGAGACCGCTGGCAGATGGTCACCCGCCCCTATTATGGTGAGGTGGTCAAGCGGGTACTGGACACTCGACGCAACGCCCCCCTCTCCCCCGCCGCCCTGGAAGTGCTGGCGGTCATCGCCTACAACCAGCCGGTGTCCCGCAGCTTCATCGAGCAGGTGCGCGGGGTGGATTCCTCCTCCACCGTGACCAAGCTGCTGGAGCGCGGGCTGATTGAGGAAGCCGGGCGGCTGGACCTGCCCGGCAAGCCGGTGGCGTTCCGGGTGACCGACACCTTTTTGCGGGTGTTCGGCCTGGGAAGCCTGGCTGATCTGCCCCCGCTCCATGACGAGGAGGCCCCCGCCGACGACGCCGAGGCGGCGGAACCCTCCCAATGACCGGCTGGCTGATCCTGGGGATTGTGCTGCGGGTGCTGGGCATCCTGCTGCTGGCGGTGCTGATTCTGGCCGCCGCGCTGCTCTGGATGCCGGTGGGCTTTGACTTTGACTGGCGTCCCGGGCACTTTACCCTGCGGGCCGACGCCGGGCCGCTTCGGCTGGTGCTCTACCCCCTTTCCGAGATGAGCATCAAGCCCAGCTTTCTCCGCCGGCGCCCCAAACGCCCCAAAAAATCCCGGCGCAAGAAACAAGATGCCTCCGCACCCGAACCGGAAACCACCGTGTCAGAGGCTGCTCCCACGGCGCCCGCCTCACCCGCTCCGGCTCCGCCGGAGACGCCGCCCGCACCGGCCACAGCTACTCCAACGTCTGAGGCTTCTTATACAGAACACCATGCTCCCTCGCGGGTAGAGCCGGCCCCACCACCCCCGGCGGAGGAATCCGACACCGAGGTGGTGGAGGAGATGCTGGGCATGGCGGCCGGGCCCATGGAGCAGATGCTGGAGGGCATCGCCCGGGACCCCCGCTCCTTTCTGGAACAGCGGCTGGGCCCCATGCTGGAAACTGGCAGCTGGATGCTCTCCAGAATCCGGGTGCGGCACCTGGTGATCTGCTGGAGCATCACCGGGGAGGACGCCGCCGACACCGCCCTGCGCTACGGGCGGGAGATCGGCTTCTGGAACACCCTGCTGGCCATTGCCCAGGACAAACTGGACCTGCGGGCCGACCGGCTGCGGCTGGAGCCCGATTTCACCGGCAAGCTGGCCCAAAACCGCCGTCTGGCTTGCCAAATCACGATGAGAACGTATATAATAGTGGCAATCGGGCTGCGGATGGCACGCGGAAAACCGATCCGCCCCAAAACCAAACCCTCAGAATAAGGAGGAACTTGTTATGGCAGAACATCCGATTCAAGGCCTGATGGGCGTTACCATGGACAAAATCCGGGATATGGTGGATTCCAACACCATCATTGGCGCCCCCATCTCGGTGGCGGACGGCACCACCATCATTCCGGTGTCCAAGGTGACCTTCGGGTTCGCCTCGGGCGGCTCCGATGTGGGCGCCAAGGCCAGCAAGGAGATGTTCGGCGGCGGCTCCGGCGCCGGTGTCTCCATCACCCCCATCGCCTTTCTGGTGATCTCGGGGAGCAATGTGCGCACCGTGCAGCTCATGGAACATGCCAGCGCTTTGGACAACGCCATCGCTGCCCTGCCCGAGCTGGTGGACAAGCTGACCGCGCTGCTCAAGAAGGAAAAGAGCGACAAGGCTGCCCCCGCCGCCGAGGAACCCGCCGAATAACCGCAAACAACAGGCGCAGGCCGCAGGATGCAGCCTGCGCCTGTGCTGCATTTCATCCAACACAGACAAGGAAATGAGGAAACTATGGCACAACAACGTATCCAGAAGGTTCTGTCCGACCAGGGAGTCTGCTCCCGCCGCGCGGCGGAACAGCTGATCCAGGCCGGCCGGGTCAAGGTCAACGGTCACCCCGTCAAGCTGGGCGACAAGATGGACCCCGACTATGACAAGGTCAGCGTGGACGGCAAAAACATCCGGGTGGTGCGCAAGCGGCAGTACATCTATCTGATGCTGCACAAACCCCGGGGCTACATCACCACTGCCTCGGACGAGCTGGGGCGCAAGACGGTGATGGACCTGGTGGCCGATGTGGGGCGCCGGGTCTATCCGGTGGGCCGGCTGGACAAGGACAGCGAGGGCCTGCTGCTGATGACCGACGACGGTGCCTTTGCCAATCTGCTGACCCATCCCTCGGGCGGAGTGGGCAAGCTTTACCGGGTCACGGTGCGCCCCCGCGCCACCGAGGACCAGATCGTCAAGATGGCCAGCGGCGTAGTGCTGGACGACGGGGTCAAGACCCAGCCCGCCGTGATCCATGTGGTCACCGATGAACCGGGCCGCACCGTGCTGGAAATCACCCTGCACGAGGGCCGCAACCGCCAGATTCGCCGGATGTGCGAATCGGTGGGGCTGGAGGTTATCCGCCTCAAGCGCAGCGCCGAAGGCCCGGTCAAGCTGGGCATGCTGGCCCCCGGCACCTACCGGGAGCTGAAGAAATCCGAGGTTACCGCCCTGCGCAACGCGGCGTTGCGGGCCAAACACCCCGCCGCACAGCCCGCACCGGCCGCCCCCCACCGGCCCGGTCCGTTGAAGAACAGGTAATTATGGGTGAAAAACACCATAGCCGAAGAAAAAAATTGGGTTATTTGCCCAATTTATGGGAGAAAAGCCCTTGTCTAGAAAAAAACAAAGTAGTATAATCGATACATATGGCATACTTCTCCAATGAGATCAATCAAACAGGAGGTCAGTATATGGCAGCAAAGAAACCGGGCAAGGCCGAACTCCTTGCCGAATTTTTTGATGATGGGGTTTACACCTCATTGTTCACCGATGGCGCAGTAAGCGCCGCCTATGGCTGTGCAAACGGCCAGAGTGTCTACGTGGTGTATCAGAACGGCGAGGCCGTCGGCGTGCAGGATATCGAAAAGAATATCCGGGTGCTGGCCCAGGCAGCCGAGACCGGATGCCCCGTCGTCACCTTCTACAACTCCACCGGCGCCAAGCTGGAGGGCGGGCTGGACCTGCTCAACGCCAACTCTCGCCTGATGGCCCAGATTGCCCGGATTTCCGGTGTGGTGCCCCAGGTGGCTGTGGTCACCGGCACCTGCGCAGGTTCCAGCGCGATCCATGCCGCTGCAGCAGATGTCTGCATCATGAGCGAGGATGCCGAGCTCTTCCTCAACGCTCCCTTTACCAGTGAGGACAACCTCAAGGCCGCCGGCAGCGCCTCTTTTGCCGCCAAGGCCGGTGTGGCCGCTGTGGTGGAAGCCGATGACCTGAAGGCCGCGGCTGCCGCCGCCAAGGTGGTTGGGCTGCTGCCCAGCAACAACCTGTCCGGCCCCGCCGTCTTCGACTTTGACGCCCCCGCCAAGGCTCTGAACCTGGCCAGCTACAAGGCTGCTGACGCTGCGGCTGCCCTGGCCGATGCCGACAGCCTGGTGGAACTGTACGCCGGCTACGGCAAGAATGTCTACACCGCCCTGGCCACCATCGGCGGCACCGCCGTCGGCATTGTGGCCACCGCCAAGGAGAGCCTGAACCATCACTGCACCGCCAAAGCGGCCCGCTTTGTCCGTCTGTGCGACGCGTACAGCATCCCGGTTGTCACCGTGGTGAACACCGAGGGCTTTGTCCGCAGCGAGGGCGACGACCAGGCCGGCGGCATCCGTCAGGCTGCCCGTATGGCCGGTGTCTACGCCGAAGCCACCACCGTCAAAATCGCCATTCTGGCCGGTGAGGCCGTTGGCCCCATCTACACCGTCTTCGCCGCCTCTGCCGACTGGCGCATCGCGGTCCAGGGCTGCACCGTCGCACCGCTGGTCCCCGAAACCGCCGCCAGCGTGCTGTACAAGGACGAGATCTACGCTTCCGACAACATTCAGGAAGCCACCAAGGCCAAGGCTGATGCCTACAAGGCCGAGGTTTGCAGCGCCAAGGCCGCCGTGGACAACGGTGCCGCCGACGCGGTTGTGGCTGCGGCTGATGTCCGCAACGTGACCGCCCAGGCGCTGGACATGCTGGCCACCAAGCGCGCGGTGCGCCTGGCCAAGAAGCATGGCAACATCACCCTGTGATCTTTTTGCTGCGATCCATTCTACTGTGACTTTTGCAAGGAGGAACTCCCCTATGAAAAATCTTACCGTTACCGTCAACGGCGTTGCTTACAACGTGACCGTGGAAGAAAACACCGGTGCCGCACCGGTTGCCGCTGCTCCTGCCGCTCCTGCTCCGGCCGCTGCTCCCGCTCCCGCACCGGCTGCTGCCCCTGCTGCTCCCGCCGGTGCTGCCGGCGCCAACGTGGTTGCCGCCCCGATGCCCGGCAACATCCTGGATGTCAAGATCAAGCCGGGTGACTCGGTCAAGGCCGGCGACGTCATGATGATTCTGGAAGCCATGAAGATGGAGAACGAAATCTCCGCTCCTCAGGATGGCACCATCGCCAGCGTCAACGTCCGCAAGGGCGACACCGTCAACTCCGGCGACACCCTCTTTACCATGAACTGATCGCACAACCACAACCAAAGAACGAGGTGAATGACATTGGCTAAAAAACCTGTAAAGATCACCGAAGTCGTCCTGCGTGATGCGCATCAGTCTCTGCTGGCCACCCGGATGACGATGGATGATATGCGTCCCATCCTGCCCGCCATGGACAAGGTTGGTTACTATTCGATCGAGTGCTGGGGCGGCGCCACCTTTGACGCCTGCATCCGCTTCCTGGATGAGGATCCCTGGGATCGTCTGCGCATCCTGCGCAAGGAGATGCCCAACAGCAAGTTGCAGATGCTGTTCCGCGGCCAGAACATGCTGGGCTATCGTCACTACGCCGATGACGCGGTGGAGTACTTTGTTCAGAAGTCGGTTGCCAACGGCATCGACATCATGCGTATCTTCGACGCCCTGAACGACCCGCGCAACCTGCAGACCGCCATCAAGGCCGCCAAGAAAGAGCGTGCCCATGTCCAGGCCTGCATCAGCTACACCCTGAGCCCGGTACATACCAACGAGTACTTTGTCAAGTACGCCAAGACCCTGGAAGAGATGGGCGCCGATTCCATCTGCATCAAGGATATGGCCGGTCTGCTCAAGCCCTACACCTGCTATGAGCTGGTCAAGGCGCTGAAGGAATCCATTAAGATTCCGGTGGACATCCACAGCCACTACACCGCCGGTCTGGCCTCCATGTCCATCCTCAAGGGCATCGAAGCCGGCGCCGACATCGTCGATACCGCCATGAGCCCGCTGGCCCTGGGCACCTCCCATATGCCCACCGAGAGCCTGGTCGCTGCCCTGCAGGGCACCGACTACGATACCGGTCTGGATCTGAACCAGCTCAACGTCATCCGCGAGCATTTCGCCAAGCTGCGTGAGCGGTACATCGCCAACGGCCAGATCTCCCCGAAGGTTCTGGGCGTCAACGCCAACACCCTGCTGTATCAGGTGCCCGGCGGCATGCTGTCCAACATGATCAAGCAGCTGAAGGATGCCGGCAAGGAAGACCAGCTGGATGAAGTGCTGCAGGAGATCCCCCGCGTCCGCGAGGATGCCGGCTATCCCCCGCTGGTCACCCCCACCAGCCAGATCGTGGGCACCCAGGCTGTCTTCAATGTCATCATGGGCGAGCGGTACAAGATGGTCACCAAGGAGTTCAAGGGCCTGGTCCATGGCGACTACGGCAAGACTCCCGCTCCCATCAAGCCCGAGTTCACCAAGAAGATCCTGAAGGGCGAGGAGCCCATCACCTGCCGCCCCGCTGACCTGCTGGAGCCCGAAGTGGAAAAGATGAAGGCCGAGGCTGCCAAGTACGCCATCCAGGAGGAGGACGTGCTGACCTACGCCATGTTCCCCCAGGTTGCGCCCAAGTTCTTCGAGAAGCGCAACGCCCGGATGCACGGCGTGGATGCCCCCCACACCGACTACACCAACAAGTCTCATCCGGTCTGATGACCGTGGCCTGAGGCCCTTGATGGTATGAATCGAGTAGGAGGCTACCCATTAGTTGAGCAGCCGTCCTCTCACACCACCGTGCGTACCGTTCGGTACACGGCGG
>CALWNP010000009.1 GCA_944382835.1 uncultured Gemmiger sp.
CGGCTGTAAAAGACGGTGCGTCCCTCGGCGATGGTCAGCGCCAGGGTTTCGGCATTCATGTAGGCCAGGGTCAGCACCTGCTTGGTGTAATGGTCCTGCACGATGGCAGGGATCAGGCCATTCTGGTCAAACTTGAGGGTCTTGGAAGTTTCGGTCATTTCCATGTTCAGCGGCTCCAATCTTTGGCTTGTGGCAGAAGAGTCTGCCACAAGTATAGTGTAACGTGTCACAGGGGATTTTGCAAGAGGGATTACACCCGCATTTCCACCCCGTTGTCCCGCAGGTAGCGTTTGAGATCCCCGATCTCCACCTGCTTGGTGTGGAAGATGCTGGCGGCCAGGCCGGCGTCCACCCGGGGATGGTTGCGGAAGAGCTCCAAAAAGTCCTCCTTGCAGCCGGCGCCGCCCGAGGCGATGATGGGCACGGCGCAGCGCTGGGCCACCGCGTCCAGCAGTTCCAGGTCAAACCCGTTTTTGACCCCGTCGGTGTCGATGGAGTTGACCACCAGCTCGCCGGCGCCGTTGTGCACCCCCTGCTCCAGCCAGTCCAGGGCGTCGATGCCGGTGTTTTCCCGGCCGCCCTTGGCAAAGAGCATGAACCGGCCGTCCACCCGCTTGATGTCGGCCGAGAGCACCACGCACTGGTCGCCGTAGCGCTGGGCCGCCGCCGAGATGATGGCGGGGTTGCGGATGGCCCCCGAGTTGACGCTGACCTTATCGGCGCCGCATTTGAGCACCCGGTCAAAGTCCTCCAGGGTGGTGATGCCGCCGCCCACCGTCAGCGGGATGAAGATTTCCGCCGCCACGCGGCGCAGAATGTCGGTGAAGATGCTGCGCTGCTCCACGCTGGCGGTGATGTCATAGAACACCAGCTCGTCGGCGCCCGAAGCGTTGTAATACCGGGCCATCTCCACCGGGTCGGCCATGTCCTGCAGCCCCTCAAAGTTGACCCCCTTGACCACCCGGCCGTTTTTCACGTCCAGGCAGGGGATGATGCGCTTGGTAATCATTGGTACTCTCCCCTCTCCTCAGTTCTCATAGCGGCGCACCGCCTCGGCCAGGTCGATGGCGCCGGTGTAGATGGATTTGCCCAGGATGGCGGCATGGCAGCCCATGGCCTGCAGCGCCGCCAGCTCCTCCAGCCGGGCGATGCCCCCCGAGGCGGTGATCTCCAGCCCCGGAATGGTCAGCAGTTCCCGGTAGAGGTCCAGGTTGGTGCCCTCCATGGTGCCGTCCCGGGAGATGTCGGTGGCGATGACCGCTTTCACCCCGGCCCCGGCACAGCGGCGGCAGAAGTCCACCCCCGGCTCGGCGGTCAGTTCCTTCCAGCCGCTGACCGCCACAAAGCCGTTCCGCATGTCCACCCCCACGGCGATCTGCTCGCCGTACTTCTGGGCCATCCGGGCGGTGAAATCAAAATCCCGCACCGCGATGGTGCCCAGGATGCAGCGGTGGATGCCCAGGTCCAGGTAGCGGCAAATCCGCTCCTCGTCCCGGATGCCGCCGCCCACCTCGATCTTGAGGCCGCCCTCTTTAGCGATGGCGGCGATGGTTTCCAGGTTGGCGGTGGTGTCGTCCTTGGCGCCGTCCAGGTCCACCACATGGAGGTACTTGGCCCCCGCCTGGCGGAAGGCCCGGGCCTGGGCCACCGGATCGGGGTTGTAGACGGTCATCTGATCGTAGTCCCCCTGGTAGAGCCGGACGGCCTGGCCGCCCCGCAGGTCAATGGCAGGATACAGTTTCATGGGGCGCCCTCCTCACAGCTCAGCGAAGGCCCGCAGCAACCGCAGGCCGGTGTCGCCGGATTTTTCGGGGTGGAACTGGGTGCCGTAGACCAGCCCGCTGCGCACCACCCCGGTGACCGGGATGCTGTACTCGCTGGTGGCCAGGGTGGAGGCGGCGCAGTCCTTGGCGTAGAAGCTGTGGACATAGTAGACATATTCTCGGTTCTTCACATAGCGGAAGAGGGGGTCATCCTCCCGGCCGGGCAGGATGTCCAGGGCATTCCAGCCGATGTGGGGCACCTTGAGGGTGGGGTCCTTCAGATCCTCCGCCAGGGGGCAGACCGAACCCGGTACCAGACTCAGACCCTGATGCTCGCCGTACTCGTAGCTCTTTTCAAACAGCAGCTGCATGCCCAGGCAGATGCCCAGCAGCGGCTTTTTCTGGGCCTCGGCCCGGATCACCGGCACCAGGCCGGTGGCTTCCAGCTTGCGCATGGCGTCGGCAAAGGCGCCCACGCCGGGCAGGATGATCCGGTCAGCGGCTTCCAGCTCCGCCGGGTCCCGGGTGACGGTGGTCTGCAACCCTAGGCTCTTCAGGCTGGAGGCCAGGCTGAACAGGTTGCCCACCCCATAATCCACAATGGCAATCATGCGTATTCCCCCTCTGTCTTGATTGGACGGTTATTCGGCGCCTGTACCGGCCAGAACCTCATCCAGCGCGGCGAAGAAGCGCTCCATCTGCTGCGGCGTGCCAATGGTGATCCGCAGCCAGTTGTCGATGCGGGGTGCGTCAAACCGCCGGATCAGCACCCCTTTTTCCCGCAGCGCTGCGAAGATGGCGGCGCAGGGCATCCGGTCGGTGGTGGCGAACAGGAAGTTGGTGGCCGAGTCCAGCACCCGGAACCCCCGCTGCCGCAGCCCCCGGGTGGTGTCGGCCCGGGCGGCGCAGATGGCAGCGAGGGTCTTTTGGAAGTAGGCCTCGTCGGCCATGGCGGCGGCACCGGCGGCCTCGCTCATGGAATTGATGTTGTAGGGGCTGTAACTGAACTTGACCCGGTTCATGTCGGCGATGAGGTCGGGATGCCCCACGCAGTAGCCCAGCCGGGCCCCCGCCAGGTTGCGGGATTTGGAGAAGGTGCGCACCACCAGCAGGTTGTCGTACCGCTGGGTCAGCGGCAGGCAGGAGGCGCCCTCCCCCGCAAAGTCCACATAGGCCTCGTCCACGATCACGACGTGGTCGGGGTTGGCCCGCACCACCTGTTCGATGGCGGCCACCGGGGCCAGCAGGCCGGTGGGGGCGTTGGGGTTGGCGATGACGATGGTGCAGCCCAGCCCGTGGTAGGCTTCCAGGTCGATGGTGAAGTCCTGCCGCAGGGGCAAAATCCGGGCGGGCACATGGAGCAGCTGGCAGAGCACCGGATAGAAACTGTAAGTAATGTCGGCAAAGGCCAGGGGGGTCTGCTCATCGCAGAAGGCCCGGATGGCCAGCAGCAGGTTCTCGTCGCTGCCGTTGCCGCAGAGGACGCAGGAGGCCGGAACCCCCTCCCGCCGGGCGATGGCCTCGGTGAGCTTCGCCTCGGTAAGATCCGAATAGAGGCGCAGGCCCGGAATGGTTTCGGCCACGGCGGCGGCCACCCCGGGGGCCGGCGGATAGGGGTTCTCGTTGGCGTTGAGCTTGACCAGGTCCGCCCGCTTGAGCTGTTCGCCGGGGGTGTAGGGTTCCAGTTGTTCCAGGGTTTTGGTAAAATAGCGGCTCATTCCGCTCCCCTCTTTTCTGATGGTTTTGGGCTTATTCAAACCGGATGGTCACGCTCTTGGCGTGGGCGTGCAGCCCCTCGTGCTCGGCAAAGTCGGCGATGCGGCCCTGCACCTTGCCCAGGGCCTCCCGGGTGTAGTAGATGAAGCTGGATTTCTTGACGAAATCGTCCACCCCCAGGGGGCTGGAGAAGCGGGCGGTGCCGCTGGTGGGCAGGGTGTGGTTGGGGCCGGCGAAGTAGTCGCCCAGGGCCTCGGGCACATTCTTGCCCAAAAAGATGCTGCCGGCGTTGCGGATGCTGTTGAGCACCGAGAAGGGATCGTCCACGCAGATTTCCAGGTGTTCGGGGGCGATGATGTTCACCGCCTCGATGGCCTTGGCCATGTCGTCGGTGACGATGATCTTGCCGTTGGTGTCCACGCTGACCCGGGCGATGGCGGCGCGGGGCAGCTGGGGAATCTGGACCTCCAGTTCGGCCTGGACCGCCTTGGCCAGGTCGGCGCTGTCGGTGACCAGCACCGGGCTGGCCAGCTTGTCGTGCTCGGCCTGGCTGAGCAGGTCGGCGGCCACCCAGGCGGGGTTGCAGCTGCCGTCGGCCAGGACCAGGATCTCGGAGGGGCCGGCGATCATGTCAATGCCCACCTTGCCGAAGACCTTGCGCTTGGCGGTGGCCACATAGATGTTGCCGGGGCCGACGATCTTGTCCACCGCCGGGATGCTCTGGGTGCCGTAGGCCAGGGCGGCGATGGCTTGGGCGCCGCCGGTCTTGAAGATCCGGTCGATGCCGGCGATCACCGCCGCCGCCAGGATGGAGGGGTTGACCTTGCCGTCGGGGCCGGTGGGGGTGGTCATGACAATCTCACTGACCCCAGCCACCTTGGCGGGGATCACATCCATGAGGACGGTGGAGGGATAGGCCGCGGTGCCCCCCGGCACATAGACCCCCGCCCGCTCGATGGGGGTGTATTTCTGGCCCAGGACGATGCCCGGGGTGTTGTTCATCACAAAGTTTTTGTGCAGCTGCTGGGTGTGGAAGGCCCGGATGTTCTCCGCCGCCATCCGCAGGGTGTCCAGAAAGTCGGGGTCGGAGGCGGCAAAGGCCTCGTCGATCTCGGCCTGGCTGACCTGGAGCGCCCCGATCTCGGCATGGTCGAACTTACGGGCGTAGTCCCGCAGGGCATCGTCCCCCCGGGCCCGCACATCGGCGATGATGGCATCCACCGTGGCCTCCACGTCGGCCTCGGCCCGGATGTCCCGGTTGAGAATCTCCTCGGGTTTCAGGGCGTCAAATTCATAAATACGGATCATTGTTCCAGCGCCTCCTGCATCTTTTCCAGCAGCGTGGTCAGCTGCTGATACTTGAACTTATAGCTCGCCTTGTTGGCGATGAACCGCGCCGAGATGGGCATGAACTCCTCCAGCACCGCCAGGTTGTTCTCCCGCAGGGTGGTGCCGGTCTCGACGATGTCCACAATCACATCCGACAGGCCCAGGATGGGGGCCAGCTCGATGGAACCGTTGAGCTTGATGATGTCGATGTCCCGGCCCAGGCTCTCGTAGTGGGCCCGGGCGATGTTGACAAACTTGGTGGCCACCCGCAGGGCCCGGCTCTCGTCGTCCACAAAGTCCTTGGGGCCGGCCACACACATCCGGCAACGGCCCATCTTGGTGTCCATCAGCTCGTAGACATCCGCCCCCGATTCGGCCAGGATGTCCTTGCCCACAATGCCGATGTCGGCGGCGCCGTGCTCCACATAGATGGCCACGTCGCTGGGCTTGACCAGGAAGTACCGCACCCCGGCTTCGGGGTTTTCCACCACCAGCTTGCGGGTCTCGTTGTAATCCTCGGTGCAGCCGTAGCCGGCGCTGGCCAGCAGCTTGTAGGCCTTGTCCCCCAGCCGTCCTTTGGGCAGGGCGATGTTGAGCCAGGTCTTGCCCGCCGGGGCCGCGGGGGCGGCGATCCGGTCCAGCTCGTCCAGATAGAGGGCGAAGCCCAGGGCCTCGGCCCCGGGGGTGAAGCGGCGGACCAGCAGGTCGTACCGCCCGCCCTTGAGCACCGCCCGGGGCGCTCCGGTCAGATACCCGGTGAAGACCAGACCGTTGTAGTACTCCATATCCCCGGCCAGGCTCAGGTCCAGCTGCAGCGGGGCCGCCGCCGTCCCCAGGGCCTGCTGCAGCGCCTGAAGTTCGTCCAGCGCCTCCCGCTGGGCCTTGCTGTGGCAGCAGGCCCGGGCCGCGGTGAGGGTGGCCCCCAGCGGGCCGTGGAGGTAGAGCACCTGGCAGAGCTCCCCGGCCGCCTGGCCGGACAGCCCCGCAGCCAAGGCCGCGGCGTGGAGCTCGTGGGGATTTTTGTCCCGCAGCAGCTCCAGCAGCCGGGGCCGGGCCGCCGCCGGCACCCCCAAGGCATCCAGCAGGCCGGTGAGGAAGCCCATGTGGCTGAGCTCCAGCACCCAGGCCGGGCCCAGCGACTGCAGGCTCTGGATGGCCAGATCCACCACCTTGGCCTGCTCGGCGGGGGTCACGGCGCCGATGCACTCCAGCCCCATCTGGCTGATCTCGGTGAAGGTGTGGCTCTCGGGGCTGGGGCGGCAGACCTGCTCGGTATAATAGTAATGTTTGCACTCCCCCTTGGCGGGCTGGGCGTTCTTGGCGATGGAGAGGGTCACATCGGGGCGGATGGCCCGCAGGTGGCCGTCCAGGTCGGTGAAGGTGATGACCTGGGTGTTGTTGAGAAAGCGCTGGTTTTCCTGGTAGAGGGAGTACTCCTCAAACCGGGCGCAGCGGTATTTGCGATACCCCGCCGCCTCGTAGAGCGCCCGCAGCTGCAGGGTGCAGCGCTCGGCGGGGGGAAAATTGGTCAGATCCAGTTGCATGGTCAGAAACTCCTTTTTTGGCATCCGCCCCGGCCGCGCCGGGGGAAACAGATGGTTTCATTATACTTTCGCGCAGTAAAGTTGTAAAGTGCCGCAGAAAAACAAAACAGGCGCACCCGACCCCCGCAAAGGGGACAGGGCAGCGCCTGATCATGGTTGCAGAAGATGTGGGATGGGCCGCACAGCCGGGGCGGCTGCACGGATGGGATCAGCCCTGGCAGCCCAGGTCGTCCCAGTTGGCGAAATCCTCCGGCGAGGCGATGTGTTCCACATCGATCTTGCCGTCCACCATGGGAGCCTTTTCCCCCAGATCCCGCACCGGGTTGGGGTTGGGGGTCTCGTCAGCGGGGGAGCTGACCGGGCGGTAGATGCCGGTCGGCCGGGCGGGCTGGGTATCCTCTGCGGGAGCAGGCGCAGCATCGGTGACGGGCTCGGCGGCATCCGAAAACGCCTCCGAACCCACAATATGTTCGTGCTCCGACCCGGCCAGGCAGCGCTGGGCCAGCAAGGTGGCCGCGCAGCCGGCGGCAGCGCCGGCCAGAACCGGCAGCAGATGACGGAAGAATGCCATACAAGTCCCTCTTTTCCATCCGAGAAGTTGGATTCAGTATACCACCATTTTTGCCCGCTGGCAAGGGCGGGGGCGCAAAATCCCCCGGCGCCTCACATCTCGTGGCTGGCAAAGATGGGGTCGTCCTCCCACAGCACCACCTTGCCCTCCCGGCGGGTGCGGTTGAGGTCGATGATCCGCTGGTTGGAGGAACCCCGGAAGCGCAGGCTGATGTCGTGCTGTTCCTGCACAAAGGCGCCGTCCACCAGCACATCGATGCAGGCCAGCAGATCGTCGGTCACCTCGCAGCGGGCGGGGCTGGGCTGCAGCAGCTCGGTCTCGTAGACATTGCCGGTGTAGCACCAGATGGTCTTGTTGGGGTACAGCACCTTCACATTGCGGACAAAGGGCAGCAGCGCCCGCTGGTTTTCCGGCTCGAAGGGCTCGCCCCCCAGCAGCGACAGGCCGTTGATGTACTCCGGCTCCAGGCTGGCCAGGATGGCGTTGCGGGTCTGCTTGTCGAAGGGCTGGCCGTAGTTGAAGTCCCAGGCGATGGCGTTGAAGCAGTTCTTGCAGTGCCGCCGGCAGCCCGAGACAAAGAGGCTGGTGCGCACCCCTTCGCCGTTGGCGATGTCGCAATATTTGATGTTGGCGTAATTCACGGTATGATTTTCTCTCCTTTTGGGATACAATATCTTGTGTCGGCCGGCAAACATGGCCCTTTGCCGCCGAAAGTCTGTGTCCAGTATACCCCAACCCCGGCCCCCGCGCAAGGGCAGCGGGAAAAATTAACGCATTTTTCATCGCAGCATCGCGTTTTTGGCAGTCCATATGATTTTTGCCGAAAATCCGGCGGTATTTTTGGCAGCCATTTTTTCGGCGCTGGAGCGATGAAAGGTTGCTATTTGGTGATTTGAACATTTTTAAACACAATATATAGTGGTTTTGTCCCTTGACTTTCCCCTGCCGGTGCGGTAATATAATCTTGCTCGCCTTCGGGCGGGCCTATCATTTGCCCTTTTCCCGCCTTTTCGGCCGGGGAATTTCGTTTGAGGTTCTACCATATATAGAGGAGACAGCCATGAAGATCATTAAGCGCAACGGCAGCGAGGCCGTTTTCGACATCACCAAAATCATTGCGGCCATTACCAAGGCCAACAATGTAGTCCCCGCCGCTCAGCGGCTGCGCCAGGATCAGATCGTTCAGATTGCAGACCAGGTACAGCAGGCCTGCCAGGACCGCTCCCACGCCATGAACGTGGAGGAGATCCAGGATCTGGTGGAAAACGCCATCATGGGGGCCGGCGCCTTTGAGGTGGCCCGGCGCTACATCACCTACCGCTATGTGCAGAGCCTGAAGCGCACCCACAACACCACCGATGACCGCATCCTCTCTCTGATCGAGTGCAACAACGAGGAGGTCAAGCAGGAGAACTCCAACAAGAACCCCGCCGTCAACAGCGTCCAGCGCGACTACATGGCGGGCGAGATCTCCAAGGACCTGACCATGCGGATGCTGCTGCCCAGCGATGTGGTCAAGGCCCACGAGGAAGGCATCATCCACTTCCATGACGCCGACTACTACGCCCAGCACATGCACAACTGCGATCTGGTCAACCTGGACGACATGCTGCAGAACGGCACCGTCATCTCGGGCACCCTGATCGAGAAGCCCCATTCCTTCTCCACCGCCTGCAACATCGCCACCCAGATCATCGCCCAGGTGGCCTCCAACCAGTACGGCGGCCAGAGCATCAGCCTGACCCATCTGGCGCCCTTCGTGGACATCAGCCGCAAGAAGATCCGCCGGGATGTGGAAGCGGAGATGAAGGAGCTGGGCATCAATCCCGGCGAGGAGAAGCTGTCCGAGATCGTGGAAGCCCGCCTGCGGGAGGAGATCAAGCGGGGCGTGCAGACCATCCAGTACCAGGTAGTCACCCTGATGACCACCAACGGCCAGGCCCCCTTCATCACCGTCTTCATGTACCTGAACGAGGCCGGCGACAACCAGCGCCTGAAGTCCGACCTGGCCATCATCATCGAGGAGATGCTCCGCCAGCGCTACCAGGGCGTCAAGAATGAGGCCGGCGTCTGGATCACCCCCGCCTTCCCCAAGCTGATCTACGTCCTGGAAGAGGACAACATCCGGGAGGGCACCCCCTACTTCTACCTGACCAAGCTGGCCGCCAAGTGCACCGCCAAGCGGATGGTTCCCGACTACATCAGCGAGAAGAAGATGCGGGAATACAAGCTCTCCAAGGGCGAGACTGAGGGCCACGGCGATGTCTACACCTGCATGGGCTGCCGCAGTTTCCTGACCCCCGACCGCTCCGGCAACGGCTGGGACAACGTGGCCAACGCCAAGAACTATGAGCCGGGCAAGCCCAAGTACTACGGCCGGTTCAACCAGGGCGTGGTCACCATCAATCTGGTGGATGTGGCCCTGTCCTCCGGCGGCGACTTTGACAAGTTCTGGAAGATCTTCGACGAGCGTCTGGAGCTCTGCCACAAGGCCCTGATGTGCCGCCACAACCGTCTGAAGGGCACCTTGTCCGACGCCGCCCCCATCCTGTGGCAGTACGGCGCCCTGGCCCGCCTGAAGAAGGGCGAGCCCATCGACAAGCTGCTCTACGGCGGCTACTCCACCATCAGCCTGGGCTACGCCGGCCTGTACGAGTGCTGCAAGTATATGACCGGCAAGAGCCACACCGATCCGGCCGCCAAGCCCTTCGCCCTGCAGGTCATGCAGCATATGAACGACGCCTGCCAGACCTGGAAGGCCCAGCACAACATCGATTTCAGCCTCTACGGCACCCCGCTGGAGTCCACCACCTACAAGTTCGCCAAGTGCCTGCAGAAGCGCTTCGGCATCGTGCCCGGCATCACCGACCGCAACTATATCACCAACTCCTACCATGTCCATGTGAGCGAGCAGATCGACGCCTTCACCAAGCTGAAGTTCGAGAGCGAGTTCCAGCGTCTGTCCCCGGGCGGCGCCATCAGCTATGTGGAAGTGCCCAACATGCAGGACAACCTGGAAGCGGTCATCAAGGTCATGCAGTTCATCTACGACAACATCATGTACGCCGAGCTGAACACCAAGAGCGACTACTGTCAGGTGTGCGGCTACGACGGCGAGATCAAGATTGTGGAGGACGACGGCAAGCTGGTTTGGGAGTGCCCCAAGTGCCACAACCGTGACCAGAACAAGCTGAACGTGGCCCGCCGGACCTGCGGCTACATCGGCACCCAGTTCTGGAACCAGGGCCGCACCGCCGAGATCCGCGACCGCGTGCTGCATCTGTAATTAACTGAAAAAGTAACTTAACCAAAAAATTGAAACGCCCATCGCTTAAATGCCGATGGGCGTTTCTATATTTTATGACGCTGTTGTATTTCTGTGCACCAATATTGCATCAATACTCCTTATAGCACAACACGGCTTAAACAGAAGGCTCCCACGTAGCATACGAAGTAGCTTATTTTCCCTTTCCAGGTAAAATCTTTGATCAAAAACACATAGACAAAAAGGCCATAGCATAGAAGCATTCCACCGTAAAACAGAAAAAACTTTGGTGATCCGTTCCCCAGAAACATTTCCATAACAAATGCAATGAAGATCGGCGGAAGCATGGTAGCGATGATATCGATTATTTCATGTGTCTCCACATTTTTCTTTCCCTTTGATAGTTTGCTCAACAGGACATACAGCAGAACGCCAAGCAAGCCGCCCAATGTATTTATGATAAGGTCATCGATATCTACAACCCCTGTCTTTAAGACAAATTGCGCACACTCAATCAAAAGTGTAGTTAAGAAAGACAGTATGATTGCTTTATATACCACGAAATTTCTTTGATAATAGCAGTAGATCATTCCAATAGGGACAAACATGACCATATTATCAATCATGTCCCACGAGATGGGTTTGCGGCCATATTCCAAATTTTCTCGAATGCTGTGGAATGGCAGTAAGTTAACCGAATCGATATGTGTGATCGGCCCGCCCAATATTGTCATGATGATATTAAAGCGTGTGACGCAGATACAAATTACTATGATACAATATAATACGGTCATCAGCTGAAAGCCATGCTTTCTTCTGCTTTTCATATTCATTGTTTTTCTCCCGGCCGATCAATTTAAATCCTGTATCCTTCATTCTCGATTATTGAGAATTTTTTTATAATATATCATGTATCTCATGAACAATCAATTTTGCATCGTCAATTAGGCGAATTTTTACATTTTTATCAGCAGTACTCACAAAATATTGCAACAGCTCTTGTTTTTTAGAAATGTGCGAAACGCAATATAAACCGTCTGTATTACATTTATGACGTATAAAGTCGGAAGACGAGAGACGGAAATATGATGAAAATGCCATGTGCAAGGCTTATGGCAAAAGAATGATCTTTATGTCGATTCCGTTTTTCGTGGGGGTCATCATTGACATTTTTTATCCCGGAATCGGTTGTGCGTTTGCATGGTTCGTATGGATTCTTATGTTTATTCGATTGCTGATTGACCGACACAAAAGAAAACAGTAACTTTGCCATCTCTCAAACAGAACCGAAAAAGGCTGCCCGCAGCGGGCAGCCTTTTTTGGTATTCCCTGCCGCATCTGCGACAGGGGAATTTTTTGTCAGATCAGACCGGCAGGAACTGGAGCAAAATGCCCAGCACGCTGCCGCAGGCCCACAACAGGCCGGTCATAAAGAGGTTCTGTTTCCAGCTGGGGTTGACCCGCCAGAGCACCGCCAGGCCGATGCCGGCGCCGGCGGCCAGCCCGGCAAAGAGGCTGCCAAAGCTGATGACCCCCTGCAGGAAGAGCTGGGCCAGCAGGACGCTGGCGGCGCAGTTGGGCACCAGGCCCAGGATGGCAGCCACCATGGGCTGCAGCGGGCCCAGATTGGCCAGCAGAGCGGTGATGGTGTCCTCCCCCACCAGGGAGAAGAGCAGCCCGATCACAATGCTGAAGATCAGGATAAAGACAAAGATCTCCAGGGTGTGGCGCAGGGCGGCCAGCACCACCCCGCTGTGTTCCTCGTGTTCCTCGTGGCAGTCGATCTCCTCGGCGCTGCCGGCGTAGCCGCCGTAGAGGCTTTTGGGCAGAAAATGCCGCAGCGGCACATCCAGCAGCCAGCCCGCCGCGATGCCGCAAAGCACCTTGAGGGCCAGCAGCAGCACGAGAGAGCCCCATTTTTCGGGGGCGGCGGCCAGCAGCGGCACCGCCTCGTCGCTGGTGGCCACAAAGACCGCCAGCAGGGTGCCGGGGGTGATGACCCGGCTGGCATAGAGGTTGGCGGCTACCGCCGAAAAGCCGCACTGAGGCACGCAGCCCAGCGCCGCGCCGGGCACAAAGCCCCAGCGGCCGCCCCCTGCCAGGGCATCCTCGATCCGCTGCCCGTGATGCCGTTCCAGCCATTCGATGAGCAGGTAGGCCAGGAAGAGGAAGGGCAGCATCTTGGCGCTGTCGAGCAGCGCATCCATCAGGGTGTCCAGTAACAGTTCCATAAAACTCCTTTATTTGTTGGGTGGTAAGGTTTCCAGGCTGCGCAGCAGGCGGACCGCCTCCCGCACCTTGGCCGCCGGAATGCGGGCCCGGAATTTTTCCATACTGCGGGCGGAGAAGGGCAGCTTGTCGGTGAAGGTCTCGAACCCCAGGAAGTACTGGAGGTAGGGGCTTTCCCGCACCAGGTCCACCGTCTGCCGGTCCGAGATGTGGAAGGCCGCCCGGATGATCAGGCTGCCCAGGGCAATCCGGGCCGGGATGGCCACCTTGCCGCTGTGGCCGAAGTTCTGGCTGTACTCCTCCTCAAAGGCGTCCCAGTCGATGGCGTCGGCCAGCTGGATCCACCGGTTGCGGGGCACCAGCTCGCCGTGATAAGGCGGCAGATAGTCATACATGCTCATTTGATGTTGGCTCACACGGTACACCGCCGCACCTCCTCTCTCACAAGTTTCGGGTTCAATAGCGCTGCAGCATGGGGAAGACCAGCGCCAGCACCGCCCAGATGGCCTGGTAGAGCACCAGCACCGGCAGCGGCAGGCTGAAGATGCCGCCGGCGATCACCATGATGATGGACATCACGCAGGTGAAGAGCACCGACACCGACATGGCCGAGGCGGCCATCCGCTCGCCGGAAGCCGCGCCGGCCGCCGCCTCCAGGCCGCCCACAAAGCTGGCAAAGCTGCCCAGATGCAGCATGTTGCCCTCGCTTTCGGGCAGCCAGGCGGTGGCGGGGGCCATGGCCTCCCGCTCGGTGCCGTTGAGCACCTTGACGGTGCCGCTGGGCAGGCCGTAGGCGGCCTCCAGCAGGGCGTTGTCACAGTTGAAATCGTCGCAGTCCACAATCAGGGACATGCCGGCCCGGCGCAGGCCGTCCAGCACATAGGCGGTGTCGTTGTCCCGCTGGTAGGCCACCTGGAACATCCCGAACAGCTTGCCCGAAACCGCCAGGTAGATCACCCGGCGCTGGTTGACGGTGTGCCGCTGCTCGTATTCCAGGCTGGGCAGCTTGACGTTGTAGTCCAGCATCAGGGAACGGTTGCCCACCAGCACCCGCTCGCCGTCGATCCAGCCCACATAGCCCTTGCCGTAGACGGTCTGTTTGTCGTCCACCTCATAGAGCAGTTTGCGGTTGTCCCCGATCATGCCCAGAAAAACCTCCTGCATCATGGGGCTGCCGTCCACAAACATCGAGGCGGCATAGGCGATGGCCAGGTCGATGCGCTGTTCCTTGTTCACCGGCTTGATGCCGCAGAGCTTGACACAGCCCTTGGGGAAGAGGTCCTTGGCGGTGACGCAGATCACATTGATCCGGCCCAGCTGGCGGATGTCCTTCCAGCCGGGGACCACCGCCCCCACCTGGGCCGCGCTGCGCTGCATCAGCCGAGCCGGCAGCGCCGAGAGCAGGGTGCCCGCCAGGGGGCTGTCGATGCAGAGGACGGTGGCCAGGGCGGTGACCGCCATGCCAGCGTCCTTGCGGTAGATCAGGGTAAAGACGAAGGCCGCCAGGCTGCACCCGGCCACCAGCCAGGCAAACTGCTGCTGGTTCTTGTCCGAGGTACGGCGGGAGGCACTGCTGGCCAGAAAGCCCTTGAAGAGCTGGGTGGGACGGCTGACCAGCACGCAGGGATGGGGCTCGCCCAGGCCCCTTGTGATGGTGTGGAGGGCGCTGGCGTCCTTGAGGCGGTAGGCCACCGCATGGTCCACCCCGGCGCTGACCAGCTGGAAGTTGTCGGCGGTGGTGCCGGCGTCCAGCCAGCGGCCCACCGTGTTGAAGCAGAGCAGCAATGCCGCCGGCCCCGCCATCAGGCAGAAGCGGGTGGGGTCGTAGAGATCCGGCTGGATCAGGAAGACCAGCAGCTGGACCAACGCCCCCGCCGCCGCCAGAGCCGGCATGCTGTCGGCCGAGGGGGTGCGGGCCAGGCCCAGCAAACCGCTGGCCATGGTCCGCCAGCACAGGCCGCAGCAGGCCGCCAGCAGCACCAGCAGCACCGCCAGCAGCGGCAGCTTGTCCGCCGCCGGGTCCAGGGCGCCGGGCATGGGAATCCCCGCGCCGGTGGCTGCGGTGGCCAGATAGACCATCGCAATGCCCAGAATGCCGCTGACCAGGGCCGCAATGCCCAGGGTCAGCACCTGGTTCTGCAGACGGCGGCGGACCGCCGGGGCGTCCTCGGCGTTCTCGTAATCCCGGCTGCGGGCCGGGCCGGGGGCGTCAAAGGGCTCGGTGGAGGCGCCGTCCTGTTCATCCTCGGGGGTACCGCCCAGCCGGATCCGCCCGCGCTTGGGCTTTTTCTCCTCGGGGGCGGAATCGTCCAGCAGGCGGTCCACCGCCCGGGCATAGCGCTCGTCCTTGTCCCCGGGAATCTGGTCGGTGATGGCGCCGGTGCCGATGGTGGCGGTGTCCTCCAGGTTGATGGACTCGGCAATATTGTGTACAAATTCCGAGGTATCCGGCTTGACCTCCTCCGCCTGGGAGAGATTGGTCTCCATCTCCTCCTGGGGGCTCCCGGTCTGGGCGGCCTCAGGCTGGGCCTGGGCGGCCGTCGCCGGCGCAATCTGCACCTGGCCGGTGAGGGTTCCGGTGGTGTCCTCCGCCGGGTGGGGCTGCTGCGCCGAAACCGTGCCGGTCTGCCCCGCGGCAGGCTCGATCCGCACCTGACCGGTGAGGGTCTGAGCGGCGGTCACCGCCGGCTGTTTGGCGTTGGGATGGAGGGGCAGCGCGTCGTTGAGTTCCTTGAGGAAGGACTGGGTGTCCTCCTTTTCCTCCACCGCGTTGGTCTGCACCGTGAAGCCGGCGCTGGTCTGGCGGAGGGGTACCTCAGCGTTGGGGGTCATGACCGGCTCCCCCACCGGCTCCCCTTCCCGCCGGGCAAAGGTGCGGGTGTCCTCCTCCGGCCGCTGGTGTTTGCGCTGGCCGGGGGTAAATTCCACCGTGTCCCGCTTTTTGCGGTAGACGGTGGTGTTGCTCCGGGTGTCCCGGGAAGCGCCCTTGCGGCGGCCGCCGCTGAGGAACTCCAGGGTGGAAAGCCGGCCCAGGGTGCCCGACCGGGTATCCCCCAGGGTGGGCTGCTCGATGGTGGTGCCTCCCAGCGAAAGGCTGCCGGTGGTGTCCCCGCCGCGGGCGGCACTACGGTAGACCCGCTTTCCCGCCGGGGCGGTGTCCTGGGCCGGGGCCGGTTGGGTTGCCGGCTGGTCCAGCGGCAGTTCGCCGGTGTCCAGCTCGCCTGTGGGCAGACCCACGTCGTCGGCGGTGTTCATCGGCGGCAGCTCCCCTGTCTCCAGCTCGGTTTCCTCCTCCGGCGCCTGGGGCTGCTCCTCCGGTGCCTTCTGGCGGCGGCCGCCAAAGAGCCCGGCAAAGAATCCGCCCTTCTGGCGGGCCGGGCGCTCCTGGGGCTCTTCTTCCTCCTCCTCGGGGGCATCGGGGAAGTATTCCTCCTGGGGATGCCCGCCGCCCAGCGAGACATTGATGGGCACAAACTCGCCGGTGTCCTCGGCGCTGGGCATGCCGAACAGTCCCCGCTTCTTCTTGCGGGCAGGCCGGATGCGTCCCTTTTCGTCGGGGACCACCGCGGCGCTCTCCTCAAAAAAGCGCTGGAACTGTTTTTTGCCCTGGTTCAGCGCCCGCTGGTCGGCCTCGGCCCCCTCGGGTGCCATCTTGAGCAGAAAGTTTTTGATGATGCCGGTGCGGGTGGTGTCCCCCAGGGTGCCGGTGCGGGTGTCCTCCAGCTCCAGCTGCCGCACCTGGGGGTGCCGCTGCCGGGGCGTCTGCTGGGTCGGTTCGGGGTCCGGCTGGCTGTCGAACTCCGGCTGGGTCTGGTAAAAGTCCTCTTCCTCCTCCTGGGGCTCCGGCTGCTGCGGGGGCTCCTGGGCAGGGGGTGTCTGGCGCACCGGCTGGGAGACAGTGGTCTGCTGCCGGGTCGGGGCAGCCTCCTGAGGCTGGGAGACAGCGGTGGGGGCCGGGGCAGCCGGGGTGCGCAGCCGGGCGCTGGGCAGATCCCGCAGAAGATCGTCCAGCACTGCGGTGGGAAAACGGTCCTGGGTTGTGCCGCCCGCCAGCTCCACATGGGGCAGGTCGGCCTGTTCGATGGGGCCAAGCGGATCGCCGGTGCTGCCCACCGGGCCCATGCCCAGGCTTTCCAGGATGGCATCGACCTGGCGGTCGTTGACGCTGTCCCGGACACCCTCGGCATTTTGCTTGCGGCCCAGTTCTTCCAGAATGCGATCTACCGAATCATTGGTACGTTTGCCTGGCATTTGGTACTTCTCCTCTTTGTTCTACGACACAGAGCGCCGCCGGCGGGGCGGCTTCGGTTGATGGGTTAAGGATGGGAGGCGCGGCGGCGCTGCAGCACATCATACATCAGGATGCCGGCTGCCACCGAGACATTGTAGCTGTCCACCCCGGTGCCGGGGGCCGCCATTTCCAGGCTGACCACCCCGTCGCAGAGTTTGCGCACCAGGGCGCTGACCCCGGCCCCTTCGTTGCCCAGCACCAGCGCCACCGCACCGCTGAGGTCGGTGCGGGAGAGGGGCTGGCCGCCCATATCGGCACAGTAGACGAAGACGTTGTGTTCCTTCAGGGTGCGCACCGCCTGGGCCAGGTTGGCCACCCGGGCCACCGGGATGCGGGCGGCCGCGCCGGCGCTGGCCTTCATCACGGTGCCGGTGACGGCGGTGCCGCCCCGCCGGGGAATGATGACCCCGTGGGCGCCGCACAGCAGCGCCGAGCGCAGGATGGCCCCCAGATTGTGGGGGTCCTCCACCCCGTCGCAGAGGATCAGGAAGGGCGGCTCCCCTTTCTGGGCGGCGGCGTCCAGCAGATCCTCCAGGGTGGCATATTCGATGCGGGCGGCCCAGGCCACCACCCCCTGGTGGTCGGCGGTGCCGGTGAGCTTTTGCAGCTTGCCCGCCGGCACCCGCTTGACCACCGCGCCGGCCTGCCGGCCCAGGGCGGTGAAATAGCCCGCGGTCTGGGGGGCCATGTTGTCGGCCACCAGCAGGGTGTCCACGCCGGTGCCGCTCTTGAGCAGCTCGGTCACCGGGTTTTTGCCCCAGACCAGGGTATCATCACTGTGGGTGGGGGCGACGGGTTTCTTTTGGGTGCGTTCCATGGGTTCCTCCTGCGGGGATCGGCCCGCTTTTGACATTCTTGGCCGGGGCAAAAACCGACGGCTATACAGATAATAGTATACCACAGCGCCTCCCCTTTTGTCACCTGTGGGGGCGCGTCAAATGTGCAAATTTTCCAAACTTTCCCACCCTTTTGCCGCAATCTGCCAGTTTATACGTTTCGTAATTTCAACAGTCGGGATTTCACGGTTGAAAACTCTGTGGAAAATGTGGAAAAGCCGCTTGCTGCGCGGGTTTTTCCACCGTTTCAACCCGGTTTTCAACAGGCGGTGGAAAACTTTTCAATATAACGGTGTGGATAACCCCCCATGTCAAGTTGGCAGGGCGCCGATTTTATCCGCCAAAATCTTCCGTTTTCCCACAATTTTCACAAGATCCCCTCCCCCGGCTGTCCCGGTTTTCCACCGCGCCCGCGATGGCCGAAAACTGCATAAAAGCGCTTTTTGGCCCGCGCAGAAAAAGTGAAAGAGGCCCCTCGAAAGCTGTTGATTTTTTGTCAATCCCGGGCTATAATAAATAGTAGGTTTGCGAGCGGGCTTCCGCTTGCAGGAAGACCGCAAAACGTCTGACCACAATTTGGGAGGTATTAACTATGCTGGTGAATGCAACCAATATGCTGCTGAAAGCCCGCGACGGCCATTACGGCGTGGGCCAGTTCAACATCAACAACCTGGAATGGACCCGTAGCATCCTGCTGCAGGCGCAGGCCATGAACAGCCCGGTGATCCTGGGTGTTTCGGAAGGCGCCGGGAAATATATGACCGGCTTCAAGACCGTTGCCGCCATGGTCCGCGCCATGGACGAGAGCCTGGGCATCACGGTTCCCGTTGCGCTGCATCTGGACCACGGCACCTACGAGGGCGCCAAGGCCTGCATCGAAGCCGGTTTCACCTCCATCATGTTCGACGGCAGCCACTACTCCATCGACGAGAACGTCGCCAAGACCCGCGAGCTGGTGGAGATGGCCCATGACAAGGGCCTGTCCATCGAGGCCGAGGTCGGTTCCATCGGCGGCGTGGAAGACGGCGTCGTGGGCGCCGGCGAGATCGCTGACCCCGAGGAATGCGCCAAGATCACCAACCTGGGCATCGATTTCCTGGCTGCCGGCATCGGCAACATCCACGGCATCTACCCCGACAACTGGAAGGGCCTGGATTTTGAGGCGCTGGACCGCATCCACAAGGCCACCAACAACATCCCGCTGGTTCTGCACGGCGGCACCGGTATCCCCGACGAGATGATCCAGAAGGCCATCAGCCTGGGCGTCTGCAAGATCAACGTCAACACCGACTGCCAGCTGGTCTTCGCCGAGGCCACCCGCAAGTACATCGAGTCCGGCAAGGATCAGCAGGGCAAGGGCTACGACCCCCGCAAGCTGCTCAAGCCGGGCGCCGATGCCATCATGGACAAGGTCAAGGAAAAGATCGAGCTGTTCGGCTCTGCCAACAAGGCCTGATTTTACACGGGATTGTGTCCCGTTCTCTTTGCTCACATCTTCCTCAATACAGAAGGCCGCTGCCCCGAGGCAGCGGCCTTCTTGTTGTTGCGGCATCCAAAAAGGGCGGTGCCCTTCCCTGCGGGGAAAGGCACCGCCCTTTTGGTTTATTCGGCGGGGTTGATGGGGTTGTTGTCGGCGTCCATCACATAGAGCTTGTCCTTCTGACGGCGCTTGTGGAAGCCCAGCAGTTCTCCCAGCAGCAGCGCAATGACGAAATACAGCGCCGCAAAGATGGTGAACCGACTGAACATCCCCTGCACATAGCCCACAACCAGGTTTTTGAAGGCCAGCGGGTTGAGGCTCAGGTCCTGCAGGTGGAGCAGAGGATAGACTGCCAGGCCCAGCACCAGGCAGACCACCGCCGCCGCACCGAAGGAAAAGACCAGGCAGCGGGCCCCCAGGCGGGCGTTGTTCTTGGACAGCAGCATCATCAGGATCAGGGCCAGGGCGGTGAAGACCGCGCAGATGGCCACCCCGATCCACATGATCTTTTCCACCTTCATGATGAAGGTGTGCAGCTGGCTGGCCAGCGGGGTGTTGGTGTAGCCCACATACTCCTGGCGCATGGCCTCGGCCACAACCTCCACGCCCTCCTTCACATTCCCGTCCAGGGTGACCCCCAGGGACTGGGCCTCGGCCTCCATGGCCGCGTAGGCCGCCTCGGCGATCTCCAGATGGGTATCCCGGGCGTAGGTCTCGTCATAGAGGCGCTCGATGTCGGCGTTGAGGTCGGTTTCGATCTGGTCGGGGGAGATCACCCCGGTCAGGGTCTCGGCGGAGAAGCCGGTGGCCGACGCATAGCTGGTGAAATCCTGGCACATGGCATCGTAGGCGGTCTGGGCAAAGCCGGTCTTGCGCACCTGGCCCTGCATATAGGCCGCACTGCACAGGGTGCTGTACAACAGCAGCAGCGCCGCCAGCACCGTCAGCAGCAGCGAGGAGATGTAGGACAGCAGCATGGGCCAAGCTGCCCCGGCTCCGTTGGATTTTTTCGTTTTGTTTGCCATGGGCTCCTCCTTACTGTGCCGCATCCAGCACCGGGCCGGATGTATAGCTGGCATAGACAAAATAGCGGTCGGGGGTAAAGCCCAGCGCGTCGAAGGGATAGCAGGTGTAGAGGATCAGGTTCTCGTCGGTGCGGGTGAAGTCGTAGGAGGAGGTGTCCTGATAGTCATACACCTCGCACCGCTCCACCGTGTAGGTGTAGGTGCCGTAGTGGGTCTCGATGGTCACCACATCCCCCACCTCCACGCTCTGCAGATCGTTGAAGAAGGTGTTGTTGTGGCCGGCGATGAGGATGGTCTTGCCCTCGCCGGGGATGCCCACCCGGGTGTCGTCCTTGTAGGTGCCGGCGCCCTCGTTGAGGATGGCGTTGTTGTCCCCGTAATACAGGGGGGCATCCACCGTGGTGCCTTCAATGGTGATCCGGCCGTAGCGGTCCCCCTCCGAGGGGTAGGTGATGCTGCTCAGCGGAATGCTGTCCTGCTGGTCGGTGCTCATCAGGTCGGTGGCCTGGTCAAACAGGTCCTGCGGCTCGGTGCTGACCTGGTTGTTGTCAAAGAACCAGCTTGCCAGCGCCAGATAAGGGGTGACAGTCACCTTGGCAACACCGGCCAGCACGGCCAGGGTGATGACCGCAAAGACCAGCGGCACCACCAGATAGGCCAGCGGACTTTTTTGCAGGAAGGAATGTTTCTTCATAGCGATCCTTTCCAAAATGGATGTTTGGACGACAGCGGCCCCGCCGCTGCCGGTTGTTTTGGCTGAAAACAAAAATTCTCGCCGCGGTGCCCGCGGCGAGAATAAAGGTTCAACGCAACTGCCGAAAATCAGGCATTCTGGCTGTACTTGCGAGCGGCCAGGCCCAGAACGGCGGCCAGGCTCAGAACGGCGCTGATGAGCAGGATGCCGGCGTTGTCACCGGTAGCCTTGATGACGGCGGTGGAGGAAGCGCTGGAGGTCAGAGTGGTAGCGGTGGAGGCGGTGTTCTCATCCACACCCCAGGTGCCATTCTCGATGGCAGGACCGATATCACCATGATCATCGGCAACGGCAACGGTCTTGCTGACGCTCTGGCCGTTGACGGCAGCGCTGATGGTCACATTGCCGCCGCTGACGCTGACGCTGACATTGTCAACGCTGATGCCAATGCCGGACAGGATGGACTTGGCCTGAGCAGCAACGGCGTCGGCCTTGCTGGGATCAGCAACAACCTGAGCCAGCAGGCTGTCGGCTTCGGCAGCCAGGCTATCGGCGGTGTAGCCGGCAGCCAGAGCCTTGTCGACATCGGAGGCGGTGACGGTGTAGCTGATGCCCTTGGAGTTCAGGTAAGCCTGAGCACGGGCAACCTGAGCGTCGGTCGCAGCGAAGGCGCTGGTCGCGAGGGCGCAAGCCATAGCGACACCGGCAACAGCGGCAACATACTTCTTCATTTTCATAATTGCACACATCTTCTTTCTATAGATTAGTGGAACTTCGTACGGGGCCACCCCCCGGTCAACGGCTATGCTTGGCCGCCAACTTAGTATTTATTATAGCACGGGTGCATAAATTGTCAAGGCGATTTCCCGCAATTCAACACCCATTGTCAGTTTTTTCCACCAGCAAGCCAGGATAATTCGGCGCTATACGGCAAAAACTAGGCAATACTGCCCGGACTGTTGCCTGTGGGGGACGTTTACTGCGGGGTCTTTTTTTTGCGTTTGTCAGCGTCCTCCTCGGTTTCCCGGGCGATATACACCGGACGGTGTTTGACCTCCAGGTAGGTTTTGGCCAGGTATTCCCCCACAATGCCCAGGCAGAACAGCTGCACCCCGCTGCAGAGCAGCATGATGCAGACCAGGCTGGGCCAGCCGGCGGTGGGGTCCCCGAAGAGCAGCGCCCGGACCACCACAAAGAGGATGCCGAAGAAGGCGGCCACACAGAAGATCACCCCGGCCAGGGCCGAGGCCACCAGCGGCGCGGTGGAAAAGCCCACAATCCCCTCGATGGAATACTTGAACAGGCTCCAGAAATTCCACTTGGTCTGGCCGGCCACCCGCTCGATGTTCTCGTAGTCAAACCAGCGGGTGCGGAAGCCCACCCAGCTGAAGATCCCCTTGGAGAAGCGGTTGTATTCGGCCATGGAGAGGACCGCATCGGTCATCCGGCGGGTCATCAGCCGGAAATCCCGGGCGCCGTCCACAATCTCGGTGTCCGACATCCGGTTGATGATCTGGTAAAACTTGCGGGCAAACCAGCTGCGCACCGGCGGTTCCCCCTTGCGGGTGGTGCGGCGGGTGGCGGCGCAGTCATAGTCCCCGCTGAGCAGGGCGTCCAGCATCTGGGGCAGCAGGGCGGGCGGGTCCTGCAGGTCGGCGTCCATGGTGGCCACATAGTCCCCCCTGGCGGCCTGCAGCCCGGCGTAGATGCCGGCCTCCTTGCCGAAGTTGCGGCTGAAGGAGACATACCGCACCCGGGGGTCCCGGTCATGGAGCTCCCGCGCCACCCGCAGGGTGCCGTCCTTGGAGCCGTCGTCCACAAAGATAAACTCGAAGGTTGCCCCGTGGCTGGCCTGCATCTCGGCGGCCACCCGGCTGGCTTCCCGGTAAAACAGAGGCATGGCCTCCTCTTCATTGTAGCAAGGTACGATCAGGCTGATCAGCATGGGCGTTGTCACCTTTCCCGTGATTTCGGTTTTTCCTCCGCCAAAAGCAACGAGCGGACGGGAATTACAATTATCTTTTATTATACTCCCCTGCCGCATGACGCGCAAGGCGGTTTCAGAAGCAGACCAGCAGATACCCGTCCTGCACACTGACACTGCCCTCCGGTGTGGTTCCGGCCAGGGCGTCCCCGGCGGCCTGCTGGTCGGCGGTGGGCCGGGCGCAGGGGCGGCCGATCTGCTCCATCAGCAGGTACATCTGTTCATGGCTGCCGAAGGCGGTCTGGGCCCAGTTGATGACCAGGGTCTGGGGGTTTTCGTAGTGGTAGAGCTCCCCCTGGGGACCGCCCAGCACCGCCGCCACCAGATAGGCAACCTTGTAGGCGGGGTTGCTCTGGGCGATCACCGCCCGGCGGGTCAGCTCCTCCGAAAGCTGGATCTTGCCGGTAAAGACCACCGGCAGCTCGCCAGTGGGGTCCAGGGCGTCCAACTGTTGGGCGGTGTCGGTGAGCAGTGCCTCCTCATAGGCCCAGCGGTCCCGGTTGTAGCGGAAGAGGTCCCCCAAAGAGGCCCACTCGGCCAGCAGGATCAGGGCGGCCAGGGCATAGCAGAGCCAGCTCTTGCCGCCGGGGCGGGGCCGGCGGGGGGCGTCCAGCCCCGCGGCCAGCCAGAGCCAGGCCACCAGCGGCACAAAGACCGCAAAGCACTGGGAGGCCCGGGCCATCTGGGAGCCGGTGCCCTGGAGCAGCCCCAGGGAGAACTGGGAGAGCAGCAGCAGAATGCCGCAGAGCCAGCCCCGGCGGTGGAGCACCAGCCAGACCACCAGCGCCACACAGGCGATGGCCAGCAGGCTGAGGGCCGGCACCCCGAAGGCGCGGGCCAGGTAGTTGTCCAGCCACTCCCGCAGGGGGATCACCAGGGCGTCCCGCAGGGAATCCCGGCGGAACCAGAAGATGGTCTTGGCGGCGGTGCCGTTCTCCCCCGAGACCCCCATGGCGGCGCAGAGGGCGGCGGTGATGCCGGCCCGCAGCACCAGGGCGGCCAGCAGCGGCCAGAGCCCCCGGACCAGGGCCCCCAGCGTCTGGCCCAGGGTGCGGCGGGCGGGGGTGGCATAGGCCTCCCGCACCAGAAGCAGCCCGAAAACCAGGGTGAGCCAGACCGGGGCAAAGGATTCATAGAGGCCCAGGGCAAAGGCCAGCAGCAGGGCGGCCGCCGCCCCACCGGACAGGTGGCGCCAGCCCGGCCCCACCAGGTGGGGGGCCGCAGCGCCCAGGGCCAGGACGCAGAGTAGGTAGCCCAGCCCCACCCCGCACTGGTTGGAATAGATCAGGATTTCGGCGTGGTAGGGCCAGAGCAGCAGCCCACCGGCCAGCAGCAGGGTGCCGGGGGAGCGGGCGGGCAGCCGGGCTGCGGTGTAGAGGATGGCCGAGAGGAGTACCCCGGCCAGGGCCAGGCAGACCGAGGCAAAGAGCTCGGGCCAGAACCGCTGGTAGGTCATGATGCCGGTGAGGGCCTGGAGCAGCCAGACGGTGAACCGGCCCTGGCGGAGAAACTCCCCGCCCTGCTGGTAGGTGGCGATGGCCAGGTCGTCCATGTCCACGGCGGGCACCAGCATGGCGTAGCCGTAGCCGGCGATGAGCAAGATCAGCAGGGCCAGCAGCAGTTTGGGCCGCCGCAGCAGGGAGGCAAACGCCTTCCAGGGGCGGGCGGAAAAGACCAGCGGATTGCCGGCGTTGGGTTGTTGGGTCATGGCGGGATCACCTCGGAGGAATCAGCGGGAGAGACGGGCCAGCAGCCGCACCCGGAGGGTGGGCAGCAGCGGCGGATGGGCGGGGGGCAGACAGCAGAGCCGGTGCACCCGGCCCAGCGGCGGAAACGCCTGGTGGCGGGTATAGTAGCGATAGAGCACCGCCAGCTGCCGGGCCTTGCCCTGGCCGGGCAGATGGAGGATGCAGACCGGGTCCAGGCAGTAGTTGGTGCTGACAAAGTAGAACCGGGCCCCCAGCCAGTAGCGGAAGATGTAGGCGTTGGCCGCCCGCACCGGCTGCCCGGCCAGCAGGCTGCGGTAGGCGGCGGCGCAGGTCACCGCCTCGTCCCCCTCGTGGGGGGTCAGCCCCACCGCCTGCATCCGGGCAAAAACCTGGGCGCAGAGGCCGGCGAAGGCTTGCAGCCGCGGCTTGCTGCCGCAGAGCAGTTCCCCGCCGAAATGGGTCAGGGTATGGGGCGCGCCTTCGGGCCAGAGGGCGTCGTAGTTGCGGCTGATGGCGGCGGTCATCTGCTGGCTGGCGGCGTGGGGCACCTGGTAGAGCAGCACCGCCTCGTCGGCCTCCCGCCAGAGATCGGTGTAGGGGTGCTGGGTGAAGGTGTCCACATCCAGCAGCAGCGCCCGGTCAAAGGCCCGGTGTTCCAGCACCCAGTCCAGGGCGCAGAGCTTGTAGAAGGCCAGCGACCACTCCAGCGCCCCATCCACCCGGTAGCGGTCAAAGGGGCAGAGCCAGGTTTCCACCCCGGCCTCGGCCAGCTGGCCGGCGTAGGGCGGGGGCACCGGGACGTTGGTCACCAGGGCGGTGGTGCAGCCGGGGTTCTGCCGGGCGGCGCTGACCAGCGACACCACAATGCAGCGGTAGTAGAGATCGCTGCCCAGGTTGGCGTCGCTGCCCTCGCGGTAGCCCGCCAGGGTGGCAAAGGCGCCGAAAATCAGATTTCCCATCCTTTTGTTCCCCTTCCGTGCGGTGTTGGGCAGAAAACCGAAAAAAGCCTCCGCGATGGGCGGGGGCTTTGGGTGATCCAGTTACTTGGCGGCCAGGTTGACCAGCTTGCCCTTGACATAGATCTCCTTGACGATGGTCTTGCCTTCCAGGGCGGCAGCCACGGCGGGCTCGGCCTTGGCGCGGGCGATGGCATCGGCCTGCTCGATGTCGGTGGGAACGGTCAGACGGGCCTTGACCTTGCCGTTGACCTGCACCGCAATCTCCACCGTCTGCTCGACGCACTTGGCGGGGTCGTAGACAGGCCAGGAGGTGTGGGCGATCTGATCGGGGAAGCCGGCCTGCTGCCAGAGCTCCTCGGTGATGTGGGGCGCGAAGGGGTTGAGGAGGATCAGCAGGGTGCGGAACTCCTCCCGGGTGGCGCCGCCGTTGTCGTACAGGGTGTTGACCAGGATCATCAGCTGAGCGATGGCGGTGTTGGCCTTGAGGGAGTCGATGTCCTCGCCCACCTTCTTGATGGTGCGGTGGAGGGTGGCCTCGATGGTCGGGCGGACGCCCTCACCCTCGACGATCTTGTCGCCCAGGGCCCAGATCCGCTCCAGGAACCGCTTGCAGCCCTTGATGGAGGAGGTGTTCCAGGGAGCGGCCTTCTCGAAGTCGCCGATGAACATTTCGTACAGACGCATGGTGTCGGCGCCGTACTCGTTGACGATGTCGTCGGGGTTGACCACGTTGCCGCGGCTCTTGGACATCTTTTCGCCGTTCTCGCCCAGGATCATGCCGTGGCTGGTCCGCTTGCGGTAGGGCTCGGCGGTGGGAACCACCCCGATGTCATAGAGGAACTTGTGCCAGAACCGGCTGTACAGCAGGTGCAGGGTGGTGTGTTCCATGCCGCCGTTGTACCAGTCCACCGGGCTCCAGTATTCCAGCGCTTCCTTGCTGGCCAGCTCCTTGGTGTTGTGGGGATCGCAGTAGCGCAGGAAGTACCAGCTGGACCCTGCCCACTGGGGCATGGTGTCGGTCTCCCGCTTGGCGGGGCCGCCGCAGCAGGGGCAGGTGGTGTTGACCCAGTCGGTGTGGCGGGCCAGCGGGCTCTCGCCGTCGGGGCCGGGCTCAAAGTCGGTGATTTCGGGCAGGCGCAGGGGCAGCTCGCTCTCGGGGATGGGCTGCCAGCCGCACTTCTCACAGTAGACCATGGGGATGGGCTCGCCCCAATAGCGCTGGCGGCTGAAGACCCAGTCCCGCAGCTTGAAGTTGACCTTCTTGCCGCCCTTGTGGTTCTCCTCCAGCCAGGCGTACATCTTCTCCTTGGCATCCTCCACAGACAGGCCGTCCAGGAAGCCGGAGTTGACCAGGGTGCCGGTGGCCACATCGGTGAAGGCCGCCTCGTCCAGGTTGGACGGGGTCTTGCCCTTGACCACCTCGATGATGGGCAGGCCGAACTTCTTGGCGAACTCCCAGTCACGGGTGTCGTGGGCGGGCACCGCCATGATGGCGCCGGTGCCGTAGGTGGCCAGGACGTAGTCCGAGATGAAGATGGGGACCACCTTGCCGTTGACAGGGTTGATGGCCTCGACGCCCTCGATCTTGACGCCGGTCTTGTCCTTGTTGAGCTCGGTGCGCTCGAAGTCGCTCTTGCGGGCGGCCTCCTCCTGGTAGGCGGTGATGGCCTCGGGGTTGCGGATCAGGCCGGCCTTCATCCACTTGTCGATGTAGGCATGCTCGGGGGAGACAACCATGTAGGTGCAGCCGAAGAGGGTGTCGGCCCGGGTGGTGTAGACGGTGAGGGCATCGCCGGTGGTGGTGTCGAAGGTGATCTCGGCGCCGTGGCTACGGCCGATCCAGTTGCGCTGCTGGACCTTGATGCGGTCCAGATAGTCCACCTGGTCCAGGTCATCGATGAGGCGGTCGGCGTAAGCGGTGATCTTGAGCATCCACTGGCTCTTGACCCGCTGGACCACCGGGGAGTGGCAGCGCTCGCAGCAGCCGTCCACGACCTCCTCGTTGGCCAAAACCACCTTGCAGCCGGTGCACCAGTTGACGGTGGTCTCCTTCTTGTAGGCCAGGCCCTTCTTGTAGAGCTGCAGGAAGATCCACTGGGTCCACTTGTAGTATTCGGGATCGGTGGTGTTGATCTCCCGGTCCCAGTCAAAGGAGAGGCCCAGGGCCTTGAGCTGGCTCTTGAACCGGGCCACGTTCTTGGCGGTGACGATCTCGGGGTTGATGTGGTTCTTCAGGGCATAGTTCTCGGTGGGCAGACCGAAGGCGTCCCAGCCCATGGGGTAGAGGACGTTGTAGCCCTGCAGCCGTTTTTTGCGGCAGATGATGTCCATGGCGGTGTAGCTGCGGGGATGGCCCACATGCAGGCCCTGCCCCGAAGGGTAGGGGAACTCGACCAGGCCGTAGAACTTGGGCTTGGAATGATCAATCTCGGCATGGAAGGTGTGCTGGTCCTCC
This sequence comes from uncultured Gemmiger sp., assembly GCA_944382835.1. Taxonomy (GTDB): domain Bacteria; phylum Bacillota; class Clostridia; order Oscillospirales; family Ruminococcaceae; genus Gemmiger. Next base: position 27,851 of record CALWNP010000009.1, read on the forward strand.
CACACCTTCTGCCACTTGGCTTCCACTGCTTTGAAATCGTACTTCACGGTGTGTTTACTCCCCTCATACATTATCTGCCCCGCCGTCGGGTTCCGGGCGCATCCACTCGGATGCGGGGACCTCCTTGGCGTCGGCCCACAGGTGCTCCAGATCGTAGTAATCGTGAGCCTCCTGGGTGAAGACATGAACAATGACGCTGCCGTAGTCCAGCAGAATCCACCGCTTGCCGTCATGGCCCTCGGTGCGCAGGACGTTGACCCCCAGCTGCCCCAGGCGGAAATCCGCCTCGTCGGCCAGGGCGCCCACATGGGTGGTGGAGGTGCCGGTGGCGATGACAAAGTATTCGGTCACCGTGGTCAGATCCTCCACCTCCAGGATCTTGATGCCCAGGGCCTTCTTGGCGTCCAGGGCACGGGCCAGTTCAATCGCAAGTGCCTTGCTTTCCATAGATATCTCCTTACTGCGGGGTCAGGCCGCGGGTTGGGCCTCACCGCCGTCGGTGGTTTCGGTGCTCGTGGCACCCTCGGTGCCGTCGGTTGCCTCGGTGCCGTCGGTGGCCTCCGAGCTGGTCACATCATAGACGTCGGTGGTCACCGAGTTGTCGATGTTGTCGTTCTGCTGGGCGTCGGCGATCTCCTCGTTCAGACTGCCCATGAACTGGATGCTGGAATCGGTGGGGGTGCGGCCGGAGACGTCCACCAGGTCATCCCGGACCCCCAGGGAGCTGGGATCGATGGGTCCCAGGTTCTCCCGGAAATAGTTGTTGAGCAGGTCGGCGGTGCCCTGGCGGTCCACCACCACCACGTCGTTGTTGCTGCCGATGGGGTAGTAGATCTGGCCCATATACACCGGGATCTGGCACATCATGATGTGGTCGCTGGTAATGTTCAGCATGCTCACCGCCACGCTGACCAGGTCGGTGACGTTGAGGTCGGTCTCCATATAGGAGACGAAGACCGGCAGCAGTTTGGCGATATCCCAGACGTTCATGCTGCGCAGCCGGGCGAAGAGGGCGGCGTAGAAGTACCGCTGCATGTTCAGACGGCCGATGTCGGAGTCGGCATAGATGTGGCGGGTGCGCAGGAAGAACTCGGCTGCGTCGCCGTCCATGGTCTGGTAGCCGGCATCCAGATGGCTGCCGTTGTAGTCCATCTCCTGGGGCACATAGACCTGGATGCCGCCGAAGGTGTCGATCATCTGGGTCAGGGCTTCCAGCCGGACCGAGATATAGCCGTCCACCGGCAGACCGAACTGGTCATAGACCAGCTGGGCCAGGGCGCTGATGTTGTTGTTGCCGTTGGTGCCCTGGGTCTTGGCCACCCCGTTGATCATATAGTTGGCCGAGACGCTGGCGTCATCGGTGACCAGGATGTTGCGGGGAATCTGGAGCATCCGCACATCCCCGGTCTCGTTGTTGAAGTGGAGGTAGAGGATCATGTCGGTGAGGCCGTCGTTGGACTGGCTGTCCTCGCCGCTGCCGTCCTCGGTGGAGCGGTCCACGCCCACCACCAGAATGTTGTACTCCTTGCCGGCGTACTCCTTGGGGGTGTTGATGAGCTCGCTGATGGAGATGGAACCGGCCTCGGGGGCGATGGCCCGCAGGATGAAGAAGGCGGTGCCGGCAAAGATCAGCACGATGGCCAGCAGGGTGCCCAGCAGGGCCTTCCACCAGCCGCCCTTCTTTTTCTTTTTGCCGCCCTTTCCGCCGCCGGAACCGCCGGCGCCGCCTTTTCCGCCCCGGCCCTGTTTGGGGCCCTTGGGGGGCTGGTCGGCCCCGCCGCCGCTGCGGCCGGAACGGCCCGCCGAGGCCGAGGCCCCGCCGGAGGGGGAAGCGCGGTGGACGTGGGAGGCTGCGGCCTGGGGCGCCGCCTGGGCTGCCTGGGCCGCCTGCGCCGCGGGCTTGGCCGGTTCGGCAAAGCTCTGGTCGGCGTTGACATCATAGTGCTGGCGCTGGGCCTGGGTCTTGTTCAGGTCCAGCTGGCGGATCTGGGGGGCCGCCGAGGAGGGCGCCCGGTGCACCACCCGGCGCTGCTGGGGCGCCGCGGCGGCGGACTGCATCCGGTGCTGTTCCGCCTGGCGGCGCAGGGCCATGGCCTGGCGCTGGGCGCGGGTCAGCCCCTGGTCCCCCTCCACATAGCTGGTGGGGGTCTGGGGCTGGGCAGCCATCTGGGCCTGGGCCTGGGCGCGGGCCGCCTGCTGGGCTGCCCGGCGGGCTTCCACATCGCTCTGGCTGACCCGGGGCACCGACTGGGTGCGGCGGGCACGGGCCGCCTGGGCAGCGGCCGCCTGGGCCTGACGGCGGGCCTCCTCATACTGTTCCTGGCTCAGCACGCTGGAACGGCTTTGGGCGGTGGAGACGGTACGCCGGATCTGGTTGGCGGACTGTGCATCGCCCGCATGGTATACGTTGCGCTGCGCATCGCCGGTATTCAGCTTGCGAGGCTCGCTCATGGATCGTTCCTCCCTTTTTTACAAGTTCCCAAGGACGCTGCCCTCAGGCGTGTACAGTCTTGCGAAGGTCCCGAAGGGCGGCGAGGGTTTCCTCGTCCATCGGGCCGCCTTTTTTCTCAACAAACGCCACCGTCCGCTCCATGGCATGGAGCAGCGCCCGGTCCAGATCCTCCATCTCCTCCTTGCGCAGTTCCTCCACGCCGGGGAAGTCCCGCTCGGCGCTGGTCATGTCGGCCATATAGAGGATCTTGTCCAGCAGGGTCATGCCGGCCTTGCCGGTGGTGTGGCACCGGATGGCGCTGAGGATTTCGGGGTCGGTGACCCCCCACTGGGTCTCGCAGAGAATGGCGGCCGCCAGGCCGTGCCAGACCGGTTCGGGACGGGATGCGGCATTTTTTGCTATTATAGCATTGTCCCGAAAAATCTGCAACATATCCGCCCGGGGCAGTTCCTTGGCGCTGTCGTGCAAAAGTGCTGCCAGAGCGGCCTTTTCGGGGTCAGCACCGTAGCGCTCGGCCAGCTTGACGGCCATTTTTTTTACATTGATGGTGTGGCGGTAGCGTTTTTCGCTCAGCCGCTTTTTGACCAGCTGTTTGGCTTCTTCACAGGTCATGGCTCGTTCTTCCTTTCCCTTGTGCCGTCCGGCCGGGGCGGCTGATACAGGTGATGTTCCCGGATGATCCGGCCCACCGGCGGGGGCAGCAGCGCCTCCATCTGGGCCCCGGTGTACCGCCCGGCCCGGATGTCCCGGGAGGCGCAGGGCACCGGACGGGCACCGGCAAAGAGAATCCGTCCTCCCTGGGCCCGCAGGGCATCGGCGGCCCGGTGGAGGGCATCCCCCTCGCCGGGGGCCCGGCTCTGGACCACCAGGGTGGCCAGGGCCAGGATGTCCTGCCAGCGCACCCAGGCGGTGAAGCTGGTGAGCATGTCGCTGCCCACGCAGAGGTAGAGTTCGGCGTCCGGCCAGCGGCGGCGGAGCATCTCCAGGGTCAGGATGGTGTAGCTGCGCCCGCCCTGGTCGATCTCCCAGCGGCTGACCTCGATCTCCTTGCCCAGGGCGTGGAAACAGTCGCACATGGCCAGCCGCAGCTCGGCGGGGGTGGTGCTGGCGGCCTTATGGGGCGGGGTACCCGCCGGCATGACAATGACATGGTCGGGCCGGACGGCGGCAATGGAGGCCCGCAGATTGTTCAGATGCCCCACATGCGGGGGGTCAAAGGTGCCGCCGTAGAGCAGGACCTTCACCGCTTGAGCAGGTCGGCGTAGGCAGAGTCCTTGTCCTTGCGGCGGAAGAGGACAAACTTGCGGCCGATCACCTGCACACACTGGGCCCCGGTGCGCTGGACCAGCAGGTCGGCGGCCTCCCGGGGGGAGTATTCGCTGGTTTCCAGCACCTTGAGCTTGATCAGTTCCCGGGCAGCGAGGCATTTGTCCACCGCCTGGACCAGATTGTCGTCGATTTCACCCTTGCCGATCTGGAAGACCGGGTCCATGGTGTTGGCCGCCCCGCGCAGGGCGGCGCGCTGTTTGCTGGTGAGTTGGATCTCCATAGGATGGTTCCTTTCTGATTCTCTATCTGTTAGGATTTCAGTTTCCGGCCAGAAAATCCCCCAGCCGCGCTTCCAGCGCCTCCATGGCGCGGCCGCGGTGGCTGATGGCGTCCTTTTCGGCGTCGGCCAGCTGGGCGTAGCTGCGCCCGTCGGTGTTGGGGGCGGTGCCGGTGGACGTGCCCACCCGGTCAGGGATAAAGAGGGGGTCATAGCCGAAGCCGTTGTCCCCCCGGCAGCGGGTGTCCACCCGGCCGGGGCACTCCCCCTCCACCGTCAGGGTGCGGCCGTCGGGCAGGATCAGGCAGACCGCCGAGACAAACCGGGCGGCGCGCTGTCCCGCCGGGACCTCCTTCATCTCGGCCAGCAGCTTGCGGTTGTTGGCCTCGTCGTCCCCGTGGACCCCGGCATACCGGGCGCTGTACACCCCCGGGGCGCCCCCCAGGGCGTCCACGCAGAGACCGGAGTCGTCGGCCACGGTGGGCAGGCCGGTGGCCTTGCAGAAGGCTTCGGCCTTGATGCGGGCGTTTTCGGCAAAGGTGGTGCCGGTCTCCTCGGGGTCCAGCTCCACCCCCAGTTCCCGCAGGCTTTTGACCTGGCAGCCCATCCGTTCCAGGATGCGGCGCAGTTCCCGGAGCTTGCCGGGGTTGTTGGTGGCGGCGCAGACGGTCATTGTGCTTCCTCCTCGTGATGGGGCACCTCGGGCAGAAGGGCCTCGCTGAAATCGGTGGCCGAGAAGAAGATCAGATCATCGATCTTCTCCCCCACCCCCACAAACCGGATGGGCAGGCCCAGCTTTTCGTGGACCCCGATGATGCAGCCGCCCTTGGGGGTGCCGTCCAGCTTGGTGAGCACCACGCCGGTGGCGCCGGCGGCCTTGCAGAATTCCTCGGCCTGGCTGATGGCGTTCTGACCGGTGATGGCGTCCAGCACCAGCAGCACCTCCAGGCTGGCCTCGGGGCTGGCCTTCTTGACGCTGCGGGAGATCTTGCCCAGCTCGTCCATCAGCCCCTTCTTGTTGTGCAGACGGCCGGCGGTGTCGGCAATGACCATGTCATAGCCCCGGGCGTGGGCGGACTGGACCGCGTCAAAGATGACGGCGGCGGGGTCGGCTCCCTCGCCGGCCTTGACCAGCGGCACCCCGGCCCGGTCGGCCCAGAGCTCCAGCTGCTCGCTGGCGGCGGCCCGGAAGGTGTCCCCGGCGGCCAGCATGACCTTGCGGCCCAGATCCTTATAAAGGTAGGCCAGCTTGGCGATGGTGGTGGTCTTGCCCACCCCGTTGACCCCGATGACCAGGATCACCGCCGGCTTGCCGCTCAGGTCCATCTCGTCCCGGGGGGAGATCTCCAGCCGGATGATCTCCCGCAGTGCCTTGAGGGCCTGATCGCCGGTTTTCAGGTGCTGGGCTTCCACCTGGTCCCGCAGCTCGTCCACCAGGCGGACGGCGCAGGAGGGGCCCACATCGGCCAGAATCAGCTGTTCCTCCAGATCGTTGTAGAGATCGTCGTCGATCTGGGAGTTGGTGAGGGTGTTGACAATCCGGGTGAAAAAGCCGGTGCGGGTCTTTTCCAGCCCGTCCTCCAGCTTCTTTTTGCGAAACGCATCAAAAAGGCCCATGGGGGGTTCCTCCTATCTCGTTGGTCAGGAAATCAGGTCAGCGCTGACGTTGTCCAGATCCAGGCGCAGGATCTTGGAAACGCCGTCCTCCTGCATCGTCACGCCGTAGAGCACGTCGGCGGCCTCCATGGTGCCGCGGCGGTGGGTGATGACGATGAACTGGGTGTTGGCGGTCATCCGGCGCAGATACTGGGCGTAGCGGGCGACGTTCACATCGTCCAGCGCGGCCTCGATCTCGTCCAGGATGCAGAAGGGGGCGGGGTTGACCGCCAGGATGGCAAAGTAGATGGAGATGGCCACCAGCGCCTGCTCGCCGCCCGAGAGGGCGCTGAGGTTCTTGATGACCTTGCCCGGCGGCGAGACCTCGATCTCGATGCCGGATTCCAGAATGTTGTTTTCGTCGGATAAGTAGAGCTTGGCGGAGCCGCCGCCGAAGAGCTCCCGGAAGATCACCCCGAAATGGCGGTTGATCTGCTTGAAGCTCTGGCTGAACATGCTCTCCATCTCGCCGCAGAGCTCCGAGATCATCCGGGTCAGCTCGGCCTTGGATTTCTCCACGTCGGTGACCTGGGCTTTCATGAAGTCGTAGCGCTCCTTGACCTCCTTGTACTCGTCGATGGCGCCCACGTTGACGTTGCCCAGCGCCCGGATCTGACCCCGGACCTCGGCCACCTGGCGGCGCAGTTCGGCCAGGCTGGAGAAGGAGACGCAGAGTTTGCGGGCCTCCCCCTCGGTGAGCTGGTACTCATCCCAGAGTTTGGCGGCGGTGGTGTTGAGGTCGGCCTCGGCGGCGCTCTTGCGCTCGGCCAGCCGGGCCATCTCGGCGTTCATCCGCTCCCGCTCGTCGGTGAGGGTGCGGTTTTCCTGGTTCAGCTTGGTGATGGCGGCTTCCTTTTCCAGCCGGGCGGCGTTGGCGTCCTTGATCCGGGTCTCGGCGGCCTGGATCTTGGCCTGATTCTCCTGCCGGGTGCGGCGGATGTCCGCCACCTTGAGCTCGTTGGCTTCGATCTGGGCCTGGGCCGCCTGGATGGCGGCGTTGAGCTCCCGGGTGCGGGCCTCGGCCTCCCCGGTGCGGCCCCGCAGGGTTTCCAGCGCCGCCTCGTGCAGGCCGATGTCCTTCTCAAAGGTCAGCCGCTGCATCTGTTTGGCCGACAGCTGGGTGGTGAGCTCCTCCCGCTCGGCGGTGAGACCGCTGGTGCTCTCCCCCAGTTGGGCCAGCTCGGCGGCGTACTTTTCCAGCTCATGCTCGGCCTGGAGCCGGGCGGTCTCGGACTGGGCCCGGGTGGTCTCGTTCTCCCGGACACTGGCCTCAAAGTCCGCCATCTCCTTGGCGTTGCGGGCGGCGGCATCCGCCCCCTCGGCCATGGCAGCCAGCAGCTGGTCCAGTTCCAGCTTGGCCCGCAGGGCATCGGCGGCGGCGGTCATTCCCTCGCTGTCGGCGCCGGCCAGCTGGGCGGTGAGGTTGTCCACCTCGGCCTGGCGGGCAGCGGCCTCCTGCTCGGCGGCGGCCTTTTTGCGGTCCAGACTCTCCCGCTTGGCCCGCAGTTCCTCCAGCTCCTGCTTGCGGCTGAACACCCCGGCGCTGCGGGCGGTGGAACCGCCGGTGAAGCTGCCGCCGGCGTTGATGACCTGGCCGTCCAGGGTGACAATCCGGTTGCGGTAGTTCAGGCTTTTGGCCACGGCGGAGGCCTCGGTCAAATCCTCCACCACGATGATCCGGCCCAGCAGGTTGTCGATGATGTGGCGGTAGCGGTCCTCCACCGTGACCAGGTCGGCGGCCACCTCGGCGGTGCCGGTGAGCTGGCCGTTGAACCGGTAGCCCTGGACGGTGTCCAGGGGCAGGAAGGTGGCCCGGCCGGCCCGCTCCTCCTTCAAGAAGGTGATGGCAGAGCGGGCAGCGCCCTGGTTTTCCACCACGATGTTCTGCAAGGCGAAGCCCAGGGCGGTCTCGATGGCAGTCTCGTAGCCCTTGCGGACGGTGAGGATACCGGCCACCGGGCCGATGATCCCCCGCAGCCGTCCGCCGCCGGCCGCCCGCATCACCGCCTTGACGCTCTGCTGGTAGCCGTCCATGTTGCGCTCCAGGTCCTCCAGGATGCGGATGCGCTGGATGGCGCCGGTGCGCTCCCGGTCGGCCTGCTGCAGGGCGGCTGCAGCCTCGGCCTGCTGCTTTTTGCGGCTTTCCAGCTTGAGGCGCAGGCCGGATTTGATGTTGTCGTTGCGGGTGACCGCCTCCTGGGTCTCCTTGAGGCGGTCCTCGGCGGCCTTCTTCTCCGCCTCGAACTTTTCGGCGGCCTGGGAGGCGGCCTGGGCCTGGAGGCGGGCGGCTTCCAGCCGCTGGCGGGCGGCCTCAGCGGCGCTGGCGGCGCCGGCCTCCCGCACCTTCATGGCGGTGGCGCTCTCCTGCAGCCGGGCCATGGCGGCGTTGACCACGTCCCGCCGTTCCCCGCTCTTCAGCGCCTGCTGTTCCAGGGCGGTCATCCGGGCCCGCAGCTCGGCCAGGGCGGTGTCGATCTCGGCAATCTGTCCCCGCAGCCGTTCCTGCTCCGCCCGGTGGCCCTCGGCCTCCCGGCGCAGATCCTCCTGGCCGGCGCCGGCCCGGGTCAGCTCGTTGCGGGCCTCGGTGATCCGGCTCTGGGCGTGCTCGGTCTCGTTGCCCAGCACCGCGATCTGGCTGTCGCTGCCGGCGTTGGCCTCGGTGAGGGTGCGGATGTCGGCGTTGGCCTGCTCCACCTGAACCATCAGCTGCTGGGCCTCGGTGCGCAGCGCCTCGCTGCGGGCGTCAAACTCGTCCAGCTGGCGGGAGAGGCGGGTGTAGTCCGACTCGGCGGCCTCGTACCGGCGCTGCTGGTCCCGCACCGCGTCCTGGGCGCGGCGGATGGAATCCACCCAGAGGGTGATTTCCAGGCTTTTGCGGCTTTCGGACAGCTCCAGGAACTTCTGGGCCTTCTCGCTGTCCCGCTTGAGGGGGCCCACCCGGCGTTCCAGTTCGCCCAGGATGTCCCGCAGCCGTTCCAGGTTGCCCTCGGCGGAGGCCAGGCGGCGCTCGGCCTCGTTTTTGCGGTAGCGGTACTTGGCGATGCCGGAGGCCTCCTCAAAGATCTCCCGCCGCTCGCTGGACTTGGCGCCCACGATCTCGGCGATGCGGCCCTGGCCCACGATGGCGTAGCCGTCCCGGCCCACGCCGGTGTCCAGCAGCAGCTCATAGACATCCTTGAGGCGGACGCTCTGGCCGTTGATGGTGTAATCGCTCTCGCCGCTGCGGTAGTACCGGCGGCCGATGACCACCTCGTCGGCGTCCATCTCCAGGCCGTGGTCGCTGTTGTCGATGGTCAGCGAGACCGCCGCGTAGCCCATGGCGCCGCGGGTCTGGGTGCCGCCGAAGATGACGTCCTCCATCTTGCCGGCGCCCCGCAGCTGTTTGGAGCTGGTTTCGCCCATGACCCAGCGGATGGCGTCGGAGATGTTGGATTTGCCCGACCCGTTGGGGCCGACCACCCCGGTGATGCCGGGGCCGATGGTGATTTTGGTGCGGTCAGGGAAGGATTTGAACCCCTGGATTTCCAGTTCTTTGAGGCGCATGCAGTGTTTACCCTTTCAAATGTTGGATCCGGCAGTTTCAGCCCTGCCCCAGCTTGTGCAGCGCCGCCCGGGCGGCCTGCTGTTCGGCGGCCTTTTTGCTGCGGCCGACCCCCTGGGCCAGCCGCTCGCCGTTGCGGTAGACCGCCACGGTGAACCGTTTGTCATGGTCGGGGCCGCTCTCCCCCTCCACCTCGTAGCGGAGTTTTTCGTCGGGATTTTGCTGGACGAACTCCTGCAGGTGGGTCTTGTAGTCCTCCTCGGCGGTCTTGCCCTCGGTCAGAAAGGGCAGGATGAAGGCCCGGGCGGCCTCCATGCCGCCGTCCAGGTAGAGGGCGGCGATTACCGCCTCGAAGGCGTCGGAGACGACGCTGGGGCGGGTGCGGCCGCCGCCCAGCTCCTCGCCGTGGCCCAGCCGCAGATAGCTGCCCAGATCGATCTCCTGGGCGAACTGGAAGAGGGCGTCCTCGCTGACCAGCGAGGCCCGCATCCGGGTCAGCTCTCCCTCGGGGCGGTCGGACTCGTGAAAGAGAAAGTCCGCCGTGACGATGGACAGCACACTGTCCCCCAGAAACTCCAGCCGCTCGTTGTGCTGGGTGGGGACCTTGGCCTCGTTGGCGTAGGAGGTGTGGGTCAGCGCCGTGCGCAGCAGGGCGATGTTGTCAAAATGATGGTGCAGCGCTTGTTCCAGCTGCCGCGGGTCCTTGGACATGGTATCCTCCTTAGTTCTGGAGCTCGGCCAGTGCCCGCTCCATGGTGCCGCACAGGTCGTTTTCCACACAGATGCGGGCCTGACGCACCGCGTTCTTGATGCCCTTGGCCTTGCTGGAGCCATGGGCCTTGATCACCGGCTTGGCCGCGCCCAGCAGCGGGGCGCCGCCCACCTCCTCGCTGTCCAGCATCCGCTTGAGGTCGGTCAGACCGCCCCGGATGCCCAGATAGCAGAGCTTGGTCAGCAGATTGGCCTTGAAGACGGTCTTGAGCATCCCCAGCAGGGTCTTGGCCACCCCTTCGGTGAGCTTGAGGACCACGTTGCCCACAAAGCCGTCGCAGACCACCACGTCGGCCTCCCCGTCCATGATGTAGCGGGGCTCAATGTTGCCCATAAAATGGATGCAGGGGTTGGCCTTGAGCTTCTGGTGGGCCTCCCGGTAGATGGGGGTGCCCTTGGTGTCCTCGGCGCCGTTGTTGATCAGCGCCACCTTGGGCTGGGTGCGGCCCATGACCTTCTCGGCAAAGACGCTGCCCATGGTGCCGAAGGCGTTGAGCATGTCGGCCCGGCACTCGGCGTTGGCGCCGCAGTCCAGCAGCAGGAAGTTCTGTTTGACGCCGGGCATGGGGGTGGCCAGCGCCGGGCGCTTGACCCCCTTGATGGTGCGGACGATGAGGCTGGTGGCCACATGCAGTGCCCCGGTGGAACCCGCCGAGACAAAGGCGTCCCCCTCGCCGTTTTTGAGCATGGTCAGTCCCTTGACCAGGCTGGAATCGGTCTTGTGGCGGGCAGCCTTAACCGGGTCGTCGTGCATCTCCACGACCTCCTTGCAGTCCACCAGCTCAAAGGGGGTCAGATCCACCCCCAGCTGGGCGGCGGTCTTTTGCAGCACCGCCACATCCCCCAGCAGGACGATGGTCATTCCATCGCCGAACTCCTTGACGGCATCCGCCGCCCCCTGCAGCACCGACTGGGGGGCGTTGTCGCCGCCCATGGCATCCAGTAAAATCTTCATCCTTCATTCCTCCTGTGCGGCCACCCACCCGGCCATGGCGGCCTGGGCGGTCCGGGAAAGCGCCATATACCGTTCCCGCTTGTCCCGGATGGCGTTGATCTCGTCGGTCCGGGGCAGGATGCCCATGTTGGCGCCCATGGGCTGGAAGTCCTTGTTGGGGGTGGTGATGTACTGCACCAGCGCCCCGCACATCGAGGCCGCCGGCGGCGGGGGCAAGGTGCGCCCGCGCAGCCGGGCATAGATGCTGCGGGCGGCCAGCAGGCCGCAGGCCGCGCTCTCCATATAACCCTCGAAGCCGGTGATCTGGCCGGCGAAAAAGACGTTGGGGTGCTCCTTCAGGCAGAGCGCCGGGGTGAGCACCGCCGGGCTCTCCAGGAAGGTGTTGCGGTGCATGACCCCGTAGCGGACGAACTCGGCCTGTTCCAGGCCGGGGATCATGGAAAAGACCCGCTTCTGCTCCCCCCATTTGAGGTTGGTCTGGAAGCCCACCAGGTTGTAGAGGGTGCGGTCGGTGTTCTCGGCCCGGAGCTGGACGTTGGCCCAGGGGCGGTGGCCGGTGCGGGGGTCCCGCAGCCCCACCGGGCGCAGCGGCCCGTAGCGCATGGTGTCGGCCCCCCGGCCGGCCATGACCTCGATGGGCATGCAGCCCTCGTAGACGGTGAGGTCCCCGTCAAAGTCGTGGAGGGGGGCACGCTCGGCCCCCACCAGAGCCTGGTAGAATGCCTCGTACTCTTCCTTATTGAAGGGGCAGTTGAGGTAGTCCGCCTCCCCCCGGCCGTAGCGGCTGGCGGCAAAGATCTTGTCCATGTCCAGGCTTTCCGCCGTAACGATGGGGGCCACCGCGTCGTAGAAGGAGAGCCGGTGGTTGCCGGTGAGGGCGGCAATGGCCTCGGCCAGCGGCCCCTCGGTGAGGGGGCCCGAGGCGATGAGGATGGGCTGGCTCTCGTCGATGGCGGTGACCTCCCCCCGGCGCACCGTGATGTTGGGCTGGGCCTCCACCAGGGCGGTGACGGCGGCCGAGAACTTGTCCCGGTCCACCGCCAAAGCGCCGCCGGCCGCCACCCGGGCGGTCTCGGCGCAGTCCAGCAGGCGGCTGCCCATGGCCCGCATCTCCAGCTTGAGCAGGCCGGAGGCGGAGTCGGGGCGTTCGGCTTTGAGGGAGTTGGAACAGATCAGCTCGGCAAAGCCGGCGGATTTATGGGCCGGGGAAAAGCGGAGCGGCTTTTGTTCCCAGAGGGTGACCTCCACCCCCTGCCCGGCCAGCCAGAGCGCGGCTTCGCTGCCCGCGAGGCCGGCGCCGATGACGGTGATTGGCATAGTTGTTTTCCTTTACTTTTTCTCGACCGGTTTGGTGAAGCCGCAGCCCTCCTTGAGGCAGATCAGCTCCCCCTTGCGCTTGAAGAGGGTGGCGCCGCACTGGGGGCAGCGCTCGGGCACCGGCTCGTCCCAGGTCATGAACTTGCAGGTGGGGTAGTTGCCGCAGGAGTAGAAGATCCGCCCCTTGGCGCTTTTGCGCACCAGCATATGGCCGCCGCACAGCGGGCAGAGGCCGCCGGTGTCCTTGACCAGGGGGTGGGCGTTGCGGCATTCGGGGAAGCCGGAGCAGGCCACGAACTTGCCGTACCGGCCCGACTTGATGACCATGGGCCGGCCGCACTTTTCGCAGATCTCGTCGGTGGGGATGTCCGCCACCTTGACCTTTTTGCCCTCCATGTTCTTTTCGGCCTGTTCCAGGCTCTTGGCAAAGCCCTGGTAGAACTCGTCCACCGTCTGGACCCAGTCGGCCTCGCCGTTTTCCACCACGTCCAGCTTTTTCTCCATCTCGGCGCTGAAGGTCACGTCCACGATGTTGGGGAACTGTTCCATCATGACCTGGTTCACCGCCTGGCCCAGCGGGGTGGTCTTGAGCTTTTTGTTGTCCTTTTCCACATAGCCCCGGTCCACGATGGTGGTGATGATGGGGGCGTAGGTGGAGGGACGGCCGATGCCGTTCTCCTCCAGGGCATGGATCAGGGCCGCCTCGGTGTAGAGCGGTGGCGGCTGGGTGAATTTCTGGTCGGCGTTGAGCTTGTCCAGCGCCAGGGTCTCGCCGGCCTCCAGCGGGGGCAGGGCGGTCTCCTTCTTCTGTTTCTCGTCGGTGGCCTCCTCGTAGAGGGCGGTGAAGCCGTCAAAGGTCACATGGAAGCCGCTGGCCCGGAACTGGTAGTCCCCGGCGCCGATGATGGCCGAGACGGTGTCCATCCGGCAGTCGGCCATCTGGGAGGCCATGAACCGGCTCCAGATCAGCCGGTAGAGCTTGGCGGTGTCCCCCGAGATGCTCTGCTCCACCTCGTCGGGGGTGAGGGCGGGGATGGAAGGGCGGATGGCTTCGTGGGCGTCCTGGGCCGCGGTGGCGGAGCGGGACTTCCAGTGGCGGGGGGCCTCACAGACATAGTCCTTGCCCCAGCGGCCGCCGATGAACTCCTTGGCGGCGGCCACCGCCTCGTCGGACAGCCGCAGCGAGTCGGTACGCATATAGGTGATCAGACCCACCGTGCCGTGGCCCTGGATGTCCACGCCTTCGTAGAGGGTCTGGGCGGCGCGCATGGTCCGGGCCGCCGAGAAGCCCAGCCGGCGGCTGGCCTCCTGCTGGAGGGTGGAGGTGATGAAGGGAGGGAAGGGCTGGCGCCGGCGCTTGCCGGTGTCCACCTTGAGGACGGTGTAGTCCTTGCCGTCCAGCGCCTTGACGATGGCGTCGGCCTGCTCGCCGTTCTTCACCGCGATCTTCTTGCCGTCGGGGCCGGCGCTCAGGTGGGCCACAAAGGTGGCCTTGTCCCCGCTGCGGTGGAGGGTGGCCTCGATGTTCCAGTATTCCTCCGGCTTGAAGTTCTCGATCTCAATCTCCCGGTCCCGGATCAGCCGCACCGCCACGCTCTGGACCCGGCCGGCGGAGAGGCCCCGCCGCACCTTGCGCCAGAGGAAGGGGCTGAGCTTGTAGCCCACCAGCCGGTCCAGCTCCCGCCGGGCCTGCTGGGCGTTGAAGAGGTCCATGTTGATGGCCCGGGGATGGGCCATCCCCTCCTTGACCCCCTTCTTGGTGATCTCGTCAAAGGTCACCCGGTTGGGGGCGGCGGGGTCCAGCCCCAGCAGATTGGCCAGATGCCAGCTGATGGCCTCCCCTTCCCGGTCCGGGTCGGTGGCCAGCAGCACGCCGTCGGCCTTTTTGGCCTCGGCCTTCAGCTCCTTGACCAGCTTCTGCTTGCCCTTGATGACGATATACTTGGGGGCATAGCCGTGCTCGGTGTCGATGCCCAGCTGGGAGGCGGGCAGGTCCCGCACATGGCCCATGCTGGCCGTGACTTTATAGCCCCGGCCCAGGTATTTGCCGATGGTCTTGGCCTTGGCAGGGGACTCCACGATGACTAATTTTGCCATATTTCTTCTCCGATATCTCTATTGTAAAGCGCGCTCAGACGCCGGCGGCGTACCGCTGACCGGGGCTGGCAGTGACAGCCCCCGCGAACTCCAGCTCGGTGAGCGCGGCGAGAACCTTCTGAACCGGCAGCCCGGCGGCGGCGCAGATGCTGTCCACCGCCTGGGCCCGGGGCCCCAGCACCGCCAGGACCGCCCGGGCATCGGGGCTCAGGGCCTCCAGGTCGGGGCCCGGCAGTTCGGGCTCCTCGGCCCCGGGCCGCAGCCCCAGCCGGGCCAGCACGTCCTCGGCCCGGGTCAGCACTCCGGCCCGGCCGCTGCGCAGCAGCTCGTTGGTGCCCTGACTCACCGGGCTGAAGATGCTGCCCGGCACCGCCAGCACCGGGCGGCCATACCGCTCGGCGTGCTCCACCGTGTTCATGGTGCCGCTTTTGATCCGGGCCTCGGCGATGCAGAGAACCTCCGCCTGACCGGCGATGAGCCGGTTGCGGGCCAGAAAGGTCCCTTTCTGCCGGCCGGGGTAGCCGGGCGGGTACTCGCTGACCACCGCCCCGCCCAGCTCCCGCTCGATCTGCAGCCGCAGCCGGGCGTTGGAGGCGGGGTAGGTCTTGTCGATGGCGGTGCCCAGAAAGGCCACGGTGGGGGCGCCGGCCTCGGCCGAGGCCCGGTGGCCCTGGCCGTCCAGACCGTCGGCCAGACCGCTGACGATGGTCACCCCCGCCCGGGCCAGCTCCAGCGAGATGTCGTGGCAGGCCCGGGCGCCGTAGGCGGTGGGGCGGCGGGTGCCCACCATCCCCACATACCGTCCCCCGTTAAGGCAGCCGGTATCCCCGGTGGCGTAAAGAACAATGGGAAAGTCGGGCAGTTCCCGGAGCCGCTGGGGGTAGTCGGGGTCCTCCGGCACCAGCACCGCGATGCCCGACCGGATGCACCGGTCCAGCCGCCGCTGGTAGTCGGCGGGCTCGGTTCCGGCCAGTTTTTCCAGCGCCCGCGGGCTGAGGAAGGAGGGCGCCTCGCCCCCCTGGCGCAGGTATTCATAGAAGCGGCGGGGGTTGGGATAGAGGGTCAGCAGCAGGTTGGCCCAGCTGCAGGCCGAGCCCAGGGCGTCGGCCAGCCAGAACCAGTACAGCGCCTCGTCCACGGCTCACACCCCCCGGAAATGCCAGAGCAGCACGCTGCCCGCCACCCCGGCGTTGAGGCTTTCCACCCGGTCGGTCATGGGGATGCGCACCGCCAGGTCACAGGCGGCCACGGTGGCATCGGTCAGGCCGCGGCCCTCGTTGCCCACCACCACACAGAGCCCCTTGGGGTAGACCGGCCGGGTTTCCCCCAGGTCCCGGGAATGGTAGAGCGCCGCGGCCAGGCAGGTGACCCCCCGGGCCCGCAGGGTGTTCAGCGCCCCGGGCAGGTCCTCCAGGCAGAGCACCGGCAGCCGTCCGGCGGCCCCCATGGAGGCCCGCAGCGTCTTGGGGGCAAAGGGGGCGGCGCAGCCCGGGGAGAGCAGCACCCCGTCAAAGCCGAAGGCGGCGGCGCTGCGCAGCAGGGTGCCCACGTTGCCGGGGTCCTGGACGTTTTCCAGAGCCAGCAGCCGCATGGCCCCGCCCAGCAGCGCGTCCTTATCGGGGGACGGGATCTCAAAGAGGCCGAAGACCTCCTGGCTGGCCCGGGTGCCGGCCAGCTTTTCCGCCACATGGGGGGCCACCAGGGTGGTGCTGCCGGCAAACTGGTTCAGCGCCGGGGTGCGGTCCAGCGCCTCCCGGGTGGCATAGAGGGTGCGCAGGGTGCACCCCTTGGCCAGCTCCAGACAGAGTTTGGGCCCCTCGGCAAAAAACAGTCCCTCGGCGGTGCGGAATTTTTCCTCCTCCCGCAGGCGGCAGGCGTATTTGATCTTGGCGTTGTCCCGGCTGGTGATGGTTTCCATCGGCCCTCCCCCGTTGGCGGCCGCGGTGCGCGGCGGTGTTTTCTCCATATGCAAAAAACGACGCCCGCGTGTGTACGCGTGCGTCTGAATAAGTTGCTGATTACAGAGCCTTCTTGGCGGTCTCGACCAGAGCGGTGAAGCTGGCGGGATCGTGAATGGCCATCTCGGACAGCATCTTGCGGTTGAGCTCGACGCCAGCCTTCTTGAGGCCGTTCATGAAGGTGGAGTAGTTCATGCCCTGGGCGCGGACCGCATTGTTGATGCGGGTGATCCACAGGTTGCGGAACTGGCGCTTCTTCAGCTTGCGGCCGACGAAGGCGTAGTTGCCGGACTTCATGACGGCCTGCTTGGCCATGCGGAAGTGCTTGGACTTGGAGCCGTAGTAGCCTTTTGCCAGTTTGAGGGTCTTGGAACGACGCTTGTGCGTCATGGTTGCACCTTTGATACGAGCCATGGTATGTTATCTCCTTTTATACACGTAACTTGATTTCAATTCCGGACCGTGGGATCAGCCGCCGTAGGGCATCATCTTGCGGACGGTGGCCTCGTTGGTCTTATCCACGTAGGCAGGCATACGCAGGCCGCGGGTGAGTTTGGTGGTCTTCTTGGTCAGGATATGACGGCGCTTGGCGCTGTTGCGCTTGATCTTGCCGGAAGCGGTCATCTTAAAGCGCTTCTTGGCGCCGGACAGGGTCTTGAGTTTCATCTTAGCCATTTCGGGTTCCTCCTAAAATTTACTTGTTCGGACTGGGGGACAGGAACATCATCATGCTGCGACCCTCGAGCTTGGGCTGTTTATCCACCACAGCCTTGCCCTCCAGCGCCTCGGCAAAACGTCTCTCCACATCGGTGCCCAGACTGGTGTGCGCCATCTCGCGGCCGCGGAACCGGATGGAAACCTTGACCTTGTGGCCCTGCTGCAAGAACTTGGCAGCCTGGTTCACTTTGGTGTTGAAGTCGTTGGTGTCAATGTTCAAAGAAAGACGGATCTCCTTGAGTTCGACGACCTTCTGGTTCTTCTTGGCTTCCTTCTCTCGTTTCTGCATCTCGAAACGGTACTTGCCGTAATCGAGGATCTTGCAGACGGGCGGTTTGGCCTGGGGAGCGATCTTGACCAGGTCAAGATCCTGGTCCAGCGCCATGCGCAGGGCATCGCGCGGGCTCATAACCCCCTTCTGCTGGCCATCCGCACCAATCAGGCGGATCTCCTTATCACGGATCTGCTCATTGATTTCCAGTTCCTTGGAATTGCTGTTGCTGGCGATTGTAATACACCTCCGTAACAAACGTGAAAAGAGTATGATAAAAGCGGCTGCCGTGAAGCAGCCGCCGGAACGCGTGGGATGCGCCGCGCACCTGTGTGCTGGATGCACGGCGTATCTGCGTATAACCCGGGGCGAAACGCCCGCAAGGTGAGCCGACGGCTTTTGCCGGTTGCTGCTTTTTTTACAAGCAAGATTCTACCACACCCCCACCGCGCTGTCAAGGCCCGGCGGGGTGGAAAAAATAATATTTTTTGCGCAAAGAGGTGGCATGCCGCGCATAAGTATGGTATCATAATAAGCTGAAATGTTATGCGCCGCAACGGCGGCGCTTTTTTGGGGAGGAAGCTTGAGTTATGGGCAACGAGAAAAAACTGCGTGTGGGGTTGTTTTTCGGCAGCATTTCCAGCGAGCACGAGGTCAGCCGGGTCAGCGCCGCGGCCTGGGCCGACGCGCTGGCACAGCCGCCCTGCTGTGACCGGTACGAGGTGGTGCTGGTGGGCATCACCAAGGCGGGGCGCTGGCTCTGCTATGACGGTCCCACCGACGCCATGCGGGACGGCAGCTGGGAGCAGCATCCCTCCTGCCGCCCCTGCGTGCTGAGCCCCGACCGCACCGACCACGGCCTGCTGCTGCAGGACGGCGGCACCACCCGGGTGATTCCGCTGGATGTGGTGGCGCCGCTGCTCCACGGCAAAAACGGCGAGGACGGCACCTTCCAGGGCCTGTGCGAGATGGCGGGCATTCCCTACGTGGGCTGCGGGGTGCTGGCCAGCGCCGTCTGCATGGACAAGGCGGTGGCCAACACCCTGATGGACGCCGCCGGGGTGCCCCACTGCCGCTGGCTGGCCGCCACCCGCGCCGAGCTGGAAACCGCACCGGGAACGGTGGCCGACCGCATCGAGGCGGCCCTGTCCTACCCCGTCTTTGTCAAGCCGGCCAACGCCGGCTCCAGCGTGGGCATCAGCAAGGTGCAGGACCGTGCCGGGCTGCGCGCCGCCATCGACACCGCCCTGGCCGAGGACGACAAGGTGGTATTTGAGGAGTTCATCGACGGGCAGGAGGTGGAATGTGCCGCCATCGGCAACCCCGACGATCCGGGCAGCGTCAGCGCCACCCGGCCCGGGGAGATCCTGGCCGGCGCCGAGTTCTACACCTATGACGACAAGTACAAGAACGGGGTCTCCCAGACCCTGATCCCCGCCCGCCTGAGCGAGGAAAAGCTGGATGAAGTGCAGGACAACGCCCGCCGGGCCTATCTGGCCTTGGGCTGTGCAGGGCTGGCCCGGTGCGACTTCTTTGTGGAGCGGAGCACCGGCCGGGTGCTGTGCAACGAGCTGAACACCATGCCGGGCTTTACCGCCATCAGCATGTATCCCAAGCTGATGGAGCATGAGGGCCTGAGCTTTCCCGTCCTGGTCGACCGGCTGATCGGCCTGGCACTGCGCAAAAGAAAGGGTGCATACTGATGGACAAACGCCCCATCGGGGTTTTTGACAGCGGGCTGGGCGGCCTGACCGCGGTGCGTCAGCTGCGGCGGCTGCTGCCCGGCGAGGACATCGTCTACTTCGGGGACACCGGCCGGGTGCCCTACGGTTCCCGCGGGCGCAGCACCATCCTGCAGTACGCCCGCCAGGACATCCGCTTTCTGCTGTCCCGGGATGTGAAATTCATCATGGCTGCCTGCGGCACCGTCTCCTCCACCTACCCCGACGAGGAGGCCGCCCAGCTGCCGGTGCCCTACGCCGGGGTGGTGGACGCGGCGGCCCGTGCGGCGGCCAAGGTCACCAAAAACCGGCGGCTGGGGGTCATCGGCACCGCCGCCACCATCCGCAGCGGCTCCTACGTGGCCCGGCTGCACAAGCTGCTGCCCGACGCCGAGATCATCGCCCGGGCCTGTCCCCTCTTTGTGCCGCTGGTGGAAAACGGCTTTGTGGACGACGGCAACCGGGTGACCAAACTGGTCATTGAGCAGTACCTCACCGAGGTCCGGGACGCCGGGGTGGACACCCTGATCCTGGGCTGCACCCACTATCCCCTGCTGAAAAAGATGATCGGGGATTTTGTGGGGGAGGAGGTCCGGCTCATCGACCCCGGCAAGGAGGCCGCCATCGCCCTGGCCAGCCGGCTGACCCCCATGGGGCTGGAAAACGGCCGCACCCAGGGCGGCACCGTCCACTACTATGTCAGCGATACCCCCGACACCTTTGCCGAGCTGGAAACCCTCTTTCTCGGCCAGTATGCGGGGGGGCCGGTGCAGCAGATCGCCATTGAAAACTGCTAGAACCCCCGCCGCAGCCCCAAACGGAAGATCAAAGCTGAGAGGATTCGCGCAAATGGAAGAAAACTATCTCATCACCATCAAGGGCACCATGGAACAGAGCGGCCAGAGCGACTCCGTGGAGCTCATCACCCGCGGCAGCTTTGTGCGGCGGGAACATTCCTTTTATATCGTCTACCGGGAGACCGAGGCCACCGGCTACGCCGGCTGCACCACCACCGTCCGGGTGACCGAGGACAGCCGGATGGTCTCGATGACCCGGTTCGGCAAGGTGCCCAGCCAGCTGGTCATCGAGAAGGGCACCCGCCATCTCTGCCACTACGAAACCGGCTACGGGTCGGTGTCGCTGGGGGTGTCGGCGGATGTGATCGAGCACGCCCTCACCGAAACGGGGGGCCGGCTGCAGTTCAGCTACACCCTGGATTCCGCCGGGGAGGCCTTCATCAGCCGCAATCTGGTGGACATCACGGTGGCCCCCCTGCCCCCCGAAAACACCGAGCTTTCCTAAGAATTTCAACAACCAGGAGGTTTTTGCCCAATGGACTATCAATATTACAATCCTCGCAAGGCGGCGCTGGACACCGCCCGCAGCCTGCTGACCGCCGCCGCCCAGGCCGCCATGGAGGCCGGCACCCTGCCCAAGGCCGATCTGCCCGAGTTCGTGGTGGAGATCCCCGGCGATGTGAAGAACGGCGACGTGGCCAGCAACCTGGCCCTGGCCGGCGCCCGGGCCTTCCACAAGGCACCGCGGCAGATCGCCCAGGCCCTGTGCGACCAGCTGAAGCTGGAGGGCAGCCTGTTTGACCGGGTGGAGATTGCCGGTCCCGGCTTCATCAACCTCTTCCTGGGGGCGGGCTGGTTCACCCAGGTGGTGCGTGCCGCCTGCACCAACCCCGAATACGGCCGCACCGATGCGGGCGCCGGCAAGAAGTACAATGTGGAGTTTGTCTCGGCCAACCCCACCGGCCCCATGCACATGGGCAACGCCCGGGGCGGCGCCCTGGGCGACTGCCTGGCCGCCTGCCTGGACTGGGCCGGCTATGATGTGACCCGGGAGTTCTACATCAACGACGCCGGCAACCAGATCCAGAAGTTCGGCAAGAGCCTGGCCATCCGCTACCTCCAGCTCTTCAAGGGGGAGGAAGCCTGCCCCCTGCCCGAGGAGTGCTACCAGGGCGCCGACATCATCCAGCGGGCCAAGGAGTTCGCCGAGGTGCACGGCGATGCCTATGTGAACGCCGACTTTGAGACCCTGAAGAAGGACATCACCGCCGACGCCCTGCCCAAGAACATCGAGGGGCTGCGCCGGGATCTGGGCAAGTACCGCATCCAGTACGATGTCTGGTTCCCCGAGAGCACCCTGCACGAGTCCGGCGCGGTGCAGGCCGTGGTGGACAAGCTGCTGGCCACCGGCGCCTGCTACAAGGCCGAGGACGGCGCCATCATGTACCGCAGCGCCCAGTACAGCAGCAAGTACGGGGTTGCCAACAAGAAGAAGACCGAGGACGGCACCGAGGAGGAGGCCAAGGACGAGGTGCTGGTCCGGGCCAACGGCATCCCCACCTACTTTGCCGCCGACATCGCCTACCATTATAACAAGCTGGCGGTCCGGGGCTTTGACAAGGCCATCGACGTCTGGGGCGCCGACCACCACGGCCATGTGGCCCGGATGAAGGGCGCCATGGACGCCGTGGGGCTGGACGGCAGCCGGCTGGACGTGGTGCTGATGCAGATGGTCAACCTGATGCGGGACGGCAAACCGGTGCGGATGTCCAAGCGCACCGGCAAGGCCATCACCCTGACCGATCTGCTGGACGAGGTGCCCATCGATTCCGCCCGCTTCTTCTTCAACCAGCGGGAGAGCTCCTCCACCCTGGACTTTGACCTGGATCTGGCGGTGCGCAACGACAGCGAAAACCCCGTCTACTATGTCCAGTACGCCCACGCCCGGATCTGCTCCATCCTGAAAAAGCTGGAGGAGAACGGGGTGGCCTTTGCGGGGGCTGAGGCGGTGGACGCCGCCCTGCTCACCGATCCCACCGAGCAGGCGCTGATCCGGCTGCTGTCCGCCTTCCCCGCCGAGATTGCGGCGGCGGCGGAAAAGTATGACCCCGCCCGCATCACCCGCTTTGTCATCGACCTGGCCACCGCCTTCCACCGCTTCTACAATGCCTGCCGCATTCTGGAAGCCGAGCCGGATGTCCGCCAGGGCCGCATCGCCCTCTGCCTGGCGGTGCGGGGTGTGATCCGCAATGTGTTGCAGATGTTCAAGATCACCGTTCCCGAAAAGATGTAAAAAGCAGCGATCCAACAACAAATCCCCCGCCCAGAACCCTGGGCGGAGGATTTTTGGATACACCGAACAAATTCATTATACCACATCCGTCAATGTACTTTCCAGTCTGAATATGTACAAATAATTCCTTATTTCTTTGGCCGGATTGCGAATGGACACCGCCTAAGGGCCGTGATATAGTATAGTCACAGAAAGAAAACCGCCGGAGATAAGGAACCACAAAAGGTTCCAAGGAAAGACCACTTTCAATAGAATCGGTAAAGGCACAACAAAACCTCGATTCGACAGCTTGAAGGAGATCTTCCGAAGTTTCCGAAAAACGAAACAATCGGTATTCTGATCCGGAAAGAAAATCCAAAGGGATTTTGCAAAGGATGAAGGAAAATTTTGAAAATGCTTGAACATCTAAAGTAAGAAGCCCCGTAAGGTTTCCGAAAAAGAAGTTCGGAATTGGAAAAGAGATTCTTTCATAACCGGTAAAATTCAAAGATTTTCCCAAAGGGCAGCAGGCAGATGGTTTTGAAAGGGGAAACAAAGATCGGCAGGTTTGGAACGAGAATCCAAAGGATTCATCCGCAGATTCTGCAAAGTACGAAATCCTTTTCAGGGTTTCCGAAACGGGAAAAAGCAAATGGATCAAAAAGAGGATCGGGACATTCCGCAAGAATCTTTGAAGAACCAAAAAATCCAAAAGCAGGCTGACAAAAGGTTGAAAATCATCTGAGGAAGAAATTTCTGAAGAAAGAAAATCGAAATTCGTTGGAAAGGAAAGATGGAAAGGGTTTCTTGTAAGAGAAATCAAAGGAAATCTTTCAAACTGGAAATCATTCAGAAGCACTTCGAGAACTCCGAAAAGAATTTGTTGGAAGGCCACCGAATAAACTTGAAAGACGTGTAAAGGTCAAGCCGGCAGGATTCGCAGGGAAGGAGGCTCAGACCCATGGCAAACTTTAAAGATCCCATTCATCACCGGCGGGCCTGGGCCTGCTGAGGCGAAAGAACCACATCAAAGCCGCAGGTCGTAACCTGTACAAGAGCAAAAGTTCATTGATGGTAAGGTTCTAACAAATACCAAGATGCAGACCCAGGGGCCGCCAATCCGATCCCCAGCATAAATATAGATAAGATGCAGCGATCCAAAAAAAGCGATCTGGCAACCGTAAAAGCCATCGATAATAAGAGGTCGTAACCCATGGTTCTAATGGAGCATGAGACGCCACCGAATGGCGTATGATTCGGCACACATCTTATCCACAAGGAGTTACTCCAATGTACAACGAGTAAGAGGAAAGTTTTCCTCGGCATCATCCCCATAAACCCATCTCGCAGAGAATCGACCGATCCCCTTTCACAGAAGCAAGTTGTTATGGCAAATCTTCATCCGTCGAACACTTCTCGGGTATGAGATCCAAGAGACCCACTCCCAGACCCAGTAAGTCGTAAGGTATCAAGTTTCCTGGCATATCAGAAGTTTCGGTCCCACGAATGAATCCCATTTACCAGAACAGTCCGAGCAGATCATGAATCCCGGGATTCGCAAATGTTTCTTCTGGCGAAATCTAAAAGAAAGGTAATCACAAAAGTTTTCAGATTGAGGTACCTCATGAAAATGAGCAGACAGTCCGAAAAATAGTGACCATGGGTTATGAGGCTATGACTCCAATCAAGTAAGACCGCCCCGGCACCGGAAGTTCTGGTGCCGGGGCTTTTGTCTGTCTTTTTCAATATACGCCGGGCCCCCGCAGGAGCAGGGACCCGGTGTTGCTTTTGTCACAGGGAAAGGTCAAAGACCGTCAGTTCCGGCACCACCCCCAGCCGGGCCGAGATGTGGGTGGTGCCGATGCCGGTGTTGACGTGGAGCATGGTGTCCTCGTCCAGCCAGAAGTTACCCCGGGGGTACTTGTCCGCCATGATGGTGAAGGACACCGCCTCGTGGTTGATCTCAGGCAGGAAGGGAATGTTGATCTGGCCGCCGTGGCTGTGCCCGCTGAGGACCAGATCATAGGCGTAGGAGAGGAAGTTGTCCGCCGCGTTGGGCTCGTGGACCATCAGCACCGAGAAATCCGACGCCGGCACATCCTGGGGGTCCGGCACATAGGCATCCCCCATCATTCCGTCATCCAGCCCGGTGAGCAAGATCCGGCTGCCCCCTTCGGTGGTCACAAAGGTACTCTCGCTGCACAGCAGGGTGAACCCGCCCCGGGCCATCAGTTCCTCGTACCGGTCCTGGGAGCCGCCCACATAGTCCCGGTTGCCCCAGATGGCCACCTTTGCCTCCCGGGCCTGGATCTGGGCCAGCAGCGCCACCAGTTCCTCGTCCTCGTTGTACCGGGTCCAGTGGTCGTACAGATCCCCGGTGAAGAGGACCAGATCCGGCTCCAGGGCGTTGATCCGCTCCACCACCTTGCGGAAGTCCTGGCAGGTGAAGTCCTCCTTGATGTGCAGGTCGGAGAACTGGACCAGCCGCAGCCGGTCGCCCCGGCCCTGCCGGCCTTCCCGCTGGTACTCCTCCACCGTCAGGCGGTAGGGCTCGATCTCAAAGGCATACCACCCGCAGCTGCCCCCCAGCACAAACAGCGCCGAGGCCAGCGCCATCCCAATCCGGAACAACCACCGCAGCCATACCCGGATCACGGTCCATCTCCCCTCTCCGCAAGTTGGTATTTTTTCTTATTATACAGGATGGCAGCGGTTTTGGCATCCCCTGGGCGGGATTTTTCCCTTTCACAGGAAAGGTTCTTCCTGCCATTTCTTCTTGCATAATCCGGGGCAGGGCGATATAATGAAAATGTATTGGTATAATTGGGAGGGGTGTGTATGGCACATTTTGAGACCGGGCATCCGGTGCTGGGGATTCTCGGCGGACTGGGCCCGGCGGCAAGCTGCTATCTCTATCAGATGCTCATTGACCACACCCCCGCCACCCGGGACCAGGACCACATCGACATTGTGATCTCCTCCCGGGCTTCCACCCCCGACCGCACCGCCTTCATCACCGGCCAGAGCGACGAGGACCCCTTCACCATCATGGAGCAGGACGGCCAGAGCCTGGTGGCCTACGGCGCCACCGTGCTGGCCATCCCCTGCAACACCGCCCACTACTTCTACGACCGGCTGGCCGCCGCGCTGCCGGTGCCGGTGCTGAACATGCCCCGGCTGACGGTGGCCGAGGCCAAGGCCGACGGCTGCCACAAGCTGGGCATCCTGGCCACCGACGGCACCCTGCAGGCCGAGACCTACCAGATCGCCTGCCGGGACGCCGGTCTGGGCTGGGCGGCCCCCTCGGCCGAGCACCAGAAGGGTATCATGACGGTGATCTACGACCAGATCAAGAAGGGGCGCCGGGCCGACATGGCGCTGTTCAACGCCGCGGCCGACGACCTGCGGGCCCAGGGCTGCGACCGCGCCGTGCTGGGCTGCACCGAGCTGAGCCTGGTCAAGCGGGACGAAGGGCTGGGCGACTTTTTTCTGGACAGCACCGAGGTGCTGTGCAAAAACGCCCTGCGGGCCTGCGGGGTCACCCCCATCGGCTTCTGAGGTTTATTGTGAATCTTGTGAAAGGTTTTGAGAGATATGGAAAAGAAAAAATTCTACATCACCACCCCCATCTACTATCCCAGCGACAAGCTGCACATCGGCCACACCTACTGCACCGTGGCCACCGACGCCATGGCCCGGTACAAGCGGCTGCAGGGCTATGATGTCATGTTCCTGACCGGCACCGACGAGCACGGCCAGAAGATCGAGAACAAGGCCACCGAGGCCGGCGTCACCCCCAAGCAGTTTGTGGACAACATCGTGGAGGGCCCCCGCGGGGTCAAGGACCTGTGGAAGCTGATGAACATCAGCTACGACCGGTTCATCCGCACCACCGACGACTACCATGTGTCCGCCATCCAGAAGATCTTCAAGAAGATGTACGAGAAGGGCGACATCTACAAAGGCACCTACAAGGGCAAGTACTGCACCCCCTGCGAGAGCTTCTGGACCGAGAGCCAGCTGGTCAACGGCTGCTGCCCCGACTGCGGCCGTCCGGTGGTGGACGCCGAGGAGGAAGCCTACTTCTTCCGTCTGTCCAAGTACGCCGACCGGGTGCGGGATCTGCTGGTGAACACCGACTTCCTGCTGCCCCGGTCCCGGGTCAACGAGATGGTGCACAACTTCATCGATCCCGGCCTGGACGACCTGTGTGTCTCCCGCACCAGCTTCAAGTGGGGCATCCCGGTGGACTTTGACCCCAAGCATGTGGTCTATGTCTGGATTGACGCCCTCTTCAACTACACCACCGCCCTGGGCTTCATGAACGACCGCTATCCCGACAGCGATTACGAGAAGTACTGGCCCGCCGATGTCCACTTCATCGGCAAGGAGATTGTCCGGTTCCACTCCATCATCTGGCCCGCCATGCTCATGAGCATGGATATGCCGCTGCCCAAGCATGTCTTCGGCCACGGCTGGCTGCTGCTGGACGGCGGCAAGATGTCCAAGTCCAAGGGCAATGTGGTGGACCCCTACATCCTGGCCGAGCGGTACAGTGCCGACGCCCTGCGCTACTTCCTGCTGCGGGACTTCCCCTTCGGCACCGACGGCAACTTCTCCAACGAGCTGCTGATCAACCGGATCAACATGGATCTGGCCAACGACCTGGGCAACCTGCTCTCCCGCACCACCGCCATGGCGGACAAGTACTTTGGCGGCACCCTGCCGGCGGAGCAGGCCGAAGGTCCCGAGGACGCCGAGCTGCTGGCCATGGCCAAGGCGCTGCGGGACAAGTACGAGGCGGACATGGAGAAGTACGCCTTCCAGAACGCCCTGGCCGACATCTTTGCGGTGATCGCCCGGGCCAACAAGTACATCGACGAGACCGCCCCCTGGGTGCTGGCCAAGCAGGAATCCGACCGGCCCCGTCTGGCCCGGGTGCTGTACAACCTGGCCGAGGTGCTGCGGATCTGCACCGTGCTGCTGCAGCCCTTCACCCCCACCACCTGCGTCAAGATCTTTGAGCAGCTGGGTGTGGCCGACGAGCTGAAGACCTGGGACAGCGCCGCCAACTTCGGCGCCATGCCCGCCACCGCCACCCTGCACAAGGGTGCCAACATCTTCCCGCGGATTGATGCCGCCAAGGAACTGGTGGAGCTGGAAGCGCTGGAAGCCAAGGCCAAGGCCGCTGCCGCCCCCGCCGAGAAGCCGGCGGAGAAACCCGCCGCCCCGGTGGCCGAGATCGGGGAGCATGAGCCCGAGATCAGCTTTGACGAGTTCTGCAAGGTGGAGCTGCGGGTGGCCGAGGTGCGCGCCTGCGAGGCGATGAAGGAGAGCAAGAAGCTGCTGCATCTGACCGTCTTTGACGGCGAGCGGGAGCGCTGCATCCTGTCCGGCATTGCCAAGTGGTACAAGCCGGAGGACCTGGTGGGCAAGCGTCTTCCCATCGTGGCCAACCTGGCCCCCCGTCCCATGATGAAGGGCAAGTATGTGAGCGAGGGCATGATCGTGGCGGCCGACACCGCCGACGGCGGCTGCTCCATCGCCTTCTTTGGCGAGGACGTGCCGGTGGGCACCCGCATCCACTGAGAAACCGCCCGACATCCCTTTGAAGTGAGGTTTTCCCTTTGCCCGAAAGATCGTCCGGGTCCCGTCTGGACGCCCTGTTCGCCCTTCCGGCGGCCGCGGTGGCGCTGGCGGTGATCTGCAACATTCTGTGGGGAACGGCCTTCCCCTTTATCAAGATGGGCTACCGGCTCTTTGCCATCGACGCCGCCGACACCCCCTCCATCCTCTGCTTTGCCGGGGTGCGGTTCATGATCGGCAGTCTGCTGGTCTGGGTCTTCGGCAGTGCCTTGCAGCGCCGGCCGCTGCCCATGCCCCGGGGCCGGGTGCTGGTCCAGTGTGCGGCCCTGGGTCTGTGGCAGACCGCGGCCCAGTACTTCTTCTACTATTCCGCCGTGGCCCTGCTCACCGGCGCCTTCGGCAGCATCCTCAACTGCACCCAGAGTTTCATGGGGGTCATTCTGGCCCATTTCCTCTACGGTCAGGCCGACCGGCTCAACCTGCGCAAGGCGCTGGGCTGTGTTCTGGGCTTTGGCGGGGTGCTGGTGGCCACCCTGGGCAACCACGGCGGCGGCCAGGCCCGGGGCATCGCCGCCATGCTCATCGCCTCGGCCATCGTTGCCTGTGCCGGGCCCTGGAACAAGGCGGTGACCCACAAGGCCGACAGCTTTGCCGTCTGCTGCATCAATCTGGGGGTGGGCGGTTTCGCCCTGGCCGTGGTGGGCTTTGCCCTGGGGGGCAGACTGCATCCCGCCAGCCCTGCCGGCATCCCCTCCCTGCTCTACCTGGCCTTTGTCTCGGCGGCAGGGTATCTGCTCTGGGCGCTGCTGATGAAAAACAACCCGGTCTCCCGGATCAGCGTCTTTGGGCTGCTGATCCCGGTGGTGACGGTGCTGCTCTCGGCGGTGCTCAACGGCGAACCCCTCTTTGAGTGGCAGTATCTGGCGGCACTGATCCTGGTCTGCGGCGGCATCTGGCTGGTGAACAAGCCGGCCCGGCGCCCCGCCCTGACCTGACGAAAGGAACCCTCCATGCAGGACATCTTTGACACCCACGCCCACTACTGTTCGGGGCAGTTCAACCCCGACCGCGACACACTGCTGGCCGCCCTGCCCCAGGCCGGGGTGGTGGGGGTGCTGGAGTGTGCCACCCATTCCGGCGACGCCCCCGGCGTGCTGGCGCTGGCCCACCGGTATCCTTACTTCCACGCCGCTCTGGGCATCCATCCCGAGAGCCTGGGGGAGGCGGACGCCCCCACCGTGGCGGTCTACGGCGGGGACTGGCGGGCTGAGCTGGCCGCCCTGCGCCCGCTGTTTGAGGACGGGGCGGTGATTGCGGTGGGAGAGATCGGGCTGGATCATCACTGGCCCCTCCCCGCCCGGGAACAGTACGAGCTCTTTGAGGCCCAGCTGGCCCTGGCCGCCGAGCTGGACCTGCCGGTTTCCATCCATGACCGGGAGGCCCACGCCGAGGTCTACGAGCTGCTGCGGAAGTACAGACCCCGCGGGGTGCTGCACTGTTACAGCGGCAGCCCCGAGGACGCCGCCTGGCTGGTGGACCAGGGGCTCTGCCTGGGCTTTGGCGGGGCCGCCACCTACAAAAACGCCAAGCGGGCCCAGCGGGTGCTGGCGGCTATCCCCCACCAGGCGGTGGTGCTGGAGACCGACTGCCCCTACATGTCCCCCGAACCGGTGCGCGGCAGCCGCAACGACAGCCGCAACATCGTCCATGTGGCGGAAAAGATCGGCCAGCTCTGGGAGATGGACCCCCAGGCGGTGCTGACCCTGACCGCCGCCAATGCCCGCCGGGTCTTTGG
Source organism: uncultured Gemmiger sp. (assembly GCA_944382835.1). Classification (GTDB taxonomy): domain Bacteria; phylum Bacillota; class Clostridia; order Oscillospirales; family Ruminococcaceae; genus Gemmiger. The sequence continues at coordinate 57,303 of CALWNP010000009.1, forward strand.
CCTGGCCTGAGACGCCAAAATATACAATATGTATATTTTATAAAAGAAATTACAGGAGTGTATCTTTATGAAAGCACGGATTCCCAAGCACCGCGAGTTTCTGATCGATTTTCCCAAGGAGATGGACGAGGCCAAGGCCAACGAAGGCTGGGTCAAGCTGAACCAGATCGTGGAGGAGTACAAGAAGGCCCACAACGGCCAGAGCGTTTACTCCCCCACCTTCATTGAGGACTGCGAGCCCGCCGTGAAGGAGCTGCAGAAGGAGTACGGCTTCACCTACACCATCGAGGAAACCAAATAATCCCGGCAGGCGGGCCTTTTGGTCCGCCTGCGGTTTTTTGTGCGGCGGCGCTTTCTTGGGGGCGGGAGGCGTCCGGGGCTGTTTGGAGGTCGAGGACCTCCGAGAAAGCGGCTGCCTGCCGAAGGGGAGGTGTTTGCGGACCGCCGCGAAGACGGCTGCCTGCCGAAGGGTTGTTCCTTTTTGTGACCAAAAAGGAACCGAAAAAGTCCCACCGTTCCGATGCGGTGGACGCACGGCCAGGGCTGTAAGCCCTGGACTCCTCAAAGGGCCCACCCTTGACGGGCCCTTTGAGCAAGGTATGGATTGAGAATCAAGGGCATCCGCCCTTGATAATCCTTCTCTACAACATTGTCTTTGGTATTTCCTTATGATTTTCCTTTTGATTTTCCTTATGATTTCCTGACAAATGGCTGGTACACTGGGAGTATCACCGACCGGGCTATCGTCTGGCCGTACAGAAAGGATTTTGTCAGATGCTGACCGTCAAACGGGCCGGGCTTTCCGGCACCGCCCTCAAACTCATCGCCCTTCTCCTCATGCTGATGGACCACATCCAGTATTTCTTCCAGTTCACCGGCGCCATCCCGCCCTGGTTTTCCATGCTGGGGCGGCTCTCGGCGCCGCTCTTCCTCTTTTGCACGGTGGAGGGCTTTGTCCACACCCATGACCGCAAGCGCTATTTTCTGCGGATCTACGGCATTGCCGCCGTCATGGGATTTCTTGTCTATCTCATGGCGTACCGGGGGATCGGGGTGCGGCCCGACGGGTTTTATCCCCTCAACGGCATCTTCATGGACTTTGTCCTCCTCTGCATCCTCTGGCAGGGCATTGACTGGCTCCGCGCCCGGCGCTGGGGGCGGGGGCTGGCGGCGGTGCTTCTTCCGGTCATCTGGCCCTTCCTGGTGGCCGGGTTTGTGGGGATGGTGCCCGCCGCAGCGGCGGTGTTGGTGCCGCTGAGCTTTTCGGTGCTGCCCAACTGGGCCTTCCTCACCGACGGTGGCTGGAACTATCTGCTGGGCGGGGTGCTGCTCTACCTCTTCCGGGAAAACCGCCGGGTCCAGGTGGTGGTCTGGATGCTCTGGACCTTTGCCACCGACTTTCTCTTTGTGGCGCTGAGCCTTGCCGCCACCTCCGGGTTCCACTGGAGCCTGATGTTCACAGACTACTACGAGTGGTACGGCATCCTGGCCGGGCTGCTGATGCTGCGCTACAACGGGCAGCGGGGCGCCGGGCTCAAGCGGCTCTTTTACCTGTTCTATCCCGCCCATGTCTACCTGCTCTACGCCCTGTCCTGGCTGGTGCTGACGGTCCGATAATCTGTGTGGAGGAAACCCATGGCCCATATTCTTGCGATTGATGATGACCCCGATCTCTGCCGTCTGCTCGCCACCGCGCTGACCCGCGACGGCCACCAGGTCAGGACGCTGCAGCGGGGCAGCGAGGCCGGGCAGGAGAACTGCCGCTGGGCGGACTGTATCCTGCTGGATGTGATGATGCCGGGGGAGGACGGATTTGCCGCCTGCCGGCGCATCCGCAGCCTGACCGACGCCCCCATCCTCTTTCTCACCGCCCGGGCCGAGGAGGCCGACGTGCTGACCGGGCTGGGCATCGGGGCGGATGACTACCTGCTCAAACCCTTCCGTCTGGCCGAGCTGCGGGCCCGGGTGGCAGCCCATCTCCGCCGCGCCGCCCGGGTGCCGGGGCAGGCCGCCCACCGCCTGTGCCGGGGCGGGCTGACCCTGGACCTCTCGGCCCGGACCGCCGCGGTGGGGGACGCCCCCATCCACCTGACCCGCGGGGAGTACGCCATCTGTGAATATCTGGCCCTCCATCCCGGGCGGACCTTCGGCAAGGAACAGATCTATGAGGCGGTCTTCGGCTTTGACGGCAGCGCCGACCAGAGCGCCATCACCGAACATGTGAAGAACATCCGGGCCAAGCTGCGGGCCGCCGGCCTGGACCCGGTCCCCATCGAAACGGTCTGGGGGATGGGCTATCGCTGGCGCGCCGACTGCTGAAAGGAGACTGCCATGGTCCATCGTCCCCGGCTGCGCACCCTCTTTGTGCGCTATCTGCTCACCACCGGCCTGTGCTGTCTTGCGGTTGTGATGCTGTGGTGGCTGGTCCTGCTCTGGCTGCTGCAAGGCCTCCTGCTGCCCGCCTCCACCGCCGCCGACGCCTGCGCCGCGGCGGTGCCCCGGCTGGAAACCGAGACCGCCGCCACCTTCTCCCCAGATCTGCTGGACCCTCTGTGCCGGTATGTCCTGTTTGCAGAGCCCGGTTCCGACACCGTGCTGGCCACCAACATGGACCGCTGGCATCTCAAGATCGCCCGCAACGCCTGGCACGGCGGCAGCGGCAACCTGGGCTATGCCCAGTACCATCTCCGGGTGGATCTGGCGGACGGCAGCGTCTGCCTGCTCCAGTACGACTATGCGGTGCCCTACGCCAACCCGGCGCTGCGGCGTCTGCTGCCCGACTTTCAAAGCTGCTACCTGGTGCTGCTGGCCCTTTTGCTGGGGGCGGTGGTGCTGCTCAACGCCCGGGTGGCCGGACGGCGGGTGGAGGCCGACATCGGTGCCCTGAAAACCGCCTGCCGGCGGATTGCCGCCGGGGAGCTGGACGGCCCCGATCTGGGGCGGGGCAACATCCGGGAGCTGGATGACGCCCTGGCCGCCATGCAGCAGCTGCGCCGGGCACTGGCCGACAGCCTGCAGGCCCAGTGGAGCGCCGAGGCCCAGCGCACCGACCAGATCCGCGCCCTGGCCCACGATCTGAAAACCCCGTTGACGGTGATTGCGGGCAACGCCGAGCTGCTGGCCGAGGACGACCTCTCCCCCGCCCAGGCCCAGTGTGCCCGGGACATCCTGCGGGGGGCCGACCACGCCCGGCGCTATCTGGCCGAGCTGCGGGCCATCACGGCGGGCAGCCCGGTGGGGGCCCGCACCGCCATCCGGGTGGACGAGTTTCTGGACGCCCGCGCCCGCACCGGGCGCGCCCTCTGTGCGCCGGGCCGGGTGAACTTTGTGCTGCAAAACGCCCTGCCCGCCGACCGGACGGTGGAGGCCAGCCTGCCCCGGCTGGCCCGGGCGGTGGACAACCTGCTGGACAACGCCGCCCGCCACACCCCCGCCGGGGGCACCGTGACCCTGGGCTGCACCGAGGCCGCCGGGTTCCTCCGGTTCACGGTGGAGGACACCGGCCCCGGCTTTTCCCCCGAGGCGCTGGAGAAGGCGGGCCGTCTCTTTTACACCGGCGACTCCGCCCGCCCCGCCGACGGCCACCAGGGGCTGGGGCTCTGCTTTGCCCGGACGGTGGCGGAGGAGCAGGGCGGCCGGCTGTGCATCGGCAACCGGAAGGACCGCTTCGGCGCCCGGGTCACCCTGGAGCTGCCCGTCCCCTGACCCATCCGCAAAAGACATCCGCCCGCCGCCTTCCTTCTGTGGGAAAGCGGCGGGCGGATTTTTTTCTGATGCGGTGCGGGGTCAGCCCCGGGTGCGTTCCCAGTATTCCCCCATGCTGGCGCCGGGCACCCCGGTGACCTCGTCGGTCAGGTAGTCTTGCAGTCCGGCCTCGGCGGGCTGCCAGGCCCGGGCCTGGTCCTCGGTGGCAAACTCCACCTCGGCGTAGAAGAAGGCCCCCGGCTGGCCGTGGTCCACCTCGTTCACCTCCAGCGTCAGGCCCCCCGGCAGCGGGTAGCCCCGGCGCTCCTTGCGGATCAGCGGCTTACCGATCAGGTGTTCCAGCTTGCCGAAGAGTTCGGCGTCGATCTCGGTCTCGATCTCCTCCCGGCTGAGGGTGCCCGCCCCCTTGAAGCAGAGCACCAGGGCGGTCGGTCCGCCCTCCAGCGCCTCCCGCCGGATCCGCACCGTGGGCCGCACCGAGATGTACCCCTGGTCCATCTGGTACACCTGGGACGGGGTACGGCCCTCCGGCCAGCCCGTCACCATCCACTTGCGCTCAATTTCCATCCTGTACACGCCCCTTTCCTGTGTAAAAACAGTATATCACGCTTGCGCATTGTCCTGCAATCGCGTATACTTTTGATAAAGCCCGTGTGTGAAATGGAGTATCAATATGCAACATCTCAAAGCACTTTTTTCCCCACGCAACCTGCGGCGGAACTGGTTGGTTGCAGCCCTGCTGCTGGTGGAAGCAGTCTTTCTGCTGGTGCGCTTTGCGGGGGACTATCGCAGCGGCCAGGCGGTGGATGTGACCCCCGACCTGATCATCCCCTACATCGAGCAGTGCACCAACGACGGGCGGGGGGCCCGGATCGAGAATTACACCGGCGTCTTTGCCACCACCCGCTGGATTGACATTGCGCCCGGCAGCTACCAGGTGTCCATCACCTATGTCACCAATGGCAACGACGGTTCGGCCACCTTTGTCAACGAGATCATGCCCACCGCCCAATATGACCCCATCACCCTGCCGGCGGCCCGGACCCGGACCGTCTTCAGCCTCTGGATGCCCCACGGCTGCGAGACCGCCCAGCTGCAGTTTTCCGCCGACTGCGGGGAGGGCCGGGTCATGTATATCACCGGCGTCCAGCTGACCCCCACCCACGGGTATGCCTATGTGCGGTTTTTGTCGGCCCTGGTCTTTTTTGTGCTGGCCGACTATCTGCTGCTGCTCTGGAAGCGGCGGCTGCCCTTCCCCATCCGGGGGGTGCGCAGCCGGTACACCGCCCTGGCCCTGGCCGGCATTGTGCTCTTTGCCTGTCTGCCCCTGGGGCTGGGCTATCTGCCCTACGGCCATGACCTGTCCATCCACCTGACCCGCATCGAGGGGCTGAAAAACGGCCTGCTGGCCGGGCAGTTCCCGGTGCGGCTGGACCCGGCCATCGTCAACGACAAGGGCTATCCCTTCAGCCTGATGTATTCCGACCTGCTGCTCTACCCGGCGGCGGTGCTGCGGATTCTGGGCTTCAGTCTCGAGACCGTCTACCGGCTCTACCTGCTGGTCATCACGGCGGCCACCGCCCTGATCACCCACTATGTGCTGGGCCGGATGCTGGGCAGCGCCCGGGTGGCGCTGGTGGGCACCGCCCTCTATGTCCTCTCCTTCTATCGGCTGACCAACGTCTTTGTCCGGGCCGCCGTGGGAGAGTACTCGGCCATGGTCTTTCTGCCGTTGGTTCTCTACGGCCTGTGGCGGATCTACACCCAGGAGCGGAAAACCGACCGCCGCTCCGCCCCCTGGTGCTGGCTGTCCCTGGCCATCGGCTTCACCGGGCTGCTGCAGACCCATCTGCTGACCACCGAGATGGCCGCCCTCTTTGTGGCGATCTTCTGCCTGGTGCGGTTCCGGCAGACCTTTACCCGGCCGGTGCTGCCCGCCCTGTGCAAGGCGGTGGGGGCCGCCCTGGTCTGGAACCTCTGGTTCCTGGTGCCGCTGCTGCAGTACATGGCCCTGGGGGTCTGCAACATCAGCGGCAAATACGACGCCTCGGCGCTGCAGGACAGCGCCGCCTTCCCCGCCCAGATCTTCATGATGTTCGGCGGCACCGGCGTCTCGGATTCCCTGGCCCTGGGGATGATGGACGAGATGCCGCTGTCGGTGGGCACCGTGCTGGCCTTTGGGGCCGGGCTCTTCCTGCTGGTGCTGCTGGACCCCGCCCTCAAGCGGGCCGATCACCGGGCGCTGCGCATCGGCGGCTACTGTTTCGCCTTTGCGGCCCTCTCCCTCTGGATGGCCAGCACCCTCTTCCCCTGGTATGAACTGGCCCTGACCCGGAGCGTCTTTTCCCGCATTCTGGGCAAGCTGCAGTTTGCCTGGCGGTTCCTCGGGGTTGGCACCCTGCTGCTGGTGGGCTGCAGCTGCTGCGCCCTGGTGGTGCTGGGCCGGGCCCGGCGGGTGCGGATGGTCACCCTCTCCATCGCCGCCCTGCTCTTCTTCACCGCCCTGCCCGCGGGGCAGATCCTCTATGAGGTCTGCCGCAACAGCGAGGTGGTCAGCTACCAGAGCCTGGCCGCCATCGACAACCTGCCCGACCAGGTGGGCGGCGGCGAATACCTGCCCACCGCCGCGGTGGAGGAGACCACCGACCTGTGGGGACACCTGGCCCCCAGCTTCTCGGAAGGGGTGGAGTGCGCCGACTACGCCAAGGACGGCCTGACCGTGACCTTCTCCGCCCACAACACCACCGACCAGCCCGGCACCGTGGTGCTGCCCCTCTTCGCCTACCCCGGCTACCAACTGACCGCCACAGACGGCGCGGTGCTGGGCCAGCAGGAGGGCTACCTCACCGTGACCCTGCCCGCCGGCTGGAACGGCAGCGCCCAAATCCGCTTTACCGGGCTGTGGTACTGGCGGATTTCCGACGCCATCAGCCTGGTGGGGATTCTGCTGACCCTGGGCGGCTACCGCAGAGCCCGCCGTCTCACCCGCAACACGGTGGGAAAGGTCTGACAGACCGGTTTTTGTCCCTCTTGGGGCCCGGCGGCCCCCGGTTTTCTCTCCGGCGCTGTAATTCTGGCGAAAACAGCTATTTTTTCCAGGGCGGAAACCGGGGATTTTCGTCAAAGCGCCAGTTGCAATTTTGCAGCACAGCCCGTATAATAGGTGCATAACAGCAAGGGCGCTGCGAATGGTTTATTCGCAGCGCCCTTGGTTGTACGGGCATTTTGCGAGCCCGAACAATCGGAGGTAAAGGAGTAAGAAGTATGGCAGCAACCGTCATGGAACTCTACGGCAGCAAAGTTTTCAACGAACACGAGATGCGGGAACGGCTCCCCAGCTCGACCTATAAGAGCCTGAAGGCGACCATCGAAAAGGGTCAGCCTCTGGATCTGGATGTGGCCAACGTCGTGGCCAGCGTCATGAAGCGCTGGGCCATTGAGCAGGGCGCCACCCACTACACCCACTGGTTCCAGCCTCTGACCGGCATCACCAGTGAAAAGCATGACGGTTTTGTCAGCCCCCAGCCGGACGGCACCGCCATCATGGAGTTCTCCGGCAAGGAGCTCATCAAGGGCGAGCCGGATGCCTCCTCCTTCCCCTCCGGCGGCCTGCGCGCCACCGCTGAGGCCCGCGGCTACACCGCCTGGGATCCCACCAGCTACGCCTTCGTCAAGGACGATGTGCTCTGCATCCCCACCGCCTTCTGCTCCTACACCGGCGAGGCGCTGGACAAGAAGACCCCCCTGCTGCGCTCGATGCAGGCGATCTCGGATCAGGCCTGCCGCGTGCTGAAGCTCTTCGGCAAGGACGTGGACCGGGTTTCCACCACCGTCGGCCCCGAGCAGGAGTACTTCCTCATCCGCAAGGAGGACTACCAGAAGCGTCTGGACATCGTCCTGACCGGCCGCACCCTCTTCGGTTCCGCTCCCTCCAAGGGCCAGGAACTGGAAGAGCACTACTTCGGCGTGATCCGCCCCTGCGTCTCCGAGTTCATGAAGGAACTGGACGAAGAGCTGTGGAAGCTGGGCATCCCCGCCAAGACCAAGCACAACGAGGTGGCCCCCGCTCAGCATGAGCTGGCCCCCATCTTTGATACCACCAACGTCGCCATCGACCACAACCTGCTGACCATGGAGATGATGAAGAAGATCGCCTCCAAGCATGGTCTGGTCTGCCTGCTGCATGAGAAGCCCTTCGAGGGTGTCAACGGCAGCGGCAAGCACAACAACTGGTCCCTGGGCACCAAGGACGAGAACCTGCTGGATCCCGGCGAGACCCCGATGGAGAACCTGCAGTTCATGGTCTTCCTGTCCGCTGTTGTCAAGGCCATCGACGAGTACGCCGATCTGCTGCGCACCGCTGTGGCCACCCCGGGCAACGATCACCGTCTGGGCGCCAACGAGGCGCCGCCGGCCATCATCTCCATCTTCGTGGGCGAGGAGCTGGAAGCGGTCATCGATGCCGTCTGCACCGATTCTCCCTACGCCGGCCCTGTCCGGATGAAGATGGACCTGGGTGTCGACGTTCTGCCCAAGTTCAGCAAGGACACCACCGACCGCAACCGGACCTCTCCCTTCGCCTTCACCGGCAACAAGTTTGAGTTCCGTATGCCCGGCTCTGCCGAGAACCTGTCCGACACCAACTCCATCCTGAACACCGCTGTGGCCAAGGAACTGAAGGAGTTCGTGGAGGCCACCGAGGGCGCCGCCGACTTCGAGTGCGCTGCGGCTGCCTGGGTCAAGAAGACCCTGAACGACCATCGCCGGGTCATCTTCAACGGCAACGGCTATTCCGAGGCCTGGGAGGCTGAGGCCGAGCGCCGCGGCCTGCCCAACCGCAAGTGCACCCCCGATGCCATGGTCGCCCTGAAGGACGAGAAGAACATCGCCCTGATGGAGGAGTTCGGCGTTCTGACCAAGACCGAGATGCTCTCCCGCTACGAGGTGGAGATGGAGCATTACTCCAAGATCATCAACATCGAAGCCCGGACCATGCTCAAGATCGCCAACAAGCAGCTGATCCCTGCTGTGACCGAGTACGCCGACACCGTTGCCGGTGCCGCTGCCGCCAAGACCGCGGTGAGCGAGGGCATTTCCACCCGCGCCGAGGTCAAGCTGCTCACCTCCCTGGCCGGCTACACCGACGAGATGTCGGATGCCGCCGATGCCCTGAAGGAGGTCACCGACAAGGTCTGCGCCATGACCGATGAGACCGCCAAGGCCCATGCCTTCCACGACGAAGTGCTGCCCGCCATGGCCCGGCTGCGTGCCGCGGCGGATGACGCCGAGGAACTGTGCGGCGAGGATTACTGGCCGCTGCCCTGCTACAGCCGGATGCTGTACTACACCGAGTAAGTCAGCAGCCACATTACCAAGGCCATTCTCTTTCTTCTCTTTCCATTTTTACACCTGACCGAAAGGCTCACCGGACTGGTGGGCCTTTCGGGCTTTTGGGGCAACAACGGAGGATCTTTTATGAAACGCACTGCACAGGACATTCTGAACTACGTGGAGGACAACGACGTCAAATTTGTCCGGCTGACCTTCTGCGACATCTTTGGCAACCAAAAGAACATCTCGGTTTTTGCCAGCGAGTTGCCTTACGCCTTTGAACAGGGGGTTTGCTTTGACGGTTCCTCCATCGCGGGGTTCATGAATACCGAGGAGAGCGATCTGGTCCTCTGGCCCGATCCCGATACCATGTCCATCCTGCCCTGGCGCCCCACCGAGGGCCGGGTCATGCGGATGTACTGCGACATCACCCTGCCCGACGGCAAGCCCTTTGAGGGCAACTGCCGCGGCTATCTGCAGTCGGTGGTGGACCGGGCCAAGGAGATGGGATTGGTCTGCGATGTGGGCTGTGAGTGCGAGTTCTATCTCTTTGAGACCGACGATCTGGGCAACCCCACCCACATCCCCATGGACCGGGGCGGCTACTTTGACATTGCTCCCCTGGACAAGGCGGAGAACATCCGGCGGGAGATCTGCTTTGCCATGGAGGATCTGGGCCTGCGGCCCCAGCACAGCCACCACGAGAGCGGCTACGGCCAGAACGAGGTGGACTTCATGTACGCCACCGCCCTGCAGTCCGCCGACAACCTGAACACCTTCAAGAGCACCGTCAAGGCCATCGCCAACCGCAACGGTCTCTTTGCCAGCTTCATGCCCAAGCCGCTGCCCGATCAGGCCGGCAGCGGGCTGCATGTGAACATCTCCATCCACCGGGACGGCCGCAACCTCTTTGAGGGGGACATCGATCCCAACAGCGAGGCCGGGCATTTCATCGCCGGCATTCTGGCCCATGCCCGGGAGCTGACCGCCTTCTGCAACCCGGTGCCCAACAGCTACAACCGCTTTGGCTCCTGCGAGGCGCCCCAGTATGTGAGCTGGAGCCGCCAGAACCGCAGTCAGCTGGTGCGGCTGCCCTCGGCCAAGGGGCAGTTCTGCCGGGTGGAGCTGCGCAGCCCCGACCCCTCGGGCAACCCCTATCTGGTCATCGGGCTGATCCTGGCCGCCGGCCTGGACGGCATCAAGAAGGAGATGGTGCTGCCCGCCCCGGTCAACCGCAACCTCTTCCACCACAGCGCCACCGAAGGGCTGGAAAGCCTGCCCCGCACCCTGCGGGAGGCCATCACGGTGGCGGCCTCCAGCGATTTCATCGCCGCTGAGCTGCCCATCGCCCTGGCCAACAAATACTTCGAGTACCAGACCCAGCTCTGCCACGCCTTTGAGTGCGCCTCCGACCCGGCCGCCTGGGAGCGGGAACACTGCTTCCGGATCATCTGATCGTGCCGGAACCTCTCATCAAACGGGGAAAGGAGGGGCTGTATGGGTTTGGCATTGATCGCATCGGCGGGGAAAAACGCCAACGAATACCTCGCCAAACACATTGCGGATTTGGGATACACCCGCCCGGTCATCGTGGCCAGCGGCGGGGAGGCACGGCGTCAGATCGGTGACAAGGATTTTGAGGTGGTGCTGATCAACGCCCCGCTGCCCGACGAGTTCGGGCATGAGCTGGGGGTGTTTGCCGCCGAAAAAAGCCATGCCGGGGTGGTGCTGATGACCAAGAGCGGCACCGCCAACGAGATTGCCGGCCGGATGCAGGAGTACGGCGTGCTGGTGCTGGGCAAGCCCTTTACCGGGGTCCAGTTCCAGCAGGCGGTGCAGATTGCCGCCAGCTGTTACAAGCGGCTGGACCATCTGCGGGCGGAAAACGCCAAGCTGTTGGACAAGATTGCCCAGCTACGGCTGGTGGACCGCGCCAAATGCTATCTGATTGAAAAGAAGGGCTACACCGAGGCCGAAGCCCACCGCCTCATCGAGAAGCGGGCGATGGACACCCGCTCCAGCCGGGGCACCGTGGCCGAGGCCATCCTGGAGGAAGCCGAAACCGAATAACCGCACAGCCGCACAGGGAAAATCCCTGTGCGGCTGTTTTGCTGCGGCTGCCCTCCACAAGTGCTGCGGCTGCCCTCCACAAAGGCCCTTGCCATCCTGCCCCGGGATGGTGTATAATACTGGTATATGTGTTTTCAACCTGATTGGGAGGATGTTTTAAGATGGCGACTAAATACGTATTTGTCACCGGCGGCGTCGTTTCCGGGCTGGGCAAAGGCATCACGGCGGCCAGCCTGGGCCGGCTGCTCAAAACCCGCGGCCTGAAGGTGGCATCCCAGAAGCTGGATCCCTACATCAACGTGGACCCCGGCACCATGAGCCCCCTGCAGCATGGCGAGGTCTTTGTCACCGACGACGGAACCGAAACCGACCTGGACCTGGGGCACTATGAGCGGTTCACCGACGAGAACCTGAACAAATACTCCAACCTGACCACCGGCAAGGTCTACTGGAACGTCCTGAACAAGGAGCGCCAGGGCGCCTACCTGGGTCAGACCGTCCAGATCATCCCCCACATCACCAACGAAATCAAGAGCTATATCTACAACCTGGCCAAGAGCACCGAGGCCGACGTGGTCATCACCGAGATCGGCGGCACCACCGG
>CALWNP010000010.1 GCA_944382835.1 uncultured Gemmiger sp.
TCCGGAATGGAGTTTTCAACAGAAATCGCCATGAAAATGGGGCTGCTGCTCAACTTTCGTTTTGCAACAGCCCCTTGGGGTAAAATCAGAGATTACAGCGGCTTGTTGCCTTCCTCGGCAAAGACTTCGGGCAGGATGCTGGCCAGATTGGTAAACTCCTTGATGTTATGGCCGAACAGTCCTTTGGGCACCAGATCGGGAACCCGGGCCTCCTCGGGCAGAATCTTGCGGAACTCGCCGTCCACCAGGGCATAGCCGATCCAGAACCGGGACAGGAAGAGAACGCCGTCCTGGTAGGGGAACCACTTGTGGGTCATGGCCGCGGGGCAGCCGCCCTCCCCGATGGCGCAGACCATCGAGGTGCACTGGTCGGTACCCACCAGTGCCGGGTCATAGCCCAGCCCTTCGGGGCTCTTGAAGCAGAGCTTGAGGAAGTCGGGGCCGGGGCCCACATCCTCCATGATGTAGTGGTTCACGTTCCAGGTCTTCTGCCGCATGGGCACGGCGGGGTCGCAGACATAGTCTGCCCGGTCCGCCCGGGCAAAGTAGTGGTCCTCGGGGTCCCAGATCTTGTAGCGCAGGTCGGAGCCCACGCTGTGCCAGGGAAACCACCAGTCCAGCATCTCGGAGGTGACACCGGGCATGTAGGTCTTGTTGCAGACAAAGCCGGTGCCGTCGGGGGAGACGCCGTAGCCCACCTGGCAGTAGTCCTGATCCTGGCCGCTCAGAAAGAGATTGCGCTTGGAAAAGGGCACCGCCGGGATGGGGTTGGGTCCGCCCTGCAGCACCGCCAGCTTTTCGGCCGGCATCGGTGCCAGGGGACGGGTGAAATACTTGTAATAGGGCAGAGCCATTTCTTCCCGGCTCACGCCAACCTTTTTGGACATAAAACCGCTCCTTGTATTATAGAGTAGTAGTTTTTAGAGCCCCTCTCCAAGGGCTGTGCTACACTGTAAGGGATGCTGTGGATTGGTGCAATGCTCCTTTCAGGAATGATGACGCTGGCACAGCCGCAGCATAGCGTCGCGCACCAGATTGAGTAGGACCCCCACATACCAGACCCCCACCAGCATGGAAACCCCGATCTGCACCGGCAGGGTGCCAATCTGGGCGTAGCCCACGGGGGAGAGGATGGTCAGCCCGATGGCCCAGCCGCAGAGCCAGGCAGGGCAGAAGATCCACCGGGGCGCCAGGGCGGAGAGCAGCACGGCCAGCCCGCCCAGCACAAAGAGGGTGCAGAAGAGCTCCAGGTCTGGGTTGAAGGGCATCCGGTCCTTGTGCTCGATGGCGCCGATGGTCTCCAGGAAGGAGGTCTCGTAGCTCAGGCTGCGGTGGGCAAAGGTCAGGTAGGCCGAAGCCGGCATCAGGTCGTAGGTGGGCACCGAGAAGATCACCGCGTCCTGGTTGAGCATGACATCCATGATCTTCTTCTTGTCATCCTTGCCGTCCAGGGTGCAGCCGATGTGTTTGCCCTGGGACATTGCCTTGGTGCAGGCGGTGCAGCCGGTGCAGTCCAGAATGTGGTAGTCCCGCAGATTGATCATGGTCACGTCGGCGCCGGCAGCCTCGCAGGCCATCAGAGCCTCCTTGAGCAGGATCTCGCTGTTGCCGTTCTTGCGTCCGGCGGTAATTCCCATAATTTTGTAAGCCATTGATCGCATCTCCTTCAAATTTTGTAACGGCATCTCTGCCGCATCCGGTGGAAAATATGATACAATAAAGGTATCATATCCTTTGCTATCATTTTAACAATCCCGGGCGGACGTGGCTAGCACCAAGATGAAAAAAATTGCTGCTTATCCAACAGTCGGCGCCGCTGTGTTGCTTATCTTAAAAAAGGAGGAAAAACCGCGATGGCACAAACCGATCTGCGGGTGGTCAAGACGCTGAAACAGATCGATCGGGCTCTGCTGGAAACCCTGGCCCAGCGCCCGTTTGAAAAGATCACGGTGGAACTGATCTGCCAGGCGGCGATGATCAACCGCTCCACCTTTTACAAGTATTATCAGAGCAAATACGATCTGATGGAGCGGTATCTCCAGCGGACGCTGGATGCCTTCCGGCGGCAGATCGATGTGGCCTTTGTCAGTGCCTCGCCCGAGAACATCCACCATCTGGTCTACCAGAAAAACTTCCAGAACACCCTGCAGTTCATCGCCAAACACAAGCAGGAGTATCTGCTGCTCTGGTCCATTCCGTTGGAGGCAGGGGTCTTCGGCCGGATGGTGGAGGCAGTCCACCAGGCCATCCTGGAAAAGCTCGCTGCCGGCAAGGTGGACCCGCCCGACCAGTATGCCGATCTCTACGCCCGGCTGTTTGCCTCCGACATGATGACCATGGTGCGCTGGTGGATGCACTACGAGGACCAGGTGAGCATCACCGATGTGCAGGAGCTGATGATGAACAACATGAAGCAGGGAATGTTCCGCACCTTCCGGGAGCGGGTGAAGTGACACGGCCGTACAAAGCCGCAGTCCGCTTTCCAAAGACCGGAGCCCCTGAAAATCCCGCGCTTTCCGCTGCCCCGGTTGGGGGGATTGTGCTATAATGAAAGCGTTTGATCAAATGAAGAAAGAAGGAAGTTTGTCATGAAGTACGATTTCACCTCCCTCATCGACCGCCATGGCAAGGATGCCATCGCGGTGGACGGGCTGGGTGCCGGCCTGGGGTTCACCCCCGGGGCACCCAAACCCGGCTTTGATGCCATCCCCATGTGGGTGGCGGACATGAACTTCCCCACCGTGCCCACCATCCCCGAGACCATCATGGAGCGGGTCCAGCACCCGACCTACGGCTACTTCACCCCCCGGCAGGAGTATTTTGATTCCATCATCCGCTGGCAGGTCACCCGCAACGGCGCCGATCCCGCACTGCTGACCAAGGACTGCATCGGTTATGAGAACGGTGTACTGGGCGGGGTGATCTCGGCGGTGTCCAGCTTTGCGGCTCCCGGGGACCCGGTGCTGGTCCACAGCCCCACCTATGTGGGTTTTACCGGCGTCCTGGAAAACAACGGCTTCAAGATCGTCCACAGCCCGCTGGTCAAGGATGAACAGGGGGTCTGGCGAATGGACTATGAGGATATGGACGCCAAGCTCAAGGCCAACAAGATCCATGTGGCGGTCTTCTGCTCCCCCCACAACCCCTGCGGCCGTGTCTGGGAGCGCTGGGAGCTGGAAAAGGCGATGGAGGTCTACAAGGCCAACGACTGCCTGGTGGTCTCGGACGAAATCTGGTCCGACATCCTGCTCAATGGCCACAAACACATCCCCACCCAGCTGGTCAGCGAGGACGCCCGCAACCGCACCGTGGCCCTCTACGCCCCCAGCAAGACCTTCAATCTGGCCGGCCTGGTGGGCAGCTACCACATCATCTACAACAAGTACCTGCGGGACCGGGTGGAGGCCAAGAGCGAAAAATCCCACTACAACAACATGAACCTGCTCTCGATGTATGCCCTGATCGGCGCCTACAAGCCGGAGGGCCACCAGTGGGTGGATGAGCTCTGCGAAACCCTGAGCGGTAACATCAACTTCGGCTGCGACTACATCCGGCAGCATTTTGACGGGGTGGAGGTCAGCAAACCGGAGGGCACCTATATGCTCTATCTGGACTTTACCCGCTGGTGCAAGGACCACAACACCGATATGGACCATCTGATCCAGGCCGGCTGGGACGTGGGGGTAGCCTGGGAGGACGGACGGCCCTTCCACGGCCCCTTCACCATCCGGATGAACCTGGCCCTGCCCCTGTCCCGGGTCAAGGAAGCCTTTGAGCGGCTGGACCGGTATGTGATCAACGGCAGCTTTCCCGCCGACCCCGCCTGAGGGCAGCCGGAAGGGTGGCTCTTCACAAAATACATTCTGACAAAAAGACGGATGCCTCAACCGGGGCATCCGTCTTTGCTGTTCAGGTGTTTTTGTTGGCCGAAACCTGCCGGCCCAGCACATACTGCCGGAAATCCGCGGCCACCGGCGGCAGAAAAATCTGGCTGTCATGAATCATGAACAGGCTGCGCTTGTGGGAGGGGGCGGTGATCTGGAGAATCTGCAGGTCCAGCTTGAGCAGCAGGTCCATGTAGGGTACCACCGCGATGCCGAACCCCTGGGCCACCAACCCGGCAATCACCTGGTCCTCCTCGGTCTCGTAGGCGATGCGGGGGACGGCGCCGATCTGTTCAAACATCCGATCCACCACCGGCCGGACGCCGGATCTGGGCTCGAAAAAGATCTGGGGATAGGGAAGGGTCTCGGCAAGGTTCACCGCCCCGCGCCCGGCCAGCGGGTGGTCTTTGGGGGTGATGAGCACCAACTCCTGTTTTTGCACCGGCACTGCGGTGAGGTTGTGCTCTTCGCCGGACTGGGAGCAGAAGACCAGATCAAACTTCCGGGCAGCCAGCCCGTCCAGCAGATCCCGGGTGACCCCGGTGTGAAAGGTGAACTGGATCTCCCGGCCGGGGTTGGCCTTGAGGAACCCCGCGGCCAGCCGGGGGACAAACTCCACCCCCAGGGTCCGCAGCAGCCCCAGCCGGATCAGCCCTTCGCCCCGGGCGCTGCGCCGCAAGGATTCCACCCCGGCGTCCAGAGTGGCCAGCGTCCGCTCGGCACAGACCAGAAACTCCTCCCCAAAACGGGTCAGGGTGGTGTTGCGGCCCCGCTTTTCAAACAGCGGCAGCCCCAGCTCCTGCTCCAGCTGGGCGATGGCATGGCTCAGACTGGGCTGGGTGATGCAGAGCTGCTCGGCGGCACGGGTGTAGTGCTGCACATGGGCCAGGGTGACAAAATACCGCAGGGAAAAGAGATTCATCCGGGATCCCTCCTTTGTATGGTTCCAGTATATCCCAAATGATAGATAAAATCTATTGCTTTATCCAAAATATTTATTTGAATATCGCTGCACGACGCACTAAACTAAAATTTTGGAGAAATGACATCAATTTGGGAGGAACGTCAAGATGGAAGCAGTTTTAACCGTCGGCCAACGGCGGATGTTTCGGGGGGAACTGGCCCTTGCGATTGCGGTGGTGCTCAACAGTTTCGGCGTGGTGCTGATGCTGTACTCGGGGTCGGGCATTTCGGCCATCTCCAGTGTGCCCTATGCCTTTTCGGAGGTTTTTCCGGTACTGTCTCTGGGCACCTGGACCTATCTGTTCCAGGGACTGCTGGTGCTCAGCCTGATGGTGCTGCGCAAACGGTTTGTGCCGCCCTATCTGTTCAGCTTTGTGGTGGGCTTTATCTTTGGGGAACTGCTGGATGTCCACGAGATGTGGATCAACATTCTGCCCCAGAACATCCCCTTCCGGGTGCTGTATTTTGTGGTCAGCTACCTGCTGATCTGTGTGGGCATCGCCCTCTCCAACCGGTGCGGGCTGCCCATCATCCCCACCGATCTCTTCCCGCGGGAGCTGGCCCAGATCACCGGCCTGCCCTATCCCCGGATCAAGATTTCCT
This sequence comes from uncultured Gemmiger sp., assembly GCA_944382835.1. Taxonomy (GTDB): domain Bacteria; phylum Bacillota; class Clostridia; order Oscillospirales; family Ruminococcaceae; genus Gemmiger. The sequence continues at coordinate 5,451 of CALWNP010000010.1, forward strand.
TTGACGTGATCTGCCTGGCGGTGACCGCCGGCATGACCCTCTTCTTCCTGGGCCATCTGGATGGCCTGGGGGTGGGCACCATTGTGGCTGCCTTTACCATGGGCAAGGTCATCGGCCTGATCGGGGAGCAGATGGACCGGCATCTGCAGTTTGTCTGCTTTTTGAAACACTGAGCCATCTGTACCCAATCGGGGAGGCCGGAAACACCGCGGTGCTTTCGGCTTCCCCGATTTTTTATGCGCAAACGGCGTCTGTGGCCGGGAAATAAACAAAATCCCATTGTGCAGCGGCGAAAAGTGTGGTACAATACCGCGGGACAATCGGAAAAAGGTGGCAGCGATGCCTTGCGTCCGTGGAATCCTTTGCAGTGATCACAGGAGAAAGGACAAACCGCCATGCAGATCCAAACACAACGCCTGGAACTGATCCCGCTTCCCGCCGAAGCGCTGTTCCGCCTGGTCCGGGACAGAGCCGCGCTGGAGACAGAATGGCATTGCCGGTACCAGGGGGAGGAAATCTGCGGAGCTTTCCGGGACATCCTGCTGGCCCAGGCCGAAAAGGCCCAGGCGGACCCCGACAACTATCTCTGGCACAGCTTCTGGCTGGTGCTGCGCCGGGCTGACCGTGTGGTGGTGGGGATGGTGGACTTCAAAAGCCTGCCCGACCGCAACGGGGTGGTGGAGATCGGCTACGGCCTGGGGGAATGCCACCGCGGCTGCGGGTACATGACCGAGACGGTGGAGGCCTTCTGTCATTGGGCCAAGACCTGCCAGGGGGTACACCAGGTGGTGGCGGAAACCGAGGACGGCAACCTGGCGTCCGAGGCGGTGCTGCGCCGCTGCGGGTTTGTGGAATGCTTCCGGGATGAGAGCACCTGGTGGTTCCGCTGAGAGCAAATCGAATCAGAAAATGAAGGAGCGCCGCAGACGGGTTTCTGCGGCGCTCCTGTTGTTTATTCGGTGAACTGATTCAGCACCCAACCAAATCCCTTGGCCATCCGCAGTTCCGGTTCCCGGAAATGGTTGCCGGGATTCCATTCCAGGGTGCACCGAAGGGCGGGGTTGCCCGCGGTCAGCTGCCGGGGCATGGCCCGGATGGCATCGCCCACCCCGGCCATGGTCCGGTTGCGGGTCTTTTCCTCCCGGTCGCCCAGGCTCAGGTAGACCAGCCCGGTCTGCAGCGGATGGATGTCCAGATAGTCTCCCCACCCCGGGAACCAGACCGAGGGGGAGCAGGCGGCAACCCCGGCAAAGCAGCCGGTCCGGGAGGCCGCCCACAGGGCAAACAACCCCGCCAGCGAGTAGCCCCCCAGAATCACCTGGCCGGGCAGGGGAGACAGGGCGGGCAGCAGCTGCCCGGTGAGAAATTCCAGGGTTTCTCCGGCCCGGCCTCCGAAGGGCTGGTCCTTCCAGACCGGCGGTGCCGGCCAGGGGGAAAGTTCCCCGTTCCAGTCCACCACCGGGAAGGCGGCCAGCCCAAAGGGGCGGGACACCTGTCCGGCCAGCAGTTCGGCTTCCTGGTCCAGCAGTTTCTCTTCCTGACCGTTCACTGGCTGGATCAGCAGCGGACCGGCATCCGGCTGCCCCAGCAAGGTACAATTTCGCCCCGCCACCGAAAAGACACTGCGCTGCATCCCTCATCCCTCCCGATGCTGTTTGCCCCTATTATAATCGGGTTCCGGACAAAAGAAAAGGGCGGCCCGCCGTCCCTAGGGACCGGGACGCCCGGGCCAGAAAAGAAAAATGGAAAAATATGCAGAATCCATTTGTCTTTTGGCATGGGATGCGGTATGATAAAGATGTGATATTGCGTCCGGCTTTCAGGCTGGATGGAAGCGAAGGGCAATTGCGGGAGTCGCCTCTGGCGGACCCGAGGAGGTAAAGATATGAAAGTAGTCGTGATCGGCGGTGTCGCCGCCGGCACCAAGGCAGCGGCCAAGCTCAAACGGGAGCAGCCCGATGCCGAGGTTGTCATCTACACCAAGGGCCGGGATATTTCCTATGCGGGATGCGGCCTGCCCTACTATGTGGGCGGTGAGATCAAGACCCGGGAGGATCTGATCGTCAACACCCCCCAGAAGTACGCCGGACTGACCCGGGTGGAAGTCCACACCGGGCAGGAGGCCGTGGCCCTGAACGCCGGTGCCAAGACGGTGACCCTGCGGGATGTGGACACCGGCGCCGAAAAGACCGATTCCTATGACAAGCTGATTCTGGCTGTGGGTGCCGAGCCCTTTGTGCCCGGCGTGCCCGGCACCGATCTGCCCGGCGTTTTCAAGATGCGCACCCCCGACGATGCCATCACCGCCCGGGACTGGGCCGAGCAGAACAACTGCCGCCGTGCCGTTGTGGTGGGCGGCGGCTTCATCGGGCTGGAAGTGGGCGAAAACCTCATGGCCAAGGGCCTGTCGGTCACCGTGGTGGATATGGCATCTCAGCTCATGCCCAGCATCTTTGATCCCGAAATTGCCGATTACTGCAAGCGCCAGCTGCAGGGCAAGGGGATGCGGGTGCTGACCGGCACCGCCCTCAAGGGTGTCACCGGCACCGACAAGGCCACCGGCATCGCCACCGACGCCGGCAACATCCCCGCCGATATGGTGGTGCTGGCCATCGGCATCCGCCCCGCCACCGCTTTCCTGAAGGACAGCGGGCTGGAGATGTTCAAGGGCACCATCCAGGTGGACAACAAGCAGCAGACCAACCTGCCCGACGTCTACGCGGTGGGCGACTGCGCCATGGTCTTCAACGCCCTGACCGGCAAGCCCCAGTGGTCTGCCATGGGCTCCACCGCCAACATCACCGGCCGCTGCCTGGCCCGCAACCTGTCGGGGCATGAGTCCCTCTACGGCGGCTGCCTGGGCACCGGCGTGGTCCGTCTGATGGAAGGCCTCAACGCCGGCCGCACCGGCCTCACCGAGGCGCAGGCCAAGGACGCCGGCTACGATCCCGCCACCGTCCTCTGCGTCACCGACGACAAGGCCCACTACTATCCCGGCGCTTCCGCCTTCGTGACCAAGCTGATTGCCGACCGGACCAGCCACAAGCTGCTGGGCATCCAGGTGCTGGGCGCCGGCGCGGTGGACAAGATGGTGGACATCGCGGTGACCGGCATCTCCATGGGCGCCACCCTGGAAACCTTCAACACCCTGGACTTCGCCTACGCGCCGCCCTTCTCCACTGCCATCCATCCCTTCGTCCAGGCCTGCTACATCCTGGAAAACAAGCTGGCCGGCACCTTTGAAACCTTCACCCCGGCCGAGTACGCCGCCGGTGCCGCTGCCGGATACCAGGTCCTCGACGTGATGCCCGAGGCCACCATCCCCGGTGCCCGCTGGGTCAATCTGTCCCAGGTTCAGGGCCCCATCGAGGGTCTGGATCCCGATGCCAAGCTGCTGCTGGTCTGCGCCCGCGGCAAGCGCGGCTACTTCCTGCAGAACCGGCTCAAGTCCTTCGGCTACACCAACACCCGGGTGCTGGAAGGCGGCATCACCTTCAACAAGGTCCGTGTGGAGGCCAAGGCTGTGCTGACCCCCGAGGAGATCAAGCGGGTCAAGGGACTGGGCTGCCTGCAGGACAAGCGGTATCCCGATGTCTTCAACGTCCGTGTCATCACCCGCAACGGCAAGATCACCGCCCAGGAGCAGAAGGCCATCACCGAGGCCGCCGAGCGGTTCGGCTCCGGCGAGGTCACCATGACCACCCGTCTGACCATCGAGATCCAGGGCGTGCACTATGCCGACCTCAACGATCTCATCGACTTCCTGGACCAGGCCGGCCTCAAGACCGGCGGCACCGGCTCTCTGGTACGCCCGGTGGTCTCCTGCAAGGGTACCACCTGCCAGTACGGCCTGCTGGATTCCTTCGGCCTGAGCGAAAAGCTGCATGAGCGGTTCTACATCGGCTACCACAACGTCACCCTGCCCCACAAGTTCAAGATCGCGGTGGGTGGCTGCCCCAACAACTGCGTCAAGCCGGATCTGAACGACCTGGGCATTGTGGGCCAGCGGATCCCGATGATTGACCTGGCCAAGTGCCGCGGCTGCGCCAAGTGCCAGGTGGAGACCAACTGCCCCATCCATGTGGCCAAGATGGAAAACGGCAAGCTGTACATCGATCCCAACGCCTGCAACCACTGCGGCCGCTGCAAGGGCAAGTGCCCCTTCGGCGTCACCGAGGAGTATGTGGACGGTTACAAGATCTACCTGGGCGGCCGCTGGGGCAAGCGGATTGCCCACGGCCATCCCATGGACAAGATCTTCACTTCCGAGGAGGAAGTCATGGATATCGTGGAGCGCGCCATCCTCTTCTTCCGTGACGAGGGCATCACCGGCGAGCGCTTTGCCGATACCATCGACCGTCTGGGCTTTGACTATGTCCAGAACAAGCTGCTGACGGCCAAGGTGGACAAGTCCGCTGTGCTGAACAAGACGGTGATTGGCGGCGCCAGCTGCTGATCCCCATGGGGCGTTGACCCCGAATCTCATTGTTTCCCGAAAAAGCAATCTGGATCTGCCGGACCGCAAGACGGATAAGGGCATTAAAACGATCCTGCTTTCACAAAGCAGGGGCGAGGTGTACCTGTCCGCCGGGTGGTCCGGCTTATTTTGTCTGAAAATCCAAATGGAAAGGAATAACCATGAAACGATTGCTCTCTCTTGCGGCAGCCCTGATGCTGCTGTGCGGATGCAGCCAGCAGGCTGCTTCCCCGGCGGCGGACACCGCTGCCGCCTCCTCCGCCACCGCCGAGGCATCGGCCGCCTCCACTGCTGAAGCCGCCACGCCCCAGGCCGGTGCCGTCAGCATTGTGGACGACCTGGGCCGGACGGTGACGGTGGACAATCCCCAGCGGGTGGCGGTCCTCATCGGCAGTTTTGCCGATGTCTGGTGCCTGGCCGGCGGGGCAGACACCCTGGTGGCCACCGCCAACGACGCCTGGACCTCCTTCGATGGCTTGCCCCTGGATGGGGTGACCAACCTGGGTGCCACCAAGGAGATCAGCCTGGAAACGCTGATCTCCACCCAGCCCGACCTCATCATTGCCAGCTGCAACACCGCCCTGGATGTGGAGCTGATGCCCACCTTTGAGGAGATGGGGATTCCGGCGGCCTATTTTGAGGTCAGTACCTTTGACCAGTACCTGAGCATGCTGGAGCGCTGCACCCAGATCACCGGGGACACTGCCGCCTATGAACAGAACGGCACGGCGGTCCGCCAGCAGGTGGAGGATGCCATCGCCCGGGCCGACGACAGCCACCCCTCGGTGCTCTACATCCGGGTGTCGGGGTCGGGCTGCAAGGTCAAGAACAGCCAGGACAACGTCCTGGGCGAGATGCTGGCCGATCTGGGCTGCGTCAACATTGCCGACCAGGAATCCTCTCTGCTGGAGGACCTGAGCATGGAGGTGATCCTCCAGGAGGACCCCGACTACATCTTCCTGGTCTACCAGAGTTCCGATCCGTCGGTGGCCGAGGCGGTGGCCGACGAAACCCTGCGGGCCAACCCTGCCTGGGGCACCCTGCGGGCGGTGCAGGAGGGGCGCTGCTATGTGATGGACCAGCAACTCTACAATCTCAAGCCGAATGCACGTTGGGGGGAAGCCTATGAACAGCTGGCGGACATCCTGTATCCGGATGCGTGAGCATCCGGGGACGGTGGCGGCACTGCTGACAATGCTGACCGTTGTGCTGGCCTTGCTCAGCCTCTGCCTGGGGGCGGTGGAAATCTCCCCGGTGGAGGCGGTGACGGCATTGCTGAACAAGGACGCCGGGAGCGTGGCGGCCCGGGTGGTGCTCTATTCCCGGCTGCCCCGCACCTGCGGCAGCCTGCTGGCCGGGGCGGCATTGGCGGTGTCGGGGGTTATTATCCAGACGGTGCTGGCCAACCCGCTGGCGGCGCCCCACATCATCGGAGTCAATGCCGGGGCAGGGCTGGCGGTGACCATCTGCTGCGCCGTGGCCCCGGTGACCGCCCTCCAACCGTTGGCGGCCTTTGGCGGCGCCATGGCGGGGGTACTGCTGGTGCTGCTCTTTGCCGAGACCACCGGCGCTTCCCGCATCACCCTGGTGCTGGCCGGTGTGGCCATCTCCAGCATCTTCAGCGCTTTGATCGACGCGGTTACCACCGTCTTTCCCGACGCCCTGCTGGGCTATGCCGATTTCCGGATGGGCGGCCTGGCCGGGGTGACCATGGCCAAGCTGGCCCCGGCGGCGCTGCTCATCGGCATCAGCCTGGTGGTGGTCTTCAGCCTCACCGGCCTGTTGGATGTGCTGGCCCTGGGCCCCGAGATGGCCCAGAGCCTGGGGCTTTCGGTGCGGCCCACCCGGCTGTTCTTCCTGACCCTGGCGGCTGCGCTGGCGGGTTCGGCGGTCAGCTTCTGCGGGCTGGTGGGCTTTGTGGGACTGCTGGTGCCCCATGCCGTCCGCTCGGTGGTGGGGGAGGAGAGCCGCCCGCTGATTCTCTGCTCGGCTCTGGGCGGCGCCTGCCTCATGACCCTCTGTGACCTGCTGGCCCGGATGGTGGCCGCACCCTTTGAGCTGCCGGTGGGCACCATCCTCAGTGTGGTGGGCGGCCCCTTCTTTCTCTGGCTGCTGATCCGGCAGAGAGGAGGGCGGACCCATGATTGAACTGAAAAGGGTACAGGCCGGATACCGCAGACATCTGGTGCTGAAAGGGATAGACCTGACCTTTCGTCCCGGTGAAGTTTTGGTGCTGCTGGGCCCCAACGGCAGCGGAAAAAGCACCCTGCTGCGCACCGCCCTGGGACTGTTGCCCTGCAGCGGGGGGCAGGTCCTCTATGATGGCACACCGCTTTCGGCGCTGAGCCCCCGCCAGGTGGCCCAGCAGGTGGCATTCCTCTCCCAAAGCCGGTCGGTGCCCAACATCACCGCCCGGCGGATGGTGCTGCACGGACGGTTTCCCCATCTGTCCTATCCCCGGCATTACCGGCCGGAGGATTACCAGGTTGTGGAGCAGGCACTGGCCCGGATGGATGCCGCCGACCTGGCCGACCGCCCGGTAACCGAGCTCAGCGGTGGCCAGCGGCAGAAGGTCTATCTGGCCATGGCGGTGGCCCAGCAGACCCCCACCATCCTGATGGATGAGCCCACCACCTTTCTGGACATTGCCCATCAGCTGGGGGTCATGGAACTGGCCCGGCAGCTGGCCCGCGAGGGCAAGGCGGTGGTGATGGTGCTGCACGATCTCTCCCTGGCCCTGAGTACCGCCGACCGCTTGGCCGTCCTGGCAGACGGAAGGATGGTCCGCACCGGAACCCCGGAGGAAATCTACCAGAGCAAGATTCTGGAGGAGGTCTTCGGCATCCGGCAGGGCCGCACCCGCACCGAGGAGGGGTGGCAATATTTCTGTACGCTGCCTCGTCTATTATAATAAGGTAAGGAGGAAAGAAACCATGCCCTGGTTTCCGTTTTTTGTCAATCTGGAAGGGGAGGAGGGGCTGGTGGTGGGCGGCGGCGCCGTGGCCCGGCGCAAGGTGGAAAAGCTGCTGCCCTACGGCCCGCACCTGACGGTGGTGGCACCGGAAATCTGCCCGGCGCTGGCCCAGACCCCCGGCCTGACCCTCTGCCGTCGGCCCTTTGACGAGAAAGACCTGGCATCTATGCCTGCCTTTGTGATTGTGGCCACCGGGGATCGGACGGTGAACCACCGGATCGCAGACCTGTGCAGGAAACGACGGATCCCGGTGAATGTGGTGGATGACCCGGCAGCCTGCGGCTTTTTCTTCCCGGCACTGGTGCAGCGGGGGCAGCTTTCGGTGGGAATTTCCACCGGCGGGGCCAGCCCCACGGCAGCGGTCTGGCTGAAAGAGAAGATCGAAGCCCTGCTGCCGCCCCATTTTGCCGCCATCCTGGACCATCTGGAGGGGCTTCGTGGGGCGATGAAAAAGGAAGAACCGGATGAACGCCGCCGTGCGGCCCGGTTCCGCGAAGCCTTTGAACTGGAACTGGCGGTTCCCGAAAATGCGGAAAGCATGCCGCCCACCGGCCGGGTGGCCTTGGTGGGGGCGGGCTGCGGCAGCGCCGATCTGATCACGGTGCGAGGATTGCGGCTGCTGCGGCAGTGCCGGGCGGTGGTCTATGATGACCTCATCGATGATGCCCTGCTGGACCAGATCCCGCCGGATGCTGAGCGCCATTACATGGGCAAGCGCAGCGGCAAGCACGCCGCCGCCCAGCAGGAGATTAACCAGACCCTCATCGATCTGGCCCGCAAGGGGGGATTGGTGGTCCGGCTCAAGGGGGGAGACCCCTTTGTCTTTGGCCGGGGCGGGGAAGAGGCTCTGGCTCTCCAGGCTGCCGGCATCGACTATGAGGTAGTGCCGGGCATCTCCTCGGCTATTGCCATCCCTGCCGAGGCCGGCATTCCGGTCACCCACCGCGCCACCAGCCGGGCGGTGCACGTCATCACCGCCCACACCGGCGCCGACCGGCAGCCGGATTATCGCCGCTATGCCGGGCTGGATGGCACTCTGGTCTTCCTGATGGGCTTGCACCGCCTGCCCCAAATTGCCGCAGGCTTGATGGAAGGTGGCATGGATCCCGCCACCCCGGCGGCTGTCATCAGCGGCGGCAATGCGGCCCGGCCGGGATGCGTCCGCGCCCCGCTGCGGGAGATCGCCGTCGCAGCCCGGCAGATGGAGGCACCCGCCGTCATTGTGGTGGGGGCAGTGGCCGGGATGGATTTGCGGCCCCAGAACTGAGATGCTTTGCATAAAAATTCAGAGCGCAGAGGCTTCGGCTTCTGCGCTCTTTCTTTTGGCATAACCCCAAATAATGGAAAATTTTTCTGTCGTGATAGTGCACAATATAAGTATGACTTTGTTGTGAAAGTGGACGAAAATAAGGACGCGCAGCGTTTTGTTCCAAGATTTATTCAAAATTGCATGAAAAACGGATAAAAATAAGTTCATTTATCGATTTTTCCGAGACGAAAATCAAAAGAGTTATAGCCTCTCTGACAAAAAAATAGTGCCTTGATTCGACTAAAAATTCATATTTTGTAAATTTTATACTGGTTTGTTTCGGCTTTGAGATAGGTGACGTACTTGTTGAAAAGCTTTGGGATGGTCTTGAATCAGGACCTTAAAACTTGGGTGATAACGTGTACCAAAGAATGAAGGAAAACATGAATGGAGTCCGTCAGCTTGGCAAGCGTTTCCTTTCGGTGGCACTTGCTGCTGCTATGTCAGTTACGGCAATAGGAACACAGGCTTTCGCTTCCAACGAGGCGGATGAGAAAAATACTGTGACGGAAACCGGTCTGGTTGTTAGCTGGTCCTGGCCGGAGGGCACCACTTTGGCCTGGTCCGAGGAGGAGCAGGCCTGGGCACTTTCCTGTGTCTATTCGGAGGCACAGCCTCTGACCGAGAAAACCCTGGATCAGCTTCTGCCCGATCAGATTGACGCTGTAGTTCAGACCGAGGTGGAAACAAAGTCGGCGGATAGTGCCAATGCCACCGAGGAGATTACGGCGGTGGAAGAAAATGCTGCAACCTTTGAGTCGGGTGCTACCATGGATACGGCCGCACCGGATGGGGAAGCAGGGGATGCTGCTTCGGCCGGTGATGAGGTTGACGGCGCTTCGGAAGAGATCGAAAGCACTGTTGGAACCGAGAGCACCGAGCCCCAGATGATTTCGCTGGACCTGACCTGGGACTTGTCGGGCATTCAGTTCCCGATGCAGGTTGGCAGCTATTCGCTGCGGGCGTCTTTGCCGGAAGGCTATCAGCTGGATGCAAATGCGGCTCCGCTGGCACTTGCGTTCTCGGTGACCTCCAACAATGCCTCGAATGAACAGGTCGGGCTTTGTGCCCACCATCCCCAGCACACGGCGGAGTGTGGCTATGTGGCGGGGGTACATGCCTGCAAGTTTGCGGAAGAGGGCTGCCCCTAACACGAACGGATACGTGACCACTGCAGCAAGTGAAAACGATACTATTACCAATCAAAGTGAAGGTCTGACAACCGTTGTGGGTAGTGTGGATATCGCTGAGAATCCTAACGAGCAAACCACGAAGGACGTTGTCTATACCAACCGTAGAGACAGCGTAGCCCCCACCGGCGTCATCATGATCGTGGCTCCCTACGTCCTGATGGTGGTCATCGCCGCTGCCGGCTGCTTCGTCTTCCTGCGCAAGCGTCGTGACGACTGATTCTGTTCTCTGAACTCTTTTTCGGCCCATGAAAGGAGGCACCTCCCTTAAAACAGGCGGCCAAGCTGGTCCGGTTCGGGGACCGCATTGTCAGCGCGCTGGCAGCGGCCCTGATCCTGCTGATGCTGCTCTATGGCGGGTACTCGCTGTGGGATACGGCGATGACGTTTGGCGGAGCGTTCGTTTCCAACGATCTGCTCCAGTTCAAACCCGTCTCCACAGACCCCGACAGCAATCCCACCCTGGCCGAGCTGCAGCAGCTCAACCCCGATTGCTGTGCCTGGCTGACGGTGGATGACACCCATATCGACTACCCCGTGGTACAGGGCAAGGACAATATGGAATACATCAACACCGATGTCTATGGGGAGTTTGCCCTTTCCGGCGCCATCTTCCTGGACAGCACCAACACCCCCGACTTCTCCGATCCTTACAGCCTGGTTTACGGGCATCATATGGACAACGGCGCCATGTTCGGGGACGTGGTGGAGTTTGTCAAACAGGATTACTTTGACGCGCATCCCACCGGTACTTTGTACCTGTCGGATGCTACCTACAGCATTTCGATCTTTGCCTGTGTGCAGACTGATGCTTTTGACAGCATCATCTTCACCCCCACCGACCAAACCGACAATGTCAGCAGTTTGCTGGATTATATCCAGCAAAAAGCAATGCATACCCGTGACATCGGTGTCACCTCCACCGATCGGATCATCGGCTTGTCCACCTGTTCCGAGGCGACAACCAACGGGCGGGTGATCATCTTTGGCCGGCTGGATCGTGTGAGCAGTGCCCCGAAGGAGGCAGTTGAAACAACATGACCCGGTTTGTGAAAAAACAAAAAATTGCTCTTCTTCTCTCTTTGCTGCTTATGCTTGTGCTGCTTCCGTTGCGGGCATCTGCGGAAGACGATTTCTGCGTCGTTTCCATCCCTGTGCGGGTTTCTCTCGACGAGGAGATTGATACGGAGCATGTTATCCTGATCTCTGCCGAGGAAGAAATCCCCATGCCGGCACAGAGTGTCCTGAAAATTCAGGGCAGCGGTCAGGCTTCCTTTGAGTCCATCACCTACACGGAGCCCGGTGATTATGAATACCTCATCGTACAACAGGAAGGTGATGAACCTTACCTGATTTACGATGATACAGTTTACCATGTCACCGTCCGGGTAACCAACGACAGCAAAGGAAATCTGGTTCCCGAAATATGGGCGGTTGAGAATGAACAGACCGGCAAGGTGGAAGAGCTGCTGTTTGAAAACGTCTATGATCCCTCCGGGTCGAAGCCCAGTCCTTCGCCCAGCGGAGAACCGAGCGAGACACCCGGCACCCAGCCTAGCCCCACCCCGAGTTCTGCACCTGGCACAGCGCCCGGCACAGAACCCACCCCCGGCCCCGGGGGCGGAGAGGGCGGAAGCTCCGAACCGGTTCCCTCGGCCCAGCCTACCCCCACCGGCATCCTTTCACAATTCTATGTCCCGCAGACCAGCGACCAATTCCCGCTGATCCTGCTGGTTGTGATTATGTGTCTGGCAGCAGCCGGTTTCGGGTTCGGTTATTACCACAAAAAGCATCAGAAGGGCGACAACGAACACCCTTCCGACTCCACAAAATAACACCCGGCTGAAACCGGGCTGATCCACAAAAGAGGCACCTGTCAGCGCAGGTGCCTCTTTTGTCTTTATCGGAAGGGGGTGTTTTTGGGAGCACCCTCCAGTGTTTATTCAAACTGGGAAGCGTACAGCTTGTAATACAGTCCCTTGCGCTGCATCAGCTCCTCGTGGGTGCCTTGCTCCATCACATCACCGTGGTCCATGACCAGGATCCGGTCGGCGTTCTGGATGGTGGACAGCCGGTGGGCAATGACAAAGGAAGTCTTGCCCTTCATCAGCTGCTGCATCGCCCGCTGGACCTGCTGCTCGGTGTTGGTGTCCACATTGCTGGTGGCCTCGTCCAGAATCAGCATCTGGGTGTCGTAAAGCATCGCCCGGGCGATGGTCAGCAGTTGCTTCTGGCCCTTGCTGATGTTGCCACCGTCCTCGCTGATCACGGTGTCATAGCCCTGGGGCAGCTGCATGATGTAGTTGTGAATCCGGGCCGCCTTGGCCGCCGCCATGACCTCCTCCAGGGTGGCGCCCTCCTTGCCGTAGGCGATGTTGTCAAAGACGGTCCCCTGGAAGACCCAGGTGTCCTGCAGCACCATGGCGTAGGCACGCCGCAGCGAATCCCGGGTGATCTGGCGGATCTCCCGCCCATCCACCAGAATCTGTCCGCTGTCCACGTCGTAGAACCGCATGAGCAGATTGATGATGGTGGTCTTCCCGGCGCCGGTGTGCCCCACAATGGCGATGGTCTGGCCCGGCTCGGCCCGCAGGTTGAGGTCGTGAAGGATGGTTTTGCCCGGCAGATACCCAAAGCTCACATGCCGGGCCTCCACCGCACCCTGCACATGGTCCAGCGGCAGGGCGTCGGGGCGGTCGGCAAGTTCCTCGGGCTGGTCCAGCAGGGCAAAGACCCGTTCCGCCGCGGCCAGTGCCGAATAGATTTCATTGATGATGTTGGCAATCTCGTTCACCGGGCCGCAGAACTTGCGGGAATAGAGGACAAAGGAGGAAATCTGCCCCAGCTGGGCGTGTCCCAGCATGTAAAGGGCAGCCCCCACCATCCCGATGAGGGAGAGACCCAGGTTGTTGATCATGTTGATGGTGGGGCCGGTGGTCATGCCCAGGGTGTCGGCGGCACAGTAGGCATCGGCGGCCTCCTGATTGATCTTGCCGAAATCCCGGCAGACATCGTCCTCGTAGGCGTAGGCCAGGATGGTCTTCTGGCCCGAGAACATCTCCTCCACATAGCCGTTCATCTTGCCGTAGGCGGCGCTGCGCTTGGAATAGAGTGGCCGGGTCCGCTTGCCCATGTACCGGGTGAAGGCGATGGCCATGGGCAGGGTGATGCACAGGCAGCTGACCATGGGCAGCGAGATGGTGCACATCATCAGGAAGGAGCCGGCCACCGTCACCACGCTGGTCAGAATCTGGACCAGGTCGGCCGAAAGACTGGTGGTGACCACATCAATGTCGTAGGAAACCCGGCTGATGATGTCGCCGGCCTGGTTGCGGTCAAAGTAGCCCACCGGCAGCGCCATCAACTTGTTGAAGACATCCTTGCGCATCCGGTTGGCGATCCGGCGGCCCAGCCGCATCATCCCCTGGTTGACCAGAAAGGACATCAGATTACTGAAGAGATAGGCGGCCAGCATCAGCTTGGCGTAGTGGGCCACCGTGGCAAAATCCACCTGGCCCTGGTCCACCGCCGCGTTGATGGCCTTGCCTGCAAAGCTGGGGCCCAGCAGGTTGCCGATGTTGCTGGCAAAGGTGCAGACCAGCATCAGCAGCACAAAGAGGCGGTAGCGCATGATGTATTGCAGAATCCGCAGCAGGGTGGCCCGGGAGTCCCGGGGCTTTTCCTGCTTTCCGCGACTTCTTGGCGGCATGACAAACCCTCCCTTACACCATGGCACCCATCTGGGCGTGGTAAATTTCCCGGTAGGCGGGGCAGTTTTCCAAAAGCTCCTGGTGGCTGCCGTAGCCGATGCACCGGCCGTTGTCCATGACCAGGATGTGGGTCATCCCCTGGATGGAGCTGACCCGCTGGGCGATCATGATGGTGGTGGAGTCCTTGTGGTGGTCAAAGATGGCCTTGCGCAGGGCGGCATCGGTCTTGTAGTCCAGCGCCGAGGAGGAATCGTCCAGCACCAGGATCTCGGGGTTGCCGGCCAGGGCACGGGAGATCAGCAGCCGCTGCTTCTGCCCGCCCGAGAGGTTGGCACCCTTGATGTTGGCCTGGTAGTCCAGCCCTTCCTCCAGCGAATCCACATATTCGGTGGCCACCGCGTCCTCCACCGCCCGGCGCAGGGCGGCTTCGTCCAGGTCCCGGCCAAACCGGATGTTCTCCCGCAGGGTGTTGTAAAAGACCATGTCGTTCTGGAACACCACCCCGAATTTGCGGTGCAGCTCATCCTTGGGATAGCTGCGTACATCCCGGCCATCCACAAAGACCCCGCCCTGGGTGGCGTCGTAGAACCGCATGAGCAGGTTGATGATGGTGGTTTTGCCGCAGCCGGTGGGCCCGATGATGCCCAGGCTCTCCCCCCGCTTGAGGGCAAAGTTGATGTCATAGAGGCACTGCTGCCGCTCCCCGCCGGTGACCTGGCTGGGACCGGTGTCCCCGTACTGGAAGGAGACATGTTCAAACCGGATGAACTCATCCCCGGCGGGGGTCAGAGCCTCGGCAGGGGAGAGGACCCGCTGATCGCTCTCCACCGCCAGCACCTGGCCAATCCGGTTGGCCGAGGCGGTGGCCTTGCTGACCATCATGAAAATCCGGTTGATCCCCATGACCCCCTGCATGACCATGTTGAAGTAGGTCAGAAAAGCCAGGATCACCCCGGCCTTGATCTGGCCGTTGTTGACCCGGATGGCACCCACCCAGACCACCAAGGTGAGCCCGGTGTTCAGGCACATCTGCATCAGCGGGCCGGGAATGGCCATGATGGTGCTGGCCTTGATGTCGGCCTTGGCCATGGCATCGCTGGCGGCAGAAAACCGCCGCTTTTCATATTCGGTTTTGGACAGGGCCTTGACCACCCGGATGCCGGTGATGTCCTCCCGCATGGTCCGCACCACATCGTCCAGCCGGTCCTGCACCCGGCGGTAGAGGGGGATGCCGTAACGGGAAACGCTGAGGATGACCACCAGCAGGATGGGCACGATGATGCAGAGAATCCCCGAGAGCACCGGGTCCATGATCATGGTCACCGAGATGCCCCCCACCAGCATGATGGGGATGCGGATGCACATGGTCTGCAGCGACTGGACACAGGACTGGACGTTGTAGCTGTCGCTGGTCATCCGGCTGATCAGACTGGGCAAGCCGAAGGCGTCGAACTGGGACCCCGACAGGTTGGCGGTCTTGGCAAACAGGTCCTGCCGCAGATCATAAGAGACGTTGTGGGCGTTGTCGATGGCGGTGCGGTTGGCCCAGACGTTGAGCTGGCGGGTGGCCAGGGCAGTCAGCACCATCAGGAGACCCCACAGAATCACCTGCTCCATCCGCCCCAGCGGTACCACCTCGTCAATCAGGTGCTCCAGAATATAGGGGATCATCAGCTCGGTGACGGCACCCGACAGTTTGTAGACCATGGACAGCGCAATCCGCCCGCGATAGGTCTTCATATAGCGCAGGATCAGGTTCACCTTGGGACCCCCTTCTTGGAACCGCTGGATTCGGCAGGAAAGTTGATACATCAACTAAAAGGTACTACAACTTTTACCAGGTGTCAACCATCCGGGGGAAAGGGTGGTTGACTTGGCCCGGCAGCATTCTATAATGAAAGAAGGATTCAACATTCCGTTGGACGCTGTAAAGGAAAAGGAGAGGCCAGATATGGAAGAACAGATGCGCAGGGATGCCGAGGCCATCCTCTCGGCCAGCATTCAGGCGGTGCTGCCTGACCAGGCGGTGGACCGGGCGTTGCAGGAATTTCACCCCGGCCCGGGGCGGCTGCTGCTGGTTGCGGTGGGCAAGGCGGCCTGGCGGATGGCCCACGCCGCCCTGGCCCAGCTGGGGCGGGTGGACGATGGGGTGGTCATCACCAAATACGGCCATCTGGAGGCAGAGCTGCCCGGCCTGCGCTGCTACGAGGCGGGGCATCCGGTCCCCGATGCGCAGAGCTTCCGGGCCACCCGGCAGGCGCTGGAGCTGGTGAAGAATCTCTCCCCCCAGGACACCGTGCTCTTCCTCCTCTCGGGCGGCGGCAGCGCCCTCTTTGAGGAACCGCTGATCCCGCCCGAAGAGCTGCAGCAGATCACCCGCCAGTTGCTGGGCTGTGGGGCGGATATTGTGGAGATCAACACCATCCGCAAGCGGCTCTCAGGGGTCAAGGGTGGCCGGTTTGCCCGGGCCTGCGCCCCGGCCCGGGTCTTCAGCGTGGTGCTCAGCGACATCATCGGGGACCCGCTGGACATGATTGCCAGCGGCCCGGCGGCGGTGGACCATTCCACCTCGGCCCAGGCGCTGGCCATTGCCGAAAAATACCATCTGGCGTTGTCGGAGCAGGCCCGGGCCCTGCTGAAACAGGAAACGCCCAAGGAGCTACCCAACGTGGAAACCCGTATCACCGGCAGTGTGCGGGAGCTCTGTGCCGCAGCGCAAGCGCAGTGCCGGGCGCTGGGATATACCCCGGTGCTGCTCACCGACTGTCTTTGCTGCGAGGCACGGGCCTCCGGCAGTATGCTGGCTTCGGTTCTGCGCACCCACCAGGGGGACGGCACCTCGCTGGCCTACATCGCCGGCGGGGAGACGGTGGTGCATCTGACCGGCGACGGCAAGGGCGGCCGCAACCAGGAGCTGGCTCTGGCTGCTGCGCCGGGCATTGCCGGCATCAAGGGGGCAGCGGTCTTTTCGGTGGGATCGGATGGCACCGATGGCCCCACCGACGCCGCCGGCGGTTATGTGGATGGGGACAGCCTGGCAGCACTGACCGAGGCCGGCTGCCAGGTGGAGGAGGTCCTGAGCCGGAACGACGCCTATCCGGCGTTACAGAAGGTGGGCGGACTGATTCTCACCGGCCCCACCGGCACCAACGTCAATGATCTCTCGGTTGCACTGCTGCGCCGATAAGAAAAACCGCCCCGTTCCAACCTTTTTCGAGGGTTGGAACGGGGCGGTTTGGCGTTATTATAGGAAGAGCAGCAGGCTGACGGCCATGACCACCATGCCGGAGATCAGCCCGTAGAGGGAAAGATGGTGTTCCCCGTACTCCCGGGCGGCGGGCAGCAGCTCGTCGAAGGAGATGAAGACCATGATGCCGGCTACCCCGGCAAAGAGGATGCCGAAGAGCAGGTCATTCATGAAGGGGCGGAGCACCAGCCAGCCCACCAGGGCACCCAGCGGTTCGGCCAGGCCGGACAAAAAGGAATAGCGGAAGGCCCGCACCCGGGAGCCGGTGGCCTGATAAACCGGCACCGACACCGCGATGCCCTCGGGAATATTGTGGATGGCGATGGCCACCACGATGGGCACCGCCACGCTGGGCTGCTGGAGGGCTGAGACAAAGGTGGCCAGCCCTTCGGGAAAATTGTGGATGCCGATGGCCAGGGCGGTCATCAGCCCCATCCGCATCAGCTTATGGGGTTTGGGGGCATCGGGGGCTTCCTCCTCCACCGACCGGACCTCGTGGGGGTTCTCCTCAGAGGGAATCAGCTTGTCGATGAGGGCGATGACCAGCATTCCGCCAAAGAAGGACGCCACCGTGGCCCAGCTTCCGGGACGAGTGCCCAGAGCGTCGGTGAGATTTTGCTGAGCCTGGGCAAAAATCTCAATCATCGAGACATAGATCATCACCCCGGCGGAAAAGCCAAGGCTGATCGAGAGAAACTTGCGGTTGGTGCGGCGGGAGA
Source organism: uncultured Gemmiger sp. (assembly GCA_944382835.1). GTDB lineage: Bacteria > Bacillota > Clostridia > Oscillospirales > Ruminococcaceae > Gemmiger. The sequence continues at coordinate 23,077 of CALWNP010000010.1, forward strand.
AAAAGGCAATCAGCCCGCCGATGCCGGTGCTCAGTCCGGCCAGCAGGGTGAGCAGAAATGCAAACAAGACGTTGTTCATGACAGGATCCTTTCTGCGGGTTGTGGAAGGCTAACTCCTCGGGAAAAGAGTGGCCCGGACACCAGAGGACGGGTCCCGGGAATGGGAAAAGTGTTTCTTTCCTACTAATATGCCATGGATTAGCGGCTCTGTCAAGTAGGATCGTTCTTGACAGAACGCCCGGCCGCGCGTAGGATAAAATAGAAAAGTAAGGATAAGGATGTGATGAGGGTTGATGAAACAATCGGTGTCCCTGACCGATGGAAGTGTGGCCCGGGGCATGTTGGTATTTGCGATTCCCATTTTTTTCAGCAATCTGTTTCAGCAGCTGTACAACGCGGTGGACTCACTGATCGTGGGCAACTTCCTCGGCGGCGAGGCACTGGCGGCGGTGGGCTCTTCCGGCAGCCTGATCTTTTTGCTCACCGGCTTTTTCAACGGGGTCAGCCTGGGCGCCGGGGTGCTGGTGGCCCGCTACTACGGTGCCGGGGATGAAAAATCCCTGCACCGGGTGGTCCACACCACGGTTGCCCTGGGCCTGGCGGCCGGGGCGGTGCTGACGGTGTTGGGCGTGCTGCTCACCCCCCAGATCCTGCGCTGGATGGGTACCCCCCAGGAGGTCCTGGTCAATTCCATCATCTATTTCCGGGTGTATTCCTTCGGTTCCATGTCGGTGGTCATGTACAATATGGGGGCCAGCATCCTCCAGTCGGTGGGGGACAGCCGGAGCCCCATGCGGTATCTGATCACCGCCTCGGTGGTGAACGTGGTGCTGGACCTTCTCTTCATTGCCGGCTTCGGCATGGGGGTGGGGGCCGCGGCGCTGGCCACCATCCTGTCCCAGACGGTCAGTGCCATCCTGGCCTTCCGGCGGCTGAGCATGACCACCGAAGCCTACGGGGTACGCTGGAAGGAAGTCCGCTTCCACGGCCCCACCCTGCGGGCTGTTGTGATCCAGGGCGTGCCCTCGGGGGTGCAGAACTCGGTGATCTCCCTGTCCAACGTCATCGTGCAGGCCAACATCAACTCCTTCGGCGCCCAGGCCATGGCGGGCTGCGGCGCGTACAGCAAGGTGGAGGGCTTTGCCTTTCTGCCGGTGACCTGCTTTGCCATGGCACTGGCCACCTTTGTCAGCCAGAACATCGGTGCCCGCAAGATGGAGCGGGTCCACCGCGGCATGCGGTTCGGCATCGCCACCTCGGTACTGCTGGCCGAAGGGGTGGGGGTCATCATGTTCCTGCTGGCGCCCATCCTCATCGCGGCCTTCAACTCCGAACCCGAGGTGGTGGCCTTCGGGGTGCAGCAGGCGCGCACCGTCTCGCTGCTCTACTTCCTGATGGCCTTCAGCCACTGCTGCGCCGGTATCCTGCGCGGCCTGGGCCGGCCCATGGTACCCATGATGATCATGCTGGCCATCTGGTGTGCACTGCGCATCGTCTACATCACCATTACTCTGCGGCTGATTCCTCAGATTGAGGTGATCTTTGTGGCCTACCCGCTGACCTGGGCCATCAGTTCGGTGCTGTTTGCCTGGTATCTGACCCATTGCCCCATGCCCTCTCCGGGCGGCGGGGCACCCGAGCACCACACCTCGCGGACAATCGGATAAACAAAATGCCACGGCTGTACTGAACCGCCGTGGCATTTTTATCTTCTGTTTTCTCAGAGGATGGCGCGGACCTCTTCCTCCGGCACGATGCTGTTGATGCCGCCGTGGGTCTGGGTGGACAGGCTGGCCGCACAGCAGGCAAACCGGGTGACCGCCCGCATTTCCTCCACCGACAGGGCTTCGGGGGCCTTGTTCAGCTTGAGGAACTGGCTCATGGCACTGCCGCCGAAGATGTCCCCGGCGCCGGTGGTGTCAATGACATGCAGACCGGTGGGGGAGGGCACCTCGCCGCAGCCGTTGCGGTTGGCAAAGTGGCAGCCCTTGGGACCCAGGGTGGCGTAGACCAGCCGGACACCGAAGTCGTTGAGCAGCTTCTGGGCGCCTTCCTCCGGCGTCAGACCCCAGAGAAACTCGATCTCCTCATCGCTGATCTTGACGATGTCGGCCTGCTGCAGCCCCCATTCCATCTGTTCCTTGGCGTCCTGCTCGCTCTTCCACAGCGGTTTGCGCAGGTTGGGGTCAAAGCTGATCAGCACCCCGTTGTCCCGGGCGGCGGCCACCGCTTCCCGGGTGGCGGCGCGGGCGGGATCGTTGGTCAGGCTCAGGGTGCCAAAGTGGAAGACCCGGGCATCCCGGATCAGACCGGTGTCCACCTCTTCGGGGCGCAGGCAGGTGTCGGCGCCGGGCTTGCGGGCAAAACTGAACTCCCGGTTGCCGGTCTCGTCCAGGGTGACAAAGGCCAGGGTGGTAAAGACATCGGGGTCCGCCACAATACCGCGGGTCTCAATGCCCTTGTCCCGCATGGTCTGGATCAGCCGGGTGCCGAAGGCATCCTGGCCCACCTTGCCGATCATGGCCGTGGAGCAGCCATAGGCCTGCAGGGCAGCCAGGAAGTTGCCCGGGGCACCGCCCGGCTGGGCTTTCAGGGTGGGGTAGCCGGCCTCATCCGCCGAGACAAAGGCAAAATCAATCAACAGTTCTCCCAGGGCAACAACATCTTTCATGAAAAATCCTCCTTCATCCGGATCCGGACCGCGATCCGGCAGCATACAGAAAAACATGGTGTTCTGTTGCGATTTTACCACATTTCCCGGGGCCTGTAAATGGGAGAACGCAATCCCTCCCGGGGCAGCGTTCCGATCCGCTCTTTTTCCGGTTGACGGCAGGGCGCCGGGCCGTTATACTGAAGGTGAACCGGGGCAGAGGTTCGGTGACTTTGTCACCGACAAAACCACATAAAACCGATATGATATAGCCAAGATCCAAACAGAAAACACCAACATCCGCCCCGGGCACCGGCCCATGCGGGCATTACGACAAAATACAAACAGCAAAAGGAGTGTTGTTTCTATGAAAACCAAGTTCTATATTTGCAGCCACTGCGGCAATCTGGTGGGCATGGTCCATGACGCGGGCGTTCCGCTGTTCTGCTGCGGCCAGAAGATGGACCCCCTGGTCCCCAACACGGTGGAGGCCAGCGGCGAGAAGCATCTGCCGGTGGTGACCGTCAATGGTGACACGGTGGAGGTCAACGTGGGCAGTGTGGATCATCCCATGGTGGAGGAGCACTCCATCCAGTGGGTGTACCTGGAGACCGAAAACGGCGGCCAGCGCAAGGCGCTGAAGCCCGGTGACGCCCCCCACGTCACCTTCTCGCTCAGCGGCGACAAGCCGGTGGCTGTCTACGCTTACTGCAACCTCCATGGCCTGTGGATGACCGAGGTCTGATCCCCCTATCAAACAAGCAACGCCCGTCGGAAGCCGACCCGACGGGCGTTTTTCTATTTATTATTTGGATTACCAGATGCCCAGCACATGCTGCAGGCCCAGGCTGACGGCGGTGATGCCCACCCAGCAGGCAAAGCCCATGACGATGGGTTTGCCGCCGGTTTTGACCAGCTTGACAATGTTGGTGTTCAGACCGATGGCCGCCATGGCCAGCACGATGAAGAACTTGCTCAGCGTCTTGAGGGGGTTGAAGAAGCTGGCAGGGACACCCATGCTCACCGCTACGGTGGTGATGACCGAGGCCAGGATGAAGTAGAGGATGAAGAAGGGGAAGATCTTCTTGAAATCAAAGCTGCTGCCTTCCTTTTTGGCATTGCGGGTCTGGAGGAAGGCCAGCACCAGGGTGATGGGGATGATGGCCAGGGTGCGGGTCAGCTTGACGGTGACGGCCTTGTCCAGGGTGGCGGAGCCCAGGCTGTTCATGGCGTCCCAGGTGGAGGCCGCAGCGGTCACCGAGGAGGTGTCGTTGATGGCGGTGCCGGCGAAGATGCCGAAAGCCTCGCCGCTGGTGGTGGAGAAGCCCAGGGCGCTGCCGAAGGCCGGGAAGAGGATGGCGGCCAGCACGTTGAAGAAGAAGATCACCGAGATGGACTGGGCCACTTCCTCGTCATCGGCGCCGATGACCGGGGCGGTGGCGGCGATGGCGGAACCGCCGCAGATGGAGGAGCCCACCCCCACCAGGGTGGAGATGCGGCCGGGAATGTGCATGACCTTGTGCAGCACCCAGGAGATGATCAGCGAGGTGGAGATGGTGCAGATGATGATGGGCAGCGACTGCTTGCCGGTTTCCAGGATCACCGACAGGTTCAGACCGAAGCCCAGCAGGATCACCGCATACTGCAGAATCTTTTTGGAGGTAAAGGTAATGCCGCTCTGGAAGGCGGATTTATCGGGCAGAAACAGGGTCAGGATCATGCCCGCCAGGATGGCGAACACCGGGCCGCCGATGACCGGGAAGGTCAGGCCCAGGAACCAGCAGGGAATGGCGAGGACCAGGCAGAGCAGCAGGCCCTTTGCGTTGTTCTTGACAAAACTCATCGGGAAACGATACACCTCTTTCTCAAAATCCACGACCTTGGCCGCGGCTGTGCTTTCACCATAGCACAAAATTATCATAAAGAAAAATGATAAATCTTTATTAAAACATAAAACTGTGTTATTATTTGGAAAAAGAGGTGATCTTGTGCAGGATTTTCGGATGGAGACCTTTCTGGCAGTGTGCAGCTGTATGAACTACACCAAGGCGGCCGAAATGCTCAGCCTGACCCAGCCGGCAGTTTCCCAGCATATCCATTATCTGGAAAATTATTATGGGGTAAAACTTTTCGGCCACCGGGGACGGCGGATTTTTCTGACCCAGGCGGGGGAGCTGCTGCGCCGCACCGCCCTGACCATGAAGCATGACGAACTGCATCTGCGGGACCAGATGAGCCTGGCGCAGCAGCAGTCCTGCCGGTATGTCTTTGGCGCCACCCGGACGGTGGCCGAGTACATCCTGCCGCCGGATCTGGCCCGGTTTGTGGCCCGGGTGCCGGGCGGGGTCCAGATGCAGGTGGACAACACCCGGGCGCTGCTGGCCCGGATGGATGAGGGGGTCCTGGACTTTGCGGTGGTGGAGGGGGACTTCCCCAAGCGGGAGTACGATTTCATCCCCTACCGGGTAGAGCGGTATGTGGCGGCGGCCGATCCCCGGACGGCGGCGGAACTGTCCGGCCATCCGGTGGAGGACCTGCTGGACCATACCCTGCTCCTGCGGGAGGAGGGATCGGGCACCCGGGAGATTCTGGAGCGGTATCTGGCCGGACGGGGACTGTCCACCGGGGACTTTGCCCGGGTGTTGGAGCTGGGAAACATCGGGGCGATCAAGGCCTTGACCCGGGCAGGGGTGGGCCTGACCTTTCTCTACGAGACTGCTCTGCAGGCGGCGGACGGCATTGTTCCCGTGGAACTGCGAAATTTTTCCATCACCCATGACATTGTCTTTGTCTTTCGCAAAAACAGCATCTTCCGGGAGGAATACCGGGAAATCTACCGCAAATTTACCCAGGAATGACAAAACGGCCCTGCGGCGCAAGATTCTGCGCGCAGGGCCGTTTTCAGATTGGTTCAGTGTTCCAGCCGGCCGTGATAACTCAGCAGCCCGCCGATGTTTTCCACCCGGGCAAACCCCATCTGCCGGAGCATCAGAGCGGCCTGACCGCTTCTGGCGCCGCTGCGGCAGTAGACAAAGACCGGGGTGTCGGGGGAGGGCAGACGGTCATCTGCCTCATCCAGCTGCTGCAAGGGAAGGTTGCGGCTGCCGGGCAGATGACCGGCGGCGTACTCCTCGGGGGTGCGCACATCCAGCAGCACCGCGCCGGGGATGGCCTGGTATTGTGCCAGGCCTTCTTCCAGACCGGGCCGATGAAGAAAATCCAGAAATCCCATGCAGAACGCCTCAGACCAGGGCCAGGATCTGGGCTTTGGGCATGGCGCCCACGGCCCGGTTGACTTCCTTGCCGTTCTTGACCACCACCAGGGTGGGGATGCTCATGACGCCGAAGGCGGAAGCCAGCTCCCGCTCCTCATCCACATTGATCTTGCCGACCTTGAGCTCGGGGTGCTCGGCGGCGATCTCCTCCACCACCGGGCCCACCCGACGGCAGGGGCCGCACCAGCTGGCCCAGAAATCCAGCAGAACCGGCTTGCTGCTCTCGAGGACTTCCTGTTTGAAATTCTGATTGGTGATATGCAAAGCGGACATAACGCTTCCTCCTTTTTATTGGTACCTGTTCAGGTGTTTGGTTTTGAGAGTGGTTTGTTTCGGTACTGTCAGGATACCAGATCCCGGACCAAAGTTCTGTGATTTTGTCACCTTGAAATCCAGAAATCTGGAAATATCTTTATGGTGTCCGGCAGTGAGGGGGTTATACCCCGGTACAGATGGGAGCGGCCTGCCTCAGCGAAGGATGTTGGCCGGCCGGGTGATCTGATGACGATAGGCACGGGGGGACAACCCGGTTTTTTTCCGAAACAGATCCTTGAAATAATTGGAACTGCTGAACCCACAGGCGGTGGCAATCTTGGTTACCGAAGCACCGGTGGCGGAGAGCATCCGGGCAGCCTGACGCAGACGGATTTCATTCAGATACTCCTTGAAGGTGCTGCCGGTGACCTGCCTGAACTTGCGGGAAAAATAGGTGGGGCAGAGACTGCACTGGGACGCGACCTCAGACAAGGTCAAGGGGAGCATGTAGTTCAGAGCCATATATTTCAGTGCCTTTTCGATGTCGGAACTATATCCCTCCCTGGGGGACAATTCCGCATAGCTGAAAATTCCTTGCCGCAGCAGAAGCAGTACCAGACGGCACAGTTCCAGCTGAAGTATTTCGTCGGAATAGCGCTGGGGCTCATTGCTCTCCTGCAGCAGCAGCGTCAACAACTCTTCCACCGCAAGGCGCAGCCGGTCATTGAGGATAACTTTGCAGGAGGTGCTCATCGTCTGCCGGATTTCCGGGTGGGAGCCGGCCAGCCCCGCAAGAATCTGCTCCGGTTGGCAAAAGACGATGATCCGTTCACAGGTACTGTTCCCCTCGTAACGTGTGCTATGGGAATCGCCGGCTGCCACCAAAAACAGGTCCCCGGCTTCCAGATGGTATTGAGTCTGGTTGACGGTATAGACACATTGACCGCGCTTGAGATAGTAAATCTCGCAACAGCTGTGGACGTGCTCGTAGGACATCCGGAAGACCGGCTGATGCACGGCATGGTCCAGACAGATGCGGTCCGAATGGCAGACCGGCTGCTCGTGTTCACAGGAATCTTCATGTTTTTTCGGCATACAAGCACCTTCTGGACAACATCGCTTGCCTTGTCCCGGGTTCACACCTGCCTTGGGAAATCTGGTGAAATGAATGGCAGTATTTTTGTATGAGATGACAAGGCCTCCCATTTGACAGGGAGGAAAAGACAAAAAATCAGTCTTTTAGAGGTCAAAATACATGGATTATTTGTATTTTTTGTTATGATAAACCCGTACAATACAGATGTCAAGCCCGGTGGGGGTGCACACCTTCCGGGTAAACCAATGGATTTTGCAGACGGATGGAAGGATTGCAGCAGAAATTTGCAAGGGATGGAAGACGAGATGCCGGAAAATCCGGATGACCGGCTCCGTCTGCTGTCCCGAATACCATCACAGGATTTGGAGGAACAATATGATTTACAATATCTTGGACTATGGTGCCACAGGGGATGGCAAGACCAACGATGCACCGGCCATCCAGCGGGCGATTGATGCCTGCGCCCAGGCCGGGGGCGGGCAGGTGGTTCTGCCGGGCGGTCATACCTACAAGGCAGGGTCCATCCTACTGCGCAGCAACATTGATTTTCACCTGGAATATGGCGCCCGTCTGAAGGCCAGCGAGGCTCCTGAGGACTTTGACGAGGTGGAGGCTGCCTACCGGGACCACTACCGGGACACCACCCTGCTGGTGCCCTCCTACGAGAACTGCGAGTATGACGGGGAGCCCCGCAACTTTTTCCTGATGGCCAAGGACTGTGAAAACCTCTGCATCAGCGGCGGCGGTGTGATTGACGGCTCGGAGGAAAACTTCTACGGAGAGATCGATCACAATTACATAGAGGGTACCTATTACCCCCGGATTCCGCTGCTGCTTCTCAAGAAGGTGGATCACCTGACCATCCGGGAGGTGACCCTGACCCGGAGCGCCTTCTGGACGGTCCATATGGTGGGGTGCAGCGATGTGCTCATCGATGGCATCCGCATCCTCAACAACCTGAAGATGGTCAACTGTGACGGCATCGACCCCGACCACTGCCGCAACGTCCGCATCAACAACTGCCATATCGAGTCGGCGGACGACTGCATTGTCTTCAAAAACTCCAAAAAGAATATGGCCTATGGTCCCTGCGAGAACATTGTGGTCTCCAACTGCACCCTGATGTCCACCAGCGCGGCCATCAAGTTCGGCACCGAGAGCGAGGCGGATTTCCGCAACATCACGGTGACCAACTGTGTGATTTCGGGCTCCAACCGCGGCATCTCGCTGCAGCTGCGGGACAAGGGCAACATTGAAAATGTGCTGTTTGCCAACCTCCACATCGGTACCCGCCGGTTCTCCAACCAGTGGTGGGGCAAGGGGGAACCCATCTGTGTCACCGCCATTGACCGGCACAAGGATGCTCCGGCGGGCCAGATCCGCAACGTCAATTTTGAAAACATTGATTGTGTTGGGGAAAACGGCATCTTCCTCCATGGCAGCGCCGGGCATCTGCTGCGGGACCTGAGCTTCCGCCGCATCCGGGTGCATTTGGTCAAAACGACCGCCTGGCCAGCAGATCAGTGGGATCTGCGCCCCTGCGAGGGGGATGGACTGATCCCCGGCAAGGTAAACGGACTGACCTGTGTGTATGGCGACGGCGTCCGCTGCGAGGATGTCCAGGTGAGCTGTGAGGAGAGCATGCGCCCGTGGTTCGGGGAAGACTTCTGCTTCCAGAACACCGCCAATGTCTGCCAGCTCTGAGGAAAACAAGTGATTTAGAACAAAGAAGAAGCGCTGCGGATGACAGTTCCGCAGCGCGTCTTGTTTCCTATGAGAAAAATGTTATTCGGCGTCTGCCAGATTGCGCAGCCGATCCGGGTCGGTGAGGGTGACGGTACCGCGGTTGAGCTGGACCATTCCCTCGCTCTGGAAATACCGCAGCATCCGGGTGACCACCTCCCGGGCGGTGCCCATGTGGTTGGCGATCTTCTCGTGGGTGCAGTGCAGCACCGGGCTGTCTTCCAAAGCACTCTCCTGCAGCAGAAAATCCGCCAGCCGCCGGTCAAAACTCTTCCACAAAATCTGCTCCATCAGCCACATGACCTCGGACAGCCGGCTGCCCATGATATCGTTGGTGTAGTTGGCCACCGCTGCGGATTCCTCCCGCAGCTTTTTGTAGACCGCCGGGGGAATGATCCAGAACTCACAATCCTTCTCCGCCTCGATGGTCACCTCAAACTGGATACTGTGCATGACGCAGGAGGCGGACATCAGGCAGATATCCATGGGAAACAGACGATAGAGGGTGATCTCCCGCCCTTCCTCGGACAGGATCAGCGCCCGCAGCTGACCACTTTTGACCAGCAGCAATCCCAGACAGTCGGCCCCGCCCTGGTGCAGCACGGTGCCCTTCTCGGCCCGGCGCAGCACCGCACTTCCGGCCAGCAACTGCTGTTGGGCCGGGGTCAGCTTATCCCAGATGGCCAGATCTTGTTCGATTCCCATAGACAATTTCCTCCTTGGTTTTGCCCTTCCCGAAAGGGGTCAGCTGTGGCTCCAGGGCAGATCCCGCAGGGCGGGGAAGCCGTATCCGCTGGTGGCAGAGCGGACGGCAGAGAGAATGGCTTCGGACATGACCCGGGCACCCAGGGTGCCCACCATGTCCAGGTCCGCCTCCACATCCCCGGTGGACAGGGCATAGATGCTGTCCCCGTCGGCGGTGGTGTGCAGGGGACGGATGGAACGGGCGTATCCGTTGTGGGCCATGCTGGCAATCTTGTTCAGTTCGGTCTTGTTGAACCGGGCGTTGGTGAGGATGGCACCGATGGTGGTGTTGCCCACAAATTTGTTGCGCACCACGGTGTAGCTCTGGTACATTTCCTCCTCGGTACAGCACAGACCGCTGTGATCTGGCTGCAACAGGCCCGCTACCTGGCGGCCGGTGCGCCAGTCGTAGATGTCGCCCAGGGCGTTGACCGCTACGATGGCGCCCACCTGCAGATCCCCGATCTGCACCGCATAGCTTCCGATGCCGGATTTCATGCAGCGCTGGGCGCCCCGGAACTTGCCCACCGTGGCACCGGTCCCGGCGCCATAGCATCCATCCCGGTACTCGCTCTGTTCGGCAGCCTGGCAGGCACGGTAGCCCATGTCGGCGTCGGGCCGCACCCGGCCATCCCCCACTGCCAGGTCAAACAGGCAGGAGGCACAGACCAGCGGAACCTTGGTGACTCCCACGTCAAACCCCACGTCCCGCTCCTCCAGATAGCGCATCACACCGCCGGCGGCGTCCAGGCCAAAGGCACTGCCGCCGCTGAGCAGCACGGCGTGGATGGCCTCGGCGGCAGCCACCGGCTTGAGCAGCTCGCTCTCCCGCGAGGCAGGCCCGCCGCCCCGCACGTCCAGACCGGCCGGGGCACCCCGGCGGCATAGAATGACGGTACAGCCTGTCCCGGCGGCTTGGTCCTGGGCATTGCCGATCTCGATGTTCTGAACCTCATCGATGCGGATTTCCTGCATCCGAACTCACTCCTTTGGATTGTGCGCTGTTTGCGGATCAATTGTTTTTATTGTAGCGCAGGCGAGGCTGGATTGCAACCGCTGTGCTGGAAAGACAAAAAGTGCGCAGAAAGACAAATAATTGGCAAAAAATGTCAGAAATCTAATGTAAATAATTTCACTTGGTTCTGTAAAATACGGAGGGTGATATGCTATACTAAACATAACGCTCCATCCAAGACCAATCCAGACAAAGGAAGGTGTATTGATGAAAAAAGCATCCGCTGAAAAGCAGCCCGAAACCCCTCAGAGCAAACAGGCCAAAAAGTCCGCTGCGCGTAAGGCGCATACTCCGCCGCCGGAGATTCATCTGGAAATCGGCAGCGACAGTTACAACTGCATGGAACTGCTGGAACGGGCCCGGGCAGACTATCGGCTGACCCATAAAACCGGGATTCACTCCTGTCGGATCTACATCAAGCCCGAGGAAAACGCGGTCTATTATGTGATCAACAAGGTGGAGGGGAAAATCCCCCTGATATCCCAGTGATGGACAACAAAGGAAAACGCCCCCGGCTGCCGATCTGGCGGCCGGGGGCGATCTGTGTCACAGGTCGTTTTGCTGCAGATACTCCCGGGTGGTCATGATCCGGGTGTGCAGCGGGGCAAGATAGGAGAGGATGGCACGGGTCTGGTCTTCGGTTTCGGGGCTCAGGCCCGAGACTGCGTCGGTGAGGTAGACCATCCGGTGCCCCAGATCGATGCCAGCCAGGGCAGTGGCCAGCACACAGCATTCGGCCACCACACCGGTCAGCACCACCTGCCGGGCACGGCGGGCGGCCTGCGCCACCTGGGGGATGGCGAAGGAGGAGTAAACCGATTTGTCCAGCAGGGGATACCGCTCCAGATAGGGGGCAAACTCCGGCATCATGGCGTTGGCAAAGGGGTCGGCATTGATGGCGGCGTTGACCTGGTTGTACTCGGCCCAGACCCCGGTGGGATGGTCCGGGGGCAGAAACCGGGTGAAGAGCACCTCGCCGCAGACCCCGGCATCCAGCAGGGACCGGATGTTGGCGGAGGCCTGCTCCACCCGGCAGCAGGCCCAGGGCTGGCCGGGGGTATAAACATTCTGCATGTCGATCACCAGCAAGAGATCCTGGTTGGAATGCGATTGTGCCATCTGGAAATCCTCCTTCCATCGGATCAAAGGGCGGTTAACTCCAGTATAAACCAGGAAAATGCCTTTGACAAGGTTTGACTTTTGCCCTTTGGAATGTTACCTTTATTATATCAATATCCTTAGATTATGACAGTGACATGGGGGTGATTTTCACCCCCGCGTGTGGGAAAGGAAGTGCCGTAAGTTGGCAGAACGTATGGCCCATATTCAGCTTCCCGATGACCTGGGCATCGAGAACGCGATTCTCCCCGGAGACCCGGCCCGGGTGGACCGGGTGGCAGCCTGTCTGGAACAGCCCCGGCAGCTGATGTTCAACCGGGAGTACAAGAGTGTTTCGGGATTGTATCACGGAACCCCGATGCTGGTGATCTCCACCGGCATGGGCGGCCCTTCCACCGCCATTGCGGTGGAGGAACTGTCCCGCATCGGGGTGCGCCGGATGATCCGCATTGGCAGCTGCGGGGCCCTCTCGCCCCGGCTGAACCTGGGCGACCTGGTGCTGGTCCAGGGCGCGGTGCGGGACGACGGCACCTCGGCGGGCTATGCTCCGGTGGCCTACCCGGCCATGGCGGACTATGAGGTGCTGACCGCCTGCAACCATGCGGCGGAGGCTTTGAAAGCGCCCCACACCATCGGGCTAGCCCGCAGCCATGACTGCCTGTACGGGGTCAACAACCCCGCTCTCTACGAGGAATGGTCCCGCCGCGGGGTCATCGCCTCGGATATGGAAACAGCCACCCTCTTTGTGGTGGGACGGCTTCGCGGGGTGCAGTGCGGCTCCATCCTCAACGTGGTGGCCGGTTTCCACAAGGATGTGGCCGAGAGCGTGGGGCAATACCAGAGCGGGGAAGAGGCCACCGCCGACGGCGAGCATCGGGAAATCCTGACCGCCTTGGAGGCCCTGGCCCTTTTGAACCGGTAATCCTGCCGGAATTTCCGGCACAAAGATAAAGGAGGAATCAACTGTGAATCTCTTCAAGACCAAATTTGATGCGGCAACCATCGTCCTGATCCCCGCCTGTATCGGGATCAACTATCTTGGCAAGATGTTCGCCAGTCTGCTCAAACTTCCCCTTTGGCTGGATTCCATCGGCACCTGCATCGGCGGCTGCCTGGGCGGCCCGGTCATCGGCGCCATCTGCGGTGCGGCCAACAACCTGATCTACGGCTTCACCGCCGGCGACAACATCACCCTGATTTACGCCCTGACCAGCCTGTGCATCGGCGTGGCGGTGGGCATCATGTCCCGTCTGGGCTTCATGAAGTCCTTCCCCAAGGCCATCCTCACCGCCGTTGTGGCCGGTCTGGTGGCAGTGGTCATCTCCACCCCCCTCAACGTGGTGTTCTGGGGCGGCACCACCGGCAACGTCTGGGGCGACATGGTCTTTGCCGCCACCCAGGCCGCCGGCATGCCGGTCCTGCTGGGCTCGCTGCTGGATGAGATCGTCGTGGATGTGCCGGACAAGATCATCACCCTGATCATCGTCTTCTTCGTCCTCAAGGGTCTGCCCCAGAAGCTGACCGCCCTCTACGATGCCAACGCCAAAGTGGAACGTCTGGATTAAACCATGAAAAGTATCAGCCTGTATATCGACAACGGGAGCTGGCTCTGCCGGATGCACCCCTTTACCAAGCTGGCCTACATCGCCGCAGCCATCAGCGTACCATTGCTGGCGGGGCGGCTGTGGCTGTTCGCGGTCTTTATCGCGCTGAGCCTGGCCGTGCTGGCAAGCGGGCATCTGCTCAAACGGGTGGTGCCGCTGGTGGCCTTCTCCTTCACCATTCTGATCACCATTTTTCTGATCCACGGTCTGTTCAACCAGCAGAACCGCGACATCCTGTTCAGCATCGGCCCGCTGCACTTCTACCGCGAAGGGCTGCTCTATGCCCTGCACATCGGGTGCAACGTGCTGAACATGCTGCTCTCCTTTGCCATTCTCGTTCTCTCCACCAAGCCTTCCGAGCTGGTGGAGGAGCTGGAAAAGCGGGGCTTTTCCCGGCGGATGGGTTACATCATCATCTCGGTATTCCAGATTGTGCCCCAGATGATGGGCACCATGAACACCATCACCGACGCCCAGCGCAGCCGCGGCATGGAGACCGAGGGCAGCCTGGCTACCCGTGCCAAGGCTTTTCTGCCGTTGATCTCCCCGGTGGTTATGAGCTCGCTCATCAACACCCGGGAGCGTGCGGTGGCGCTGGAGGTGCGCGGCTTTGCTGCCAAACAGAAAAAGACCTATCTTGCCGACCGAACCCCCCGCCGGGGTGACAAACCCATCACGATTGTCCTGCTGGCCCTGATTGTGCTGGCGGTGATTTGGAGGATCGTCCAATGCCTGTGATTGCTGTGGAAAACCTCAAATACCGTTATCCCCATGCCGAGGCACTGGCGCTGGACGGCCTGAACTTCACGGTGGAAAAGGGGGAGTTCATCGGCATTGTGGGGGAGAATGGCGCCGGCAAAAGTACCCTGAGCCAGGCTCTGATCGGCCTGGTGCCCCAGTTTTACAAGGGCGCCTACGGCGGCAAGGTGCTGATCGACGGTCGGCCCGCCGACACCACCCCCATTGCCGAGCTCTGCTGCAAGGTGGGGTTGGTTTTCCAGAACCCCTTCAACCAGCTCTCGGGCGCCAAGGACAATGTCTATGAGGAGGTTGCCTTCGGGATGCAGAACCTGGGCGTTCCCCGGGAGGAGATGCACCGCCGGGTGGAAAATGCCCTCAAGATGCTGGACATCTGGCAGTTCCGGGACCGCAACCCCTTTGACCTCTCGGGCGGCCAGATGCAGCGGGTGGCCATCGCCAGCATTCTGGTGATGGAGCCCGACATCATGGTGCTGGATGAACCCACTTCCCAGCTGGACCCCCAGGGCAGTGAAGAGGTCTTCCGCACCGTGGACAAACTGGCACGCAGCGGCATCACCATCCTGATGATCGAGCAGAAGATCGAAAAGATCGCGGCCTACTGCGACCGGATTCTGCTGCTGCACCAGGGACACCAGATCGCCTACGATACCCCCCAGAAGATCTTCTCCCGGCCCGACCTGGAGGAGCTGGGGGTGCGGGCCCCGGCCTTTACCCGGATCTGCCGGGCGCTGGGGGCGACACTGCCCGATGGCAGCTATCCCGTCACGGTGGAGGAGGCGGCCGACCGGCTGCAGCGCACCGATGCTCTGCCCCCGCCGGCAGCCCCGGTCCCGTCCCGGCCGGTGCTCTTTGAAATCCAGGATCTGACCTTCTCCTACAACCCCGGCACCCAGGTGCTGCACGGCATCAACCTTTGTTTGGATGCCCGCCCCACCGCCATCATAGGTCAGAACGGTGCCGGCAAAACCACCCTGGTCAAGCTGCTCAAAGGCCTGCTGCGGGCCGAGGGCGGCAGCATCCGCTTCCGGGGGGAGGACATCGCCGGCAAGACGGTGGCGGCTCTGGCAGCCCAGGTGGGCTATGTCTTCCAGAACCCGGACGACCAGATTTTCCGCTACAACGTGCTGGATGAGGTCATGTTCGGCCCTTTAAATATCGGGATGGACGAGGCGCAGGCCAAGGAAAAATCCCGGGCGGCCCTGGCCATGACCGGCCTGGCCGACAAGGAGACCAGCAACCCCTATGATCTGGAACTCTACGAGCGCAAGATGGTGGCCATCGCCTCGGTGCTGGCCATGGACCCCGATGTGCTGATCCTGGATGAGCCAACCATCGCCCAGGACGTGCGGGGCCGCCAGTGCATTGCCGGAATTGTCCGCACCCTGTCGGAACAGGGCAAGCTGGTGCTGGCCATCCTCCACGACATGGACTTTGTGGCCGAGTGCTTCGACCGGGTCATCGTCATGGCCCAGGGCCAGGTGGCCGCCGACGGGACGCCCCGCCAGGTGTTTGCCGACGCCGAGGCATTGCAGGCGGCCCGGCTGGACCCGCCCCATGTGACCCAGCTCTGCACCCGTTTAGGTTATGAGGGGGTCTTCCTGACGGTGGAGGAATTTCTGACCGCCTGCGGCTGCAAGGAATAAAAACAACTCAAAAACAATACGGCGCTCTTCCCGGTAAGCAGGGAAGAGCGCCGTTTTCTGTTATTCTGCCGGAATTTCCCGGGTGGCCACCAGGTTGGCCCCAGTGCCCAGCAGGTCGGCGACCAGCACCTGTCCTTCCGTTACCGGTGCATGGGCCACCACTGTGTCCAGCAGCGCCATGGCTTCCCGCAGTTTGCCTTTGGGGATGGCACGGTCAGTCTTCACCGGTAGCCGCCGCAGGGCAGCGCCGGTCAGCCGCACCGTGCTGGTCAGCACCCGGGTGGGATTTTGCAGTTCGGATTTGCCGTAGGCGGCACCCCGGGGGCAGCCGTTTCCGGTGACGGCATAGCCGTTGGCCTCATCTACCGTCAGCTGACAGCCCCGGGGACAGACAATGCAGATGATCTCCTTCATACCGATCCCTCCTCCAGACGCAGGGTGATGTGCTCCTTGGCGGTGGCCACCAGATTGGCGGGCAGAGTGATCCGCTCCATCTCGCCGGGGGCAAACCGCAGCCGCCGGAAACGGGAGGTTTCACCCGCGTCGTTTTCCGCCACCACCGCGGCGGGCCCCGTCACCCGGTTGACCCGGAAGAAAACCTGGGCTTCGCCAATGCCGGGATGCAGTCGCTGGGGGACGGTGTAGGCGATGCCTGCCCCGTTGTCCAGCCGCAGCGACGGCAAAGAGGCAGAGGGATTGCCTTGCAGATAGGCCGCCGCGGCAGCCCCGGCCCGCTCGCTCTCGGCCGAGACATAGTCCACGAGGTCGTGGACGTGGAGGACATTGCCGCAGGCAAAGATGCCGGGAACACTAGTCTGCATCGCCTCGCTGACCACCGCGCCGTGGGTGCGCCGGTCCATCTCGATGCCGGCCTGTCGGGTCAGCTCGTTCTCGGGAATCAACCCCACGCTCAGCAGCAGAGTATCACAGTCAAACACCATCTCGGTGCCGGGGATGGGCCGCCGGTTGGCATCCACCTGGCTGACGGTGACCTGCTCCAGCCGGTCGTGGCCCTTGATGTCGGTGACGGTGTGGGAGAGGTAGAGGGGAATGTCGTAATCCTGCAGGCATTGGACGATGTTGCGGGTCAGCCCGCCGGAATAGGGCATGACCTCCACACAGGCCAGCACCTTGGCCCCTTCCAATGTCATCCGGCGGGCCATGATGAGGCCGATGTCCCCAGAGCCCAGGATCACCACCCGACGGCCCACCAGATAGCCCTCGATGTTCAGATACCGCTGGGCGGCCCCGGCGGTGAAGATGCCGGCCGGGCGCTCTCCGGGCAGGGCGATGGCCCCGCGGGTGCGCTCCCGGCAGCCCATGGCCAGCACAATGGCCCGGGTTTGCAGGACCTCGTAGCCGTGGGTGGGGCTCAGGGTGTGAACCTCGTGGGGGGCGCCGTCCTGGCCGGGCAGAATCTGCAGCGCCATGGTGGCCAGACGCACTTCCACCCCGGTCTGCCCCAGCATCCGGATGTACCGTCCGGCGTACTCGGGGCCGGTCAGCTCCTCCGAAAAGCGGTGCAGCCCGAAGCCGTTGTGGATGCACTGGTTCAGGATGCCGCCCAAGGCGTCGTCCCGCTCCACCAGCAGGATGCGGCGCACCCCTTCCTGCCAGGCGCGGCAGGCAGCGGCCAGGCCGGCGGGACCGCCGCCCAACACAATCAGATCATACATCACCGGTCACCTCCCTTCCGGTTTTGGTCTCCCCGGCCAGCACCCAGCTGCCGTCCTGGTCCATGGGTACGGCGGTCTGGTCGATGCCCAGCTCCCGGGCGATGATTTCCTGCACCCGGGGTCCGCAGAACCCGCCCTGGCACCGGCCCATGCCGGCGTTGCAGCGGCGCTTGACCCCGTTGATGCTCAGGGCAGGGATGGGGCTGTGCAGGGCTGCCACAATCTCCCCCTCGGTGACCGTCTCGCAGCGGCAGATCACCCGGCCATAGCGGGGGTCCCGGGCAATCTGGACATTCTTTTCGGCAGGGGAAAGCCGGTCCATCCGCACCACATGCCGCTCCGCGATGAACTGCGCCTTGGGGCGGCAGACCAGCCCGGCTTCGGCCAGCAGTTCCACCGCCCGCTTGCCGATGGCGGGGGCGGCGGTCAGACCGGGAGATTTGATGCCGGCCAGATCCAGAAAGGCGGGATAGGCCGGGCTGGGCTGAATGATAAAATCCTCCTGGTCGGAGTTGGCCCGGATACCGGCAAAGTTACGGATGTTCTGGGAAAAATCGATGCCGGGCACACTGCGCCGGGCCTGGGTGCGGACAAAATCCAGGGCAGATGCGGGGGTGCCCAGGTCCCGGCGATCCTCCACCGGCTGGGCATCGGGGCCCACCAGCAGGTTGCCGTGGACGGTGGGGGCCACCAGTACCCCCTTGCCGTTGGGACCAGGACACTGGAAAATCACATGGCCCACCCGGCTGCCCTCGGCCTTGTCCAGCAGAAAATAGGAGCCGCGGTTGGGGGTGATCTTCCAGGGCACCGGTTCCAGCAGAGTGTGGACCTTGTCGGCATTCACCCCGGCGGCGTTGACCACAAACCGGGTTTGCCATTCTCCCCGGGGCGTTTGCAGGGCAAACCCGCCTTCGGGCAGCGGCCGGATGCCGGTGACCGGGCAGCGGCGGTGCAGTTCCACCCCGTTGACCACGGCGGTCTCGGCCATGGCCAGGGCGTATTCCCAGGGGTTGACAATGGCGGCGGTGGGGGCGTAGAGGGCGCCGGTCAGCTCGGGGTTCAGCCCTGGCTCCATGGCCAGTGTTGCCTCCCGGTCCAGCAGGGCCAGCCCCGGCACCCCGTTGGCCAGCCCACGGACATAGAGGGTTTGCAAAGTGGTCTTTTGTGCCTCGCTCAGCGCCAGCAGCAGGGAGCCCACCGGGCGGAAAGGCACATCCAGTTTGCGGCAGAGTTCCTTGGCCATCTTGTTGCCCTCCACATTGAGGGCAGCCATCCGGGTGCCGGGCTCGGGATCATACCCGGCGTGGAGGATGGCACTGTTGGCCTTGGTGGTGCCGTTGGCCACGTCATTCTGGGCTTCCAGAACCGCGACCTTCAGGTCATAGCGTGCCAGCTGGTAGGCGGTGGCAGCGCCCACCACCCCGCAGCCGATGAGGATGACATCGTACATGGAAAACCTCCTCTCCTGGGAGAAAGTTGGGACAATCGGAACAAGGCTCCCCGGAAGTCCGGGAAGCCTTGGAAAGGTTCAGCGGCGGCTGCCCAGACGGTCCTTGAAGTCCTGATAGCCAAAAATGGCCAGCGGACGGCAAGACCCATCCGCCGCCCGGCTGTAAATGGGCGGCAGGGGCATTCCGTTGAAGGTATTGTTTTTACAGGTGGTGTAGATGGCCATATCTCCAAAGACCAGCAGATCGCCGGGCCGGAGGGGGGCGTCAAAGCTGTAATCCCCGATCACATCCCCGGCCAGACAGGTGGGACCGCCCAGCCGGACGGTGCAGGGGCGCTCTCCCGGCTCGCCGGCGTTGAGCAGCGGCGGGCGGTAGGGCATCTCCAGCACATCGGGCATGTGGCAGGCGGCACTGGCGTCCAGAATGGCGTTGCAGGTCTCGCCGTTCTGGGTCACATCCAGCACCCGGGTCAGCAGAAAGCCAGCGTTGAGGGCGCAGGCCTCCCCGGGTTCCAGGTAGACGGTGACCCCCCAGTCCTGCTGGGCCCGCCGGATGCAGCGCTCCAGCCGGGCCAGATCGTAGCCGGGGCGGGTGATGTGGTGCCCGCCGCCAAAGTTGAGCCACTGCATCTGGGGCAGCAGATCTCCAAATCGCTCTGCCACCGCATCCAGGGTGGTCTCCAGGGCGTCGGAATCCTGCTCGCAGAGGGTGTGGAAGTGCAGCCCGTCCAAAAGCCGGGGCAGGGAAGGATTGGCATTCACCGCGGCGTCCCACTGAGCCCGGGTGGTCCCCAGCCGGCTGCCGGGGGCACAGGGGTCGTAGAGGGCATGGCCCTCCTGGGTGGAGCACTCGGGATTGATCCGCAATCCCACGCTCTTGCCGGCGGCCTTGGCCTCGGGGCCGAAGCGGGCCAGCTGGGCGGGGGAGTTGAAGACGATGTGGTCGGCCCAGCGCAGCAGCTCGGCAAACTCGTCCTCCCGGTAGGCGGCGCAGAAGACATGCACCTCCCGCCCCGGCATCTCCTCGGCGCCCAGCCGGGCCTCATAGAGGCCGCTGGCCTCGGTGCCGGCCAGATGGGGCGCCAGCAGGGGATAGAGGTCGTAGTTGCTGAAGGCCTTCTGGGCCAGCAGCACCTTGCAGCCGGTGCGCCGGGCCAGATCGCCCAGCAGTTCGGCATTGCGGATCAGGGCTGTCTCATCCAGCAGGTAGCAGGGGGTGGGCAGGGTTTCCAGTGCTTGGGAAACCACGCCGCCCAGCGCCGCAAAGGGGGCGCGCAGATCCGGGGCGGGCATCAGTCCACCAGCGCCGGGGCGCGGTTCTCGCTGCGGGGCAGGCCGTAGCGGTCCAGGGCGTCCAGGAAGGGATCGGGATCAAACTCTTCCACGGTATAAACACCGGGCTTGGTCCACTTGCCGGTGAGCATCATCAGGGCGCCGCACATGGCCGGCACACCGGTGGTGTAGCTGATGGCCTGGCTGCCCACCTCGCGGTAGCATTCCTGGTGGTCGCAGACGTTGTAGATGTAGTAGGTCTTGGGCTTGCCGTCCTTGGTGCCGGTGAAGATGCAGCCGATGTTGGTCTTGCCCTTGGTGCGGGGGCCCAGGCTGGCGGGATCGGGCAGCAGTGCCTTGAGGAACTGGATGGGGACGATCTCCTGTCCGTTGTACTGGATGGGGGTGGTGGAGAGCATTCCCACATCCTCCAGACAGCGCATGTGGTCCAGGTAGCTCTGGCCGAAGGTCATGAAGAAGCGAATCCGCCGCACGCCGGGCAGGTTCTTTGCCAGGGACTCGATCTCCTCGTGGTGGAGCAGGTACATGTCCTTCTCGCCCACCTGGTCAAAGTTGTATTCCCGTTTGATGCTCATGGCCGGGATTTCCACCCAGTGGCCGTTCTCCCAGTAGCTGCCGGGGGCCGAGACCTCCCGCAGGTTGATTTCGGGGTTGAAGTTGGTGGCAAAGGCATAGCCGTGGTCGCCGCCGTTGCAGTCCAGGATGTCCACCGTGTCGATGGTGTCGAACTCGTGCTTGGCCGCATAGGCGCAGTAGGCCTGGGTCACACCCGGGTCAAAGCCGCAGCCCAGCAGGGCGGTCAGGCCGGCCTCCTCAAACTTTTTGCGGTAGGCCCACTGCCAGGAATAGTCAAAGTAGGCGGAGAAGCCCTCCTCCTTGCAGCGCTTTTCGTAGATGGCGCGCCATTCGGGATCGTCGGTGTCCTCCGGCTCATAGTTGGCGGTGTCCATGTAGTTCACCCCGCAGGCCAGGCAGGCGTCCATGATGGTCAGGTCCTGGTAGGGCAGGGCAATGTTCATGACCAGGTCGGGCTGGTAGCTCTTGATGAGGGCAATCAGCTCCTCCACCTTGTCGGCGTCCACCTGGGCGGTGGTCACCTTGGTCTTGGTGATGGGGGCCAGCTTGGCGGCCAGGGCGTCGCACTTGGATTTGGTGCGGCTGGCAATGCACAGCTCGGTGAAGACCTCGCTGACCTGGCAGCATTTCTGGATGGCCACGCTGGCGACGCCGCCGCAGCCGATGACAAGAACTTTGCTCATGATGAATTACGCTCCTTTGTCTTTGGGTTTCTGCTCAGAGGCAGGGACGGTGGGATTCGAGGGCAAGGATCAGTTCCCGCAGCACCTTGCAGGCGGTGGCGGTGGAGGCGCCGCTGGCGTCCAGCATGGGGGCCAGCTCGTTGAGGTCGGCGCCCACAATGTTGGCTTTGGCCACGGTGCGGATGGCCTCCAGCAGTTGGTTGAAGGTGACACCGCCCGCCTCGGGGGTGCCGGTGCCGGGGAAGCAGGAGGGGTCCAGGCAGTCCAGGTCGATGGTCAGATAGACTGGCACCTTGGTGCTGCAGAGCCATTCGGCCAGCTGGGTCAGGCCGTCAAAGTTGAAGGGGTGCATGTCGGTGTGGACGGCGGCAAAGCGAAATTCCTCCCGGTCGCCGCTGCGGATGCAGAACTGGTGAATCCGGCCGTCCCCCACCAGCTCATGGCAGCGGCGCAGCACACAGGCGTGGCTGAGTTTGGCGCCCAGATAGTCGTCCCGCAGATCGGCGTGGGCGTCAAAGTGGACGATGTGCAGTTCGGGGTAGCGGCGGACCACCGCCCGCACCGCACCCAGGGTGACCAGGTGTTCGCCGCCCAGCAGCAGCGGGAACTTGCCGTCCCGCAGGATCTCGGCGGCCCTGGATTCGATGTCCACCAGGGCGGCTTCGCTGCTGCCGAAGCAGAGCTCCATGTCACCGCTGTCAAAGACCTCGCAGTCGGTGAGGTCGGCGTCCTGGTAGGGGCTGTAAGTTTCCAGCCCGAAACTCTCGTGCCGCATGGCGGCGGGGCCGAACCGGGCGCCGGGACGGAAGCTGGTGGTGGAGTCAAAGGGGGCTCCGTAGAGAACGATGTCGGCGGTGCGGTATTCGCTGTCGCAACCGATGAAGGTTTCGATGTTTCTTCCCAGCATTATCCTTCCACCTCCTGCAGCATCTCTTCCAGGAAGGCCGGCAGATAGAAGGCGCCCACATGCAGCCGGGTGGTGTAGTAGCGGGTGCGCAGGTTCAGGGCGTTCCAGGCGGCAGCATCCAGATCGTCGATGGGGTGGTACTTCTTGCTGGCAAAGCCGAAGAGCCAGTACCCCGCCGCGAAGGTGGGGATGTGGGCCTGGTAGACCCGGCTGATGGGGAAGGTGCTGGCAATCCGCTTGTGGCTGCGCTGCATGGCGCTGGCGTCCTCGGCGTAGAAGGGGCTGCCCTGCTGGTTGACCATGATCCCGTCCTCCCGCAGTGCGTTGAAGCAGTTGCCGTAGAACTCCCGGGTGAAGAGCCCCTCGGAGGGGCCGAAGGGATCGGAGGAGTCCACGATGATCAGGTCGTACTCGTTTTCGCAGCGGCGGATGAACTTGAGGGCATTCTCAAAGTGGATGTGTACCCGGCGGTCATCCATCCGGCAGGCGTTGCTGGGCAGGTAGGCGCGGCAGGCTTCCACCACCTGGGGGTCCATCTCCACCAGGTCGATGTGCTCCACCCGGTCGTAGCGGGTCAGCTCCCGCACCACGCCGCCGTCTCCGGCGCCGATGACCAGAATGTCCCGGGCCTCCCGGTGCACCGACATCGGCACATGGGTGATCATCTCGTCGTAGATGAACTCATCCCGCTCGGTGAGCATGACGTTGCCGTTGAGGGTCAGCACCCGGCCGAACTCCGGCGTCTCAAAGATGTCGATGCGCTGGTAGTCGCTCTGCTTGGAGTAGAGCTGCCGGTCCACCCGGATGCTGTGTTTGACATCGGGGGTATGAAATTCGGAAAACCACATTTCCATGGCAATTACACCTTTCTTTCTCTCAGACCAGCACGTTGAGGTGCAGGATTTCGGGGTCTTCGGGGCCGGTCATGCTGCACCCCTTGGATTTGGCGTATTCGATGTAGTCCAGGATCTCGGCGGTGATTCGCTCGCCGGGGGCCAGGATGGGGATGCCCGGCGGATAGCACATAACAAACTCGCTGCAGACCATTCCCTCGGTCTCCCGCAGGGGCAGGCTGCGCTTTTCGGCGTAGAAGGCTTCCTGGGGGCTGGTGACCACCTGGGGATCGATGTATTCCTGGTTCAGCAGTCCGGCGCCATCGGTCTGGTAGCGGCGGCGGATCTCGGCCAGGGCGCTGACCAGACGCTCTACCTCCTGGGGACGGTCCCCGATGGAGAGGTAGGCCAGGATGTTGCCGATGTCCCCGAACTCGATCTGGATGTCGTACTCATCCCGCAGGATGTCGTAGACTTCGATGCCGGCCAGCCCGATGTCCAGGGTGTGGACGCTGAGCTTGGTGGTGTCAAAGTCAAAGACCGAGTTGCCGTTGATCAGCTCCTTGCCGAAGGCGTAGTAGCCGCCCACCGCATTGATCTCCTCCCGGGCGTACTCGGCCATGTCGGAAACCTGGTGGAAGACCTGCCGCCCCCGCAGCGCCAGATTGCGGCGGGAGATGTCCAGGCTGGACATGAGAAGGTAGCTGCCCGAGGTGGTCTGGGTCAGGTTGATGATCTGCCGCACATAACCGGCGTGGACCCCCGGCCCGATGAGCAGCAAACTGGACTGGGTCAGGCTGCCGCCGCTCTTGTGCATCGAGACCGAGGCCATGTCGGCGCCGGCGGCCATGGCCGAGACCGGCAGCCCGCCGCCAAAGTAGAAGTGGGTGCCGTGGGCTTCGTCAGCCAGGCAGAGCATCCCGGCTTCGTGGGCCATCCGCACGATGGCCCGCAGATCGCTGCAGACGCCATAGTAGGTGGGATTGTTGACCAGCACCGCCACCGCGTTGGGGTGTTCGGCAATGGCCTTGGCCACCTGCTCCCGCTTCATTCCCAGCGAGATGCCCAGCCGCTGGTCCACATCGGGGTTGACATAGACCGGAACCGCGCCGCAGAGCACCAGGGCGTTGATGACGCTGCGGTGGACGTTGCGGGGCAGGATGATTTCATCCCCCCGCTTGCAGGCGGTCAGGACCATGCTCTGCACCGAGCTGGTGGTGCCGCCCACCATCAAAAAGGCGTGGGCGGCGCCGAAGGCATCGGCGGCCAGCTCCTCCGCTTCCCGAATGACCGACACCGGATGGCAGAGGTTGTCCAGCGGCTTCATGCTGTTCACATCCACTCCCACGCACTGCTGCCCCAGAAAGGCGGTCAGCTCGGGGTTGCCGCGCCCGCGCTTGTGGCCCGGCACATCAAAGGGGACCACCCGCATCTTGCGGAAGGTCTCCAGAGCCTCGTGGATCGGCGCGCGGCGCTGGTCCAACCGGGTGTGTTTACCGTACATTCGTTTTCCTCCATCCCCGATTCCCGGCCAGAATCCCCCAAACAAAAAACGCAAGCTGTGCAGTGCGCAGCTTGCGTTGGTCATGCCGTTTTGCCGCAAAACAGCCGGACGGCATCCAGGGGACCCGAAAAGATCGGAACCCGCAGAACACCCCCAGGAACGCCCGAAAAAACCGGGAAAAATCTGTTTTGGGGAGGAAGAAAGGCTGTTTGTGTCAGAGTCTATATAGCAATTATACTTTTACTACTCTTATTGACCGTTTCACAAGTCTGCGCGGGGCGCAATTCTGGTTATCAAAGGAACCAACTTATAAAATTTGAGCTTTTAACTCAATCAATAAAAGGCAACAAAAGTTGCCGTTCGGCAGTGGACCCGGCTGTCCGTATGGCCTTGACTCCCTGTCGGAGTGGTCCAGAACAATTGCTTTGAAAAGACTCCTGAACATTCGTCTTTCAAAATCGGCTTATTTTAACATATACAGGTTTGTTTGTCAATAAAAATACAAAACTGCTATTTTAAGAGGCCCCGCTCCATATCCCGGAAAATCCCCGGCCTGGCCCGCAGGGCCTCGTAGCTGCCCCGCTGGACAATCCGGCCCCGGTCCATGACCAGAATCTCGTCGCAGTTGCGCAGGGTAGTCAGCCGGTGGGCAATGGAGAGGATGGTGGTGCCGCATTCCTGTTTCAGCCGCTCGATCTCCTGCTGGATCAGCCGCTCCGAGGTGTTGTCCAGCGCCGAGGTGGCCTCATCCAGGATCAGGATTTCCGGTCTGCGCAGAAAGATCCGGGCCAGGGCGATGCGCTGGCGTTGCCCACCCGAGAGGTTGCCGCCTCCCTCTGCAATGGGAAAGTCATACTGTCCGGGCAGGGCATCGATCACCTCCTCCAGGCAGGCACGCCGGGCAGCCTCCCGCACTTCCTCGGGGGTGACGGGGCGCTGCAGACCGTAACAGATGTTGTGGTAGACGGTATCGGCAATCAGGAAGGGGGTCTGGGGCACCAGGGCCACCCGCTGGGCCAGCTGGGAGCGGTCAAAGCTCTCCAAAGGCTGCCCGTCCAGCAGGATGGTGCCGGTACAGGGCTCCAGCCGGGCAATCAGTTTAATGAGGGTGGATTTGCCGCAGCCGCTGGGGCCGGCAATCCCCACAAAGCTGCCGGGCCGGATGACCAGGTCGATGCCCTGCAAAACCGGATCACCGGGCTTTTCGGGATAGGCAAAGGAAACCTGCTGCAGCCGGATGCCCTGCTCCTGGGAGGCCGGCAGCGCCGGCGGAATGGTGTGGTAGGAGAAATCCTGCTGGATACCGGCAATGCGGAAGTAGTCCTCGGCCAGCACCATACTCTCAGAAAATTCGTCCAGAATCCGGTGCAGTTCCCGCAGTGGACCGGTGAGCTGGGTGAAGCAGAGATAGGAGGTCAGGACGGTGCCGATGCTGATGGCGCCCCGGGCGGCCAGCAGTACCGTCACCGCGATGACCAGCACATTGAAGACCGCCTCGTTGATGAACTTCAGGCAGTCGTAAAAGGCCATGGCTTTGTGGTGTTTCATCTCCTTGGCCCGCAGCCGCTCCGAGCGTTCCTCGATCCGTCCGGCTTCCCGGTCGGCACTGTCCAGCACCCGGATGGTTTCGATGCCGCCCAGCAGCTCCACCATGGTGCCGTCCATGGCGGCCCGGGTGTTCATCAGCTCCACCCGGATGCCCTTTTGGGTGGAAATCTGCCGCAGCACAATGAAGGTGCCTACCGGGATGACCAGAATGACCGCAAAGGCCACCGGCAGCGGCAGCTGGGAAAAGATCACCACAATGGCAGCAACGCTGCTGGCCACGGCGGGGGCAAAATCCATAAAGATCAGCTTGATGAGCTTGGAGGTCCCTTCCAGGCTGCGGTTGAGCCGCCCGTGGATGTTGCCGGTCATATGCTGTCGGAAATAGACCAGCGGGGCATGGAGCAGGGCCTCGGTGGCCCGCTGCCGGGCACATTTCTCCACATAGGTGGCGGTGTCCTCCACCAACAGCCGGCGGACCACCTTGATGACCTCGTTGAGGACATTGACCGCCAGAATGGAGAGCAGCAGCGGAATGATGGCGGGCAGCAGAATCCGGTCGGCGGCCAGAAGATCATCGGTGAGGATTCCGATGGCCAATGGGGTGTACTGGGCCAGGGCGGCCGAGATCACCAGGATGACCAGCACAACCCCGAACTCCAGCCGCTGCCGCCCTTTTAGAAAGGAAAACAGTGCACGCAGGATCTGCCGGCTGCCGGATTGCTCTTTCATATGGGATCGCCTCCCTGGTTTGGTCTGCTTTTATTCTATCATAGAAAGACAAAAACCGGAAATGATTTCCAAAGAAAGAACGAAATCTAAAGATTCAAGATTTTATCTTAAAAATGGAAAAAGATGGAAGAATTTTCCCGACCACAAAAACCGCCCGGAACCACCAAAAATACCAGCAACAGAATAAAAGGAAGAAATTGGAAAAAACAAATGAGAAAATTGTGTGAAACAATAAAAAAGTGCATGAATTTGGCGTTTCCTTGGCTGAAACAACAAAAAAGTACAGCGCAGGTCAATTCCTCTTGATTTGGTATGACTTTTCAAGTACAATACAAGCCGTGTCGCTCTACGGCGCACAAAAAAGACAGATCATCGGGATGCCTTTTTCCCATGCAATGCCAATGTTTTAGATACAATCTCAAAACGGTGTTCTGGGGCAGGCGCCAGAGGAAAGGACGTAGACCCATTGAAAAAAGCCATCGCCACTTTGCTCAGCATGTGCATGATGTTCAACATCGCCTCACAGGCTGTGCTTGCGCGGGTGGATGACAGCATCACGCCCGAACCCCTAGCCGCCGGGCAGGAGGCGGCCGCGGCACCCACCGCGCCCAACCCTGCAGCGGATTCCACCGCAACCCCGGAAGATGCGGTCAAGCCGGAAGGGGAGGAGGCCCCTGCCGTTGAATCTCCGGCAGAGGAATCCGTCACACTTTTGGAAGAAACCGAGCCGCCGGAAGAAGCACCGGAGGAGGAAACCCCGGAGCTCCCCACAAACATTGCCGGGGTGGAGCTGAGCATCACCGCCAGCCTGCCCATCCAGAAAGACCTGCCCTTCCAGATTCAGCTGGACGGGCCCACCGGCGGAACCCGGCAGGTCACCCTGCCGGCGGTGAACGGCAGCACCCTGCCCATGACCACCGCCTCCTTTGAGGGGCTGGAAAACGGTACATACACCCTCACCGTCCGCGGCCCCGGGTTTGCGGCTTACCGCCAGCAGATCCAGGTCAACGACCTGGTGTACGGCCTGCAGCTCTACACCGATTTCCAGGCTGGATTCAACTACACCGCGGGCAGCGCCCATCCCGGCGTGCTGCTGATCGGAGACCTGGACGGCAACGATCTGGTGAACCAGACCGACGCCGAGCAGATGGTGGATGCCCTGGAGGCAGAACGCCAGGATTCCGGGTATGACCTGAACGGGGACGGCCTGGTGGACCTCACCGACCTGCAGATGCTGGCCGGCAGCCTGGGCGAAACCCGGGAGAACACCGCCGCCCTGACCACCCGCCTGCCCGCCGCCCTGACCCAGGGCGCTGTGGACGCCGGCACCGTGGTGGCCGGAGGCAGCCTGGAAGGGGTGCTGGACGGCAGCCAGACCGTCAGCCTGCAGCCCGCCGGCGGCAACACCATCACCGAAGCCACCCCTGTGGTGATGGAGTTTGACTTCGGCGCCGGGCAGGACAGCACCGTTGCCATGGAGGGTGTGGTGATCCAGACCCCCGCCGGCAGCGACAACGCGGTCTCCGGTGCCACCATCCAGGTGGAATACGAGGAGAACGGCGAGACCAAAACGATGGAACTGCCGGTGAGCGCGGTAAGCCGCGCCATTGGCGCCCAGATCCAGGCCGACGGCTCCATCGTGGTGGATTTCGGCAGCCAGATCGCGGTGAAGAAGGTGACCATCAAGGTCACTGCCACCACCGGCGGCACCAGCCTGGCCGAAATCTCCAAGGTGGAGTTTGTCAACGATATGGAATCCCGGATTCCCGCTCCCCAGATGGATATTCCCCAGAACCTGCAGGTACAGACCGGCAGCAAGACCTTTACCGTGACCTGGGACCCTGCTGTCAACGTCACCGGCTACGAGGTGCTGGTCTCGGCCAATGGCCGGCAGGAAACCCTGCGCACCGCGGTGAACAGCATCACCGTCAACCAGTTCGGCGGCGAAAAGCTGGTCAACAATACCGTTTATTCCGTCCGGGTCCAGTCCCTCAACGGCGAGTGGCGCAGCGGCTACGGTGATCCGGTCACCGCAGTGCCCAAGCCGGATACCGTGCCTCCGGCACCGGACGGGCTCTCCCTCACCGGCCACTACCAGCGGATCGAGGCCTCCTGGAAGGCAATGAAGGACACCGACAGCTACAACCTCTATTTCCGCAAGGCAGGGGAGGGCAACTTCACCAAGGTGGAGGTTGGCACCGCCAACAAATACACCATTTACGAGCTGGAGAACAACACCCGCTATGAGGTCTATGTCACCGGCGTGAACGAACTGGGCGAGGGTCCGGCCTCCATCACCTCGGTGGCCACCACGGCGGATGTGACCCCGGTTAAGCTGCCGGCTTACCGGCTCATCAACACCCCCGGCGCGGCCGGGGAGCTGACCGCCCACATCCTCAACGCCACCCACTCGGCGGGCTACATGAAGGACAGCCCGCTGGACAGCGGAAACACCGCCTTCGGTGTGGTGGACAACGACTTCGCCTCCTGGTACGGCCTGGACGACTGGGATGACGGCGCGGCCTACCCCGACGCCGGCGGCGTGCGGATCACTTTTGACGGCAGCTATACCATCGGCAGCATCTCGCTAACCCAGTCGGAGGACCGCGGCACCTACGGCAATGCCCGGGTCTTTGCCCTGAATGAAAACGGCAAGGAGTACCAGCTCAGCGGCGTCACCATCGTCCAGCGCTCCGCCGACAACGGCCGCAAATACTACACCATCAAGATTCCCGGCGGTGTCATCACCAGCTACCTGCGGGTCTGCGTGGGCTACACCTACTGGAACAAGCCGGTGAGCATCTCCGAGATGCGGTTCTATGCCTACGACAGCCTGGAGGATGACATCCTGGCTCTCTATGCCGATGACCTGCATCTGACCCTCCAGCCCGAGGTGGACGAAGCCGCCATCCAGGCCCTGGAAGCCCGGCTGAACACCCCCGACGAGGTCAGCGGCGAGCTGCACCCCGAGTACAGCGCCCTCAAGACCGAGCTGGACAACGCCCGCGGTCTGCTGGATCAGGGCCTCAACGACCTGCTCCAGGTCAGCACCGGCATCACCGCCGCCCGGGATGGCCATCTGGGCTTTACCGGCCTCAACGCCTGGCAGCCGCTGGGGGTTACCGCCCACGCCGGCGAGGAGATCGTCGTCTATGTGGGCAGCAACAGCCGCAAGACCGGCGACACCGCTCCGCTGCAGCTGGTGGCCACCCAGTTCTTTGCCGAACACAACACCGTGGCCTCCCAGCCCATCCAGCTCAAGGTGGGCCGCAACGAAATCACCATCCCCGAGCTGCAGACCCTGCAGACCGAGCACGGCGGTGCGCTGTATGTCCAGTACACCGGCAACAACAGCAGTGAACAGTACTCTGTTCGGGTCAGCGGCGGCACCCGCATCCCCAGCCTCAACCTGTACGGGGTCGAGGATGGAGAAACCCGGCTGTCCCTGGTGCGCAGCTATCTGGCCGAGCTGGAAACTTATGCGGCCGGCCTGGAGGAACTGCACAACACCCGCCACAAGGGCTCTGGCATTGCGGTGGTGGACTACGACTACAACCCCGAGGAGTGCATCCTCAACACCACCGACATCCTGCTGGATCAGATGATGCTCTCGCTGCCGGTGACCCAGGTCCTGGCCGGTCTGACCGGGGCCGAGGACCCCGCCGCCCGGCTCTGTGCCTCGATGGATGCCATGGATCAGATGATGGTCCTCTTCTACCAGCACAAGGGCCTGACCGACCAGGAAGGGGCAGGGGACAAGAACCGTCTGCCCTCCCAGCACCTCAACATCCGGTATCAGCGGATGTTTGCCGGCGCCTTTATGTATGCCGCCTACAACCACATCGGCATCGGCTGGGGCTCGGTCCCCGGCCTCACCGAGGGCAGCCCGGTCCAGCTCAACGAGGACGGCAGCTATCGCAGCGGCAACCTCTTCGGCTGGGGCATTGCCCACGAAATCGGCCACAACATCAACCAGAGCAGCTACACCCTGGTGGAGGTCACCAACAACTACTTCTCCCAGATCTCCCAGGCCAGCGAGGGGGTCCGGTTCAGCTATGACGAGGTCTACCGGAAGGTGACCAGCGGCACCACCGGCCACTCCGACAACGTCTTTACCCAGCTGGCCCTCTACTGGCAGCTCCACCTGGCCTATGATGCCGGCTACGAGTACCAGACCTACGACAACTACGAGGAACTCTTCCGCAGCATCTTTTTTGCCCGGGTGGATACCTACGCCCGCAACACCGCTGCGGCTCCTGCGCCGGAGGGCGTGACCCTGACCCTGGGCAAGGACAGCGACCAAAATCTCATGCGGCTGGCCTGTGCTGCGGCAGAGAAGGATCTGACCGATTTCTTCACCCGCTGGGGCATGGTTCCCGACGCCACCACTGCGGCCTACGCCGCCCAGTTCGAGGCCGAGACCCGCGCCCTCTATTACGGCAATGACGCCGCGCGGGATTACCGCTTCACCCACGACGCCTCGGCCACCATCGCCGGGCAGCAGGTGGTCACCGACGCCACAAGCGCCGCGGTGGACGCCCGCACCCCCAACCAGGTCCACCTGACCCTGGCCAGCAATCTGGACGCTGATTTGCTGCTGGGCTACGAGATCACCCGGATCACCTACGAGAACGGGATTGCCCACAGCCAGGTGGTGGGCTTTACCACCGACAGCAGCTACACTGACACCATCACCACCCTGAACAACCGGGCGGTAAGCTATCAGGTCGCCGCGGTGGACAAGTTCCTCAACCGCTCCGCCGCTTTTACCCTGCCCGCGGTCAAGATCAGCCACGACGGCAGCTACGGCAAGGAGCTTTGGACGGTGACCACCAACATGGTCTCGGCTGACGATACCACCACCCCCGGCAGCGAGCATGACCCCTGCGAGCCGGAGCCGGTTTCGGCCATCTCCCGTGTGGCGGACAATGATAACACCACCACCTATACCGGTGCCGTCTCCAAGGGCAATGCCACCGTGACCATCGACTTCCACAAGAGCCTGGCGCTGACCGGTTTCAAGTACACCGTCACCGAGGGCACCCCCATCCGGCAGTATGAGGCCCAGATCAGCGCCGACGGCGCAGACTGGCAGACGATGGCCGCCGGAACCTTCGGGGAGGAGGAAGTCAACACCGTCTACTTCCGCAACGAGAACAACGATCCCTGGGTCTGTACCTACGATGCGGTGCAGTTCCGGCTCATCGTCAAGGACCCTGCGGGCAGCCAGGTCTCCATCAGCGAGATCGACTTGCTGGGCCCCACCGGCGACAATGTGGAGCTGCTGGACGACGGCATCGGCATTCTGGCCCAGGACTACCGCTACGGCACCGCCGAGGAAGTGATCCCCGCCGGTTCGCTGGTCTTCACCGGCAGCTACAAGGGCAACCCCGCCTACAACGTGGTGCTGCTCTACGATGAGAACGGCAACCTGGTGGGCGGCACCGACGCCGAGGGCAACCTGGTGGCCCACCAGATCATCCTGGCCGAAGTCCCCGAACAGGGCGAGCTGGGCGAGGTGAGCGAGGGCGGCTGGGTCTACTGGATCGAGCCCGACCAGCTGGAAGAAATGACCCTGCCCGCCGCAGTGCGCGCCGAGCTTTACCGGGTGGACAACGCCACCACCAACGAGGGCCAGCGTCTGACCAGCGACACCCTGACGGTGACGCTGCCGGAAGAACTGCCCCCCATCACCATCGGAGGAACCCCCTCCGAAGGATGAACACAAGGAGAGTATAATGAAGAAACTGCTTGCCAGCCTGTTGCTTGGCACAGCGCTGACCCTGGGTGCCCTGTCTGCGGGCGCCGCCGAACCGTCGGCTGCGGTGATGCTCACCCCCGATGACAACGGCGGTGCGGCAGTCCGGGTGGAACTCCCCGACGCCGGGGGGATTACCTCGCTGCGGCTTCGGCTGCAGGTGCAGACCACCCTGGGGGAGGCCGACGCCGCGGCGGCGACCTTCGATTTCGACGACGCCCTGCCCGGCCGTGTCCGGCAATCCCGCTACAACCCCGAAACCGGTACCCTGACCCTCTATGTCTCGGGCCGTGAAGCCCTGTTTGCCGATGGTGCCCTGGAATTGGGCACGGTCAGCCTGACCTCCACCCAGGAGGAGGGCGCCACCGCCGCCGTCACAGCAGAGGAGGGATGCCTGCACATCCTCAATGCCTCCTACGGTGGGGAAAAGACCCCCAGCCCCGACCTGCCGGCCAACCTGGTGGAGATCACCGCGGGCAACGGGGGAAAAGCCCCCGCCCCGGCGGTGGACAAGACCCGGCTGGAAGCCGCCCTGGAACTGGCCCACGCCAAGCAGGAGGGAGACTACACCCCCGAAAGCTGGGTACGGTTCCGCCAGGTGCTGCGCTATGCCGAGCGGGTCTACGGTTCGGTGGATGCCACCCAGCAGGAGCTGGATGAGGCGCTGATCCAGCTGAATGCCGCTTTGGACCAGCTGACCCCGGTGACCCCCAGCCCGGAGCAGACGCCGAATCCTACTCCCACCCAGCCGCCCCAGTCCAACCCCAAACCCAGTGCGACGCCCAAGCCCACCCAGACCCCCGGCGCAACCCAGAAGCCGACCGCAAGCCCGGCTCCCGGCGCCAGCCCTGCGCCCACCGCGGCGCCGGATCAGACCCCTGCCGCCACCCCCAACAGCGGCAGCGGTTCGGTGGAGGTAACCACCCCCACCCAGGCCCCCCAGGGCGGGTCCGGCAACTCGGACAGCAATTCCGGCAGCCAGCAGCCCACCGCCACCCAGGCACCGGTTACTTCGGTGATCGGCAGCGTGAAAAACTGGCTGTCCGGCAAAAAGCCCGCGGCCACGGCGGCGCCTTCGGCAACGCCCTCTGCCTCTGCGCAGCCCAGTGCCAGCCCTGCACCCACCCGTGCTCCGGCGGCCAGCGTTGAGACAGCCCAGACCCCCAGTCCTTCTCCTGTGGCAGATGCCCAGCAGACCCAGACCGAATCCCAGAACCAGGGCATCAGCCCGGTCATCTGGGTGGCCATCGTTGTGGTGGCCGTGGCTCTGGTGGGGGTGGCCATCTGGCTGATTCGCCGCCGGCGCTGAACCACTTTCTGAAAAACAGGGGATGGAAGCTTCCGCAATCCAAAGTGGCGGCCATTCCCGGTTTACACGAATCCGGCCTTTCAACCGGCAGGACACAGTTCCCTCAGCCGACCGTTATCCCATAACAATACCCCCTGGTGTGAAATTCATTTTCCACACCAGGGGGTATTTTGGTCTGTTGACGTTTGACCGGGTCAGCTTACAGCCTGCCCGGAATGTTGCCGGAAATCAGAACCAGCCTTTGGGAAGATACTTGGCAGTGCCCTGGATCATATCGTCCACCAGTTTGCGGATCTCCTCCACATCGGTGCACTTGGCTTTGACGTTGGGGTCGTTCAGGAAGGCCTTGACCACCAGGTCGCGGTTGCAGCTTAGGGCAGCCTGCAGGATCAGTTCATGGTTTTCCACATGGGGCATGACCAGACGACGGATGTCTTCGGGAAGATTGCCCGCGATCAGGGGGCTGATGTTGTCCT
This sequence comes from uncultured Gemmiger sp., assembly GCA_944382835.1. Lineage (GTDB taxonomy): Bacteria > Bacillota > Clostridia > Oscillospirales > Ruminococcaceae > Gemmiger. The sequence goes on from CALWNP010000010.1 coordinate 57,725, forward strand.
TGCAGAACATGGCGTTGGTCTCCACCACGGCGCCGTAGGGCAGGTTGGGGATCTGGCCCATGTTGGGGATGTTGACGTTGCTGATGACCCGATCCATGCCCACCAGTGCCTTCATGAGCAGAACGCCTTCCTCGCCGGAGGGCTCCATATCCACCTCGGCCTCGCCGGAGACGATGGCATGGCTCTTGGCCAGCCGCTCCTGCAGGTCATTTTTGCGCCACTGAACGGTGGTCAGGCCAAACTTCCAGCGCTTGACCGTCTCGGGATCGTTGAGGTACTCGTCACCGGGCATGAACTCTGCCAGATGGCGGTCACCGGCAGCGGCGATCAGGCCGTAGCGGCGGAACAGATCGAACTTGACCCGGTGGGCACAGTCGAAGGAGGAGTTGGCCCAGTTGCGGTCGGGCTCGTTGAAGCCTTCCTTGTAGTACTTGTCGACAAATTCCCGGTAGATGGGGAAGACATCGCAGCCCTCATAGGAGGCCTTGTCGAACCAGGTGAAGTGGTTGATACCCAGCACATTCACATGGATGTCGCGGCGGTTGGGGGTGGGAATGCCCAGCTTTTCGGCCACAGCGGCGGCCAGCACCTTCTGGGTGCCGAAGACCTCGTGGCAGCAGCCGAAAGCCTTGATCTGGGGGAAGACGTGGTAGAGAATCTTGACGCAGAGGGACATGGGGTTGGTGTAGTTGATGACCCAGGCGTCGGGGCAGTAGTCCCGGATGGCTTCTGCGATGAGAACATACATGGGCAGGGTGCGCAGGGCGCGGATCATGCCGCCGGGGCCGGCGGTATCACCCACCGACTGCCAGATGTTCAGCCGCTCGGGCATGTGAACATCCACTGCCATCTCGTCAAAGGTGCCGGGCAGGATGGAGATGACCACAAAGTCAGCGCCGGTCAGGGCTTCCTGCAGGCTGTCGGCCACACTGTAATGCCAGTGGCCCACGGTAGCGGGCATGGCGTCGATCTTGTTGCCGATCACCTCGTTGGCCAAAGCTGCCTCCCGGTCAATGTCGTACAGAACGATTTCTCCGCTCATGGAAGGTTCCATGGCCAGATCGGTCATGAATTTCCAGGCCCAGCCGCGGGAACCGCCGCCGATGTATGCCAGCCGGAGATTGCTTACATGATGATTTTCGTAGTTCATAGAAAAACATTCCTTTCACATCTGTTGGGGCAAAAGATTTTCACGCTGCAGAATGGCTTGCAGTGCAGCGGATTGTTCGGAGGTGGCGGTAGGCAGGGGAAGGGTAGGGGTGGTGCCGATCCCGATTCCTCGCAGAGCCATGGCGGCTTTGATGTAGGGGACAAAAGGAGTTCCCACTGCGTAAACCGACATCAGGCGGTTGATGGCCTGCTGGCAGTCCTGAATGTTCGTCCAGTCGCCTTCCCGTACTGCGCAGACCCAGCGGTGGCAGAGTTCCGGCACCAGGTTGGACAGGCCGCCGATGCAGCCATCGCCGCCGGACAGTGCGTTGTGGGCAAAGTTGTCGTCAAAGCCGGAGTAGATTTCAAAATCGGGACGCAAGGGCTTGACTGCCTTGATCAGTTCCCGGGTGTGGTCCATGCCCGAGATGGTATCCTTGATGCCCATCAGGTTGGGATGGCGACGGGCCAGCCGGACCACCGTTTCCACCGGAATTTCGTATCCGGTGCGGTCGGGAAAGTTGTAAAGGTAGACTTTACCGGGAATAGCCTGGCAGAGGCTGTCGTAGTAAGCCTCCAGACTGTCGCCGGTGAGGGGAAAGTAGTAGGGCGGCACAATGACCACCGCATCGGCTCCCTGTTCCAGAGCATAGCGGGACAGGTCCACCGTCTCGTCAAAGACGGTGCCTCCCGTGCCCACCAGAAGCGGGACACGGTGGTTGATGATCTCTGCCGCTCGACGGATCAGGGTGCGCTTGATTTCCAGGGACAGGGCGAAAAACTCACCGATGCTGCCCAGAATCAGGATGCCGTCCACCCCGCCTCCGATCAGATGCTTATACAGGGCGACAAGCCCTTCTTCATCCAAACGGTGGTCAGTGGTAAGAGGGGTAACGGCAGGGGTAATGTAGCGAACCATAAGTTTACCTCAATAGCCTGCACCTTGCATGGCAGACAATGCAGATGCCGTATAGCGTTTCAGTACACCCTTTCGGGCAGGGGGCTGTTTCAGCGGCCAGGTGGCGCGCCGCTGCTCCAGGCAGCGGTTCACCTCGTCGGGGGAGCATTCCCGGCCATCGATGCCCACCACATTCAGGCTGCGGTTTTCGATGTCGTAGGCCAGCAGATCCCCGGTGTGGATGTAGGCCAGCGGGCCGCCGGCAGCCGCTTCAGGGCTGACATGGCCGATGGCCGCACCCCGGGTGGCACCGGAAAAGCGCCCGTCGGTGACCAGGGAAACGGTGCCGTTCAGCCGGGCATCGCAGACAATGGCTTCGGTGGTCATCAGCATCTCGGGCATCCCGCTGCCGCGGGGACCCTCATAACGGATCACCAGAATATCCCCGGGACAGATCTGCCCTGCCACCACGGCGGCGTAGGCGTCCTCCTCACAGTCGAATACCCTGGCCGTGCCCTTGTGCTTGCGCATCTCCTGGCAGCAGGCAGAGTATTTGATCACAGAGCCTTCCGGTGCCAGGTTGCCCTTCAGGACGGCGATGGTGCCCAGTTCCCGGGTGTCCTGCGGCGGCAGAATGACCTGGTCGGGTTCCAGACCGTAGTTGTGCAGGTAACCCACATTCCGGCGGAAAAATCCATCGGCCTCCAGTGCTTCCAGGTTTTCCCCCAGGGTGTGGCCGGTGACGGTCATCACATCCAGGTCCAGGAAGTCTTTCAGCTTGCGCTGAATACCCGGCACCCCGCCGGCAAACCAGAAACTTTCGGTCAGATGGCTGCCGCTGGGGAAGATGTTGCCGATGTGGGGCACGGTGCGGCCGATCTCATCAAACCATTCCACCGGCAGCACCAACCCCAGTTCCCGGGCGATGGCCGGAAGGTGAAGGGTGGCGTTGGTGGACCCGCCGATGGCGCTGTGCACCACAATGGCGTTGCGGAAGGCAGCGAGGGTCAGAATCTGAGAGGGACGGATGTTTTGTTCCACCAGATTCATAATAGCACGTCCTGTCCGGCGTGCATAGGCCTGGATGTCCCGCATGGTGGCGGGAGCCAGGGCGCTGCCGGGCAGCGCCAGGCCCAGGGCCTCAGCCATGCACTGCATGGTGGAGGCGGTGCCCAGGAAGGTGCAGGCACCCACCGAAGGGCAGCCGGTCAGCCAATAGTCGCGGATTTCCTGGGGGGAGACAGCGTCCTGACGTTTCTCCCGCAGGGAGATGTCGCCGGCCACCAGGGAGGTGGTCTGATTGGGGCCGGGACGCATGCTGCCCCCCGGCAGAAAGATGGATGGAATATCCAGACGGGCCATGGCTTTGAGGTGGGCGGGAATGGACTTGTCACAGGAGGAGGAAACCACCATCCCGTCCCAGGCCACAAATCCGCCGTGCAGCTCCACCATGTCGCAGAGAGTCTCCCGGGAGGCCAGGATCAGATTCATACCGTCATGGCCCTGGGCGCAGCCGTCGCATAGGTCGGTGGCGTGGAAGTGGGCGGGACAGCCGCCCTTTTCCACCACCCCCCGCGCTGCCTGACGGCTGAGTTCCATGAGATGTACGCTGCCGGGATGACTGTCCCCGTAGACGTCCTCGATGAGGATCTGGGGCTTCTGGAGGTCTTCCTCCTCCCAGCCGGAGCCCAACTGAAGTGCATTGAATTGTGCCCAGAGGTTTCTCTGAGAAGTACTGGCAGTCATGTCGCTTGTTTCTCCTTCTTGTTATGCACGATCAGCCTTTCAGACCGGAGGTGCTGATGCCTTCCACCAGGAATTTCTGGAAGAAGATAAAGATGAGCATGGCCGGCAGGATGGACAGGGTGGACATGGCAAACATGGCACCGTAGTCCGAGGAGGAGGCCGGGTCACTGAAGAGCTTCAGGGCCAGGCTGACGGGATAGCGGGCAGACTCGTTGATGTAGAGCAGTGCGGACAGGAAGTCGTCCCAGCGCCAGATGAAGGAGAAGATGCAGACGGTGACCAGAGCGGGCACGATCAGCGGCAGGATAATCCGGAAGAAGATCATATAGTAGGAGCAGCCGTCGATTTTGGCAGCCTCGTCCAGATCGCGGGGAATGCCGTCGATAAAGTTGGTGATCAGGTAGACGAAGAATCCCTGGGTGGCAAAGAAGAAGGGGACAATCAGCGGCAGATAGGTGCCGACCCAGCCCAGCTTCTGGTACCACAGGTATTGGGGAATCATCAGGACCTGGGCAGGCAGCATCATCGAGACCAGCATGAAGACGAACAGGATGCGCCGGCCGGGGAACTTGCAGCGGGACAGGCCGTAGGCCACAATGGAAGAGGAGGCCACGGTGCCGATGGTTGCCATGACCGAGATGAACCCGGAGTTCAGGAAGAAGGTGCCGAAACCGACCTTGCCGAAGCCCTTCCAACCGTTGACGTAGTTTTCTAGGGTAAAGGTTTCGGGGATCAGGCTCTGAGCGGTGGTAAAGATGGTGTCGGTGGGCTTGAAGGAGCTCATGATCATCCAGACCAGGGGATAGATCATCAGAAGACCGATGCCGCACACCACAACGTGATACACGATTTTTTGAAGCAGTTGTTTCTTTTTCATAGGGATCACACTCCGTCCTCGTACACCCAAAACCGTTTGGTGGCAAACAAAATCCAGGTGATGATACCCACAATCACCAGCATGACCCAAGCCAGAGCGGCGCCGTAGCCGGTGTGCTTGAATTCAAAGGACTGCTTGTACATGTACACCGTGTAGAACAGGGTGGAGTTCATAGGTTTGCCCTGGGTGATGATGTAGCTCTGGGTAAAGGCCAAAAAGCCCTGAATCATCTGCATGACCAGATTGAAGAAGATGGTGGGGGTCAGCAGAGGCAGCGTAATGTGGAAGAACTGGTAGGGCCGGCTGGCACCGTCCACCCGGGCCGCTTCATACAGAGTGGTGGGAATCTGCTTGAGGGAGGAGAGGAAAATCAGCATGGAAGAACCAAACTGCCACACGGCCAGCAGAATCAGGGTCCAGATGGCGGTGCGGGTGTCGCCCAGCCAGGCAAAACGGGTGTCGATGCCGATGAGACCCAGCAGATTGTTGACCACGCCGTCCACGGCGAACATTCTTCTCCACAGGATGGAGACGGCCACCGAACCGCCGATGATGGAGGGCAGGTAGTAGGCCGCCCGATAGAAACCGGTGATGCGGGTGGTGCGCAGCAGCAGCATGGCCACGATCAGAGCGAAGACCAGACGCAGCGGCACCGAGATCAGTGCGTAGAAGAAGGTGACGCCGATGGCCTTAAAGAAGGTTTCATCGGAGAACATCTCCACATAGTTGTCCAGACCGACGAAGGTCGGTGGGGAAAGAATGTTGTAATCACACAGGGAATAGTACAGCGAGATACCCATGGGAACCAGGATAAAGAGCAGGATTCCCAACGTAAAGGGCAACGTGCAAACAATTCCCGCGGCACTTTCTTTTTCCAGAGTCTTGCGGATGCTATTGTTTTTCATGTTGGATCACCCCAAATCAAAAAAATGCTGTCTGCCGTCCTTGGATAAAGTCCGGCAGGCAGCGCGTATCACGGATTTGCTAGCAAACTTAGCCTGCCATCATGGGATTGCCTTCTTCAAGCATCTGCTTGGCAGCATCGGCAGCGGTGATCTGACCGTAGCAGACCTGCTCGATGAGCAAGTCGTTCAGGTTGTAGACTTCGCTGGCAGCGGTGGGAGCCGGCGGGCTGATGGTGGAGCAGTTGGGGGTAACCACTTCGTCGATGAAGGTGATCACTTCACGGTCTTCCTCGGTCAGATTCTCACTGATGGCGTCGGAAACCGAGGAGTTGATGGGCACACCGCGCTCGGCCAGCAGGATGTTGTTGCATTCCACCGAGTTGGTGATGAAGTCCAGAACCTTGGCGGCCTCATCGGGGTTGGCGCTATCGGAAGAGATGGCGAAGAACTGGCTGGGCTTGAGATAGTCAGACTTGGTCGGGTCGGGAGAGGGCCAGGTGGTGATGCCGATCTCCATGCCTTCGGGGGCAGCGCTCTTGGTGGCGGCGTACTGGTTGGTGTAGGCCAGGAAGCACCAGGAAGCGGTGTCGGGGCTGGAGTTGTACACCAGAGGATCCTGTTCCACAGAACCGATGGTCACTTCGGCAAAGACGCTGGGATCAATGAGCCAGCCTTCCTTGATGCCGTCTTCATAGAGGCTGTAGAAGGCGTCCAGGGTGGACTCGCTGACACCCAGAGAATCCGACTCGTAGACGATCTCGTCATAGGCGCGGCAGTAATAGTCGATGTAGGCATCGGAGCCGTAGGCCAGATTGGTCTTGTAGCCGGTCTTCTCATAGACCTCGCGGCAGACATCCAGGAACTCGTCCATCGTCATGTTGTCCTTGATGGTGATGCCGTTTTCGTCCAGAAGGGTCTTGTTGTAGAACATAGCCGGGGCATTGATGCCGTTGCACAGGGCATAGATGCCGTCGCCGCTCTTGCCGGAATCCAGAATGGTCTGATCCACATTGTCGGTCTTGATGGTGCCGTTTTCAATGTAGGGGGTCAGGTCCACCAGCAAACCGTTGCTGGCGTACTGCTCCAGGTAGGAGTAGTCCATCTGGACAATGTCAGGAAGTGCATTGCCTGCCGAAGCGGTGGCCAGCTTGTTCCAGTAGTCATTGTACTCGGCGAACTGAGCGTCAAAGGTCACGCCGGGGTTCTGTTCGCTGTACAGGTCCAGGGCAGCCTGGGTGCGCTCGTTGCGGACCTGGTTGCCCCACCAGCTGAAGGTCAGGGAAACAGCCCCGTCTGAGGTTTCCGTCGTGGCTTCACCGGAGGTTCCGCCCGAGTTTCCGTCGCAGGCTGACAGCATTCCCATTGCCATCATGCCGGCAAGCACAAGAGAAATTTGCTTTTTCATGAGTATAATTGCCTCCATTCTTTTCCTTTTCGGGGAATTTCTTTGTCTATATTGTACAGAACAAAAATGCCCGGGTAAATTCAAATAACCGACTTGGAAATCCAAAAAACCGTCTTTTTGGGCACTTTTACCACAATATCTATAAATTGAGAAATGCTTTTGAGTGTTCCGCTCAATCTGTCACCCGGTGCCGGTTGAATTTTTCGGGCTGATGTTTATAATAAAATACAAGAAAAGCATTTTTGTAACATCAAAGGATATTTTTCGGCGATAAGGAGGTCGCGATGGTTGCCAAACTGCGAAGATATTTCCGCAATCTGCCTTTGCGCCGGAAAATATTCTGGATTTTGATGATCGTTTTGGTGCCGGTGGTGCTGGTTTCCTTTATAGGAGCTGCCTGGATCACCCGGGCCTATTCCGATCTGCTGTACGAGACAACGGCCAGTCAGCTCTCCTATTCGGCACAGGAAATCTCCAGCAGTTTCCAGGACATCGAGACGCTGAGTTATATGGTGTATTCCAATGAACAGATCCAGAAGGGCCTAGAAGACATTCTTTTTTCCGACAGTTCCATCGAACGAGGCAACGCCACCTCTTCCATGCGGTTGATGCTGATGGAGCTGGGACAGAGCTATCGCAACAGTCATGTGAGCTATGTGAACGTGTACGCCGAGGATTTTTCGGTCAGCAGCAATTCCTATATGGTGTACAAGACGCCCACAGAGGTGGTGGAAAAGGTTCGAGAAGCGGCCCGGGAAGCCGACGGTTCGGTGGTGTGGTACAGCAGTTCCCAATGTCCGGGCCAGCTGTTCCTGGGGCGGGAGATCCGAAGAATTCAGAACCTATCCCACACTTCTTTGGGGGAAGAGATCATCTGTGTGGATATTGCCGCCATGGTTGAACAGGCCACCCTGTTCAACCACCAGTATGAGCAGGCCGAGTACCTGATCTTGCGTGACGATGAAATCATGTACAGCACCCAGGAGCTGGGCCCCCAGGAAAATCTGAAAATTCTCCAGGAGATGGACAGAAGATACCGCACCCTGAACATCGGAGACTGTTACTATTTTGCCGTGCGGGGCAGTCTGCCCCAATATGGCTGGGAGTATCTTTGCCTGGTTCCCTTCGACAAGGTGATGATGGCCCTGAACGGCAGCCTGGGATTGTTTGTTGGACTGCTGGTGCTCTGTATGTTGGTGGTATTGGTGTTGGCTTCGGCACTGATCTCCTCGCTGAACCGGCATTTTAAGGTTTTGATCGAAAAGATGAAGGACATGGGGGAGGACGCTGCCTACACGCCGCCGCCGGCCGGCTACGATTACAGTGACCGCACCGATGAAATCGGTGTGATGCACCAGCAATTTGATCAGATGGCCGCCAAAATCCAAAACCTGATCCGCATCAACTATGTCAACGAGCTGCTTAAAAAGGAAGCACAGCTCAAGGCCCTGGAAAACCAGATCAATCCGCATTTTCTGTACAACACCCTGGAATCGGTGAACTGGCGGGCCAAGGCTTTGGGGGCGGAAGATATCTGCACCATGGTACAGTCCCTGGCTGCTCTGCTGCGGGTTACTCTCAGCGCGGGCAACACCAAGTTCACCCTGGGCAGAGAACTGGACCTGGTACGAAGTTATATGTCCATCCAGGAATACCGGTTTGAGGACCGGCTGGTCTTTCATGTTGATGTGCCTACGGATTTGTATCCGGTGTCCATTGTCAAACTGACCATCCAGCCGTTGGTGGAAAACGCCATCCACTATGGTCTGGAAGAAAATACCGAAACCTGTGAAATTTCCATCACTGCCCGGCAGGTGGAAGATACCCTGCAGATCTCGGTGACCAATACCGGCTCGATGTTTGAGGAAGACCTGCTGGAAAAGCTGCGCCGGGCTGAGATAGTACCCCACGGCCATGGGATCGGGTTGCTGAACATCGACAAACGCCTGAAACTGAGCTACGGCGAACAGTACGGCCTGAATTTTCACAACGAAGAAGACTGTGCGGTGGCTGTCGTCACCATCCCCATCGAAAGAAGTGATACACCATGCTGAAAATTATTATTGCCGATGACGAACGAATCATCCGGGAAACCATCTCTCAGCTGATTGACTGGGGCGGTTTGGGTCTGGAGCTGGTGGCGCAGTGCAAAAACGGGATCGAAGCCTACAATGCCATTCTGGACGAATCCCCTGACATTGTGATCACCGACATCAAAATGCCGGGTCTGAACGGTATCGACCTGGTGGAGAAAGCCACTGCAGCGCACCTGAATACCCAGTTTATCATTCTGTCGGGATACGGGGAGTTTGACTACGCTCGCACCGCCATGAAATATGGGGTGCGCCACTATCTGCTCAAACCCTGCAACGAGGAGCAGATTGTGGCCAGTCTGAAGGAAGTGACGGAGGACTGCTACCGGAAAAAGGCCACCCAGCAGATGGAAAAACAGCATGCTCTGCTGCAGTATACACTGCGGCAAAACGTCATTTTCAACATTCTGAGCCAGGCTGTGGGCAATGGGGAAAACGAGCGCAGCAAGCTGTACAGCCTTTACAGGATGTACCTTGATTTTGACCAGACAGCCTATCAGATGTTCTGCCTGCAGGGACTGGAGGAATCGCATCTTTCCGACGGATACCACGCGCTGGAACAGTGGCTGCATACCCAAGCGCCCGGTCTGGCCCTGTATGGGGTGTATGTGCATGGCAATCTGTTTGTGTTTTGCCAGCAGTATGACCTCTATTTTGACTCCTCCCGGGAACTGCAAAATCTTTTGGAGGAGGCCTTGCCGGGAATTGCCTTTACCTTGCAGACCTACCGGTTCTCCAATCTGGCACAGCTTCTGGACGATCTGATTCAACAGATTGCTGTATATAGCACCATTGTCTATCTGAACGGTTCCCACTTTGTCTCGGCCTGCAATTATCGGTCTACCCTGCATGCCATCAAAGAACTGTGTGATTCCATCTGCAAAGCCGAGCATTCCGATCAGCGGCTGGAGTATATGGAGGAACTGCAGCATCGCCTGGCTGCGGTTGTGGATCCGGACTTCCTGGTCCAGCTTGCTTCCTCCCTTTTGCTGCATTTTGCCAGCCATTCCAAGTTTTGCACTTCAGCCCAGGCCACCGAGATTATGCTCAAACTCCGGGAATTTCACGTGGTAGAGGAAATCCGGGAATTTCTGTTTCCCTTTCTCACCTCCATTGTCAGCAATACCGGCAAGGATTCCGGTTCCGATCAGGATCTCATCCTTCGTCTGCAGCAATACGTCCGGGAGAATATTTCCAATCCCAACCTGACCCTCAAATGGATTGCAGAAAACCATCTGTATATGAATGTGGACTATGTGAGCCGGAAATTTGTCCGGGTCACGGGGCAAAAATTCTCCGCATTTCTGACAGATGTGCGGATCCGGTATGCCAAAAAACTGCTGTCGGAGTATGGCACCGAGCAGATCCATGTGATTGCGGAGCAGGTGGGATGCGGCAACAATCCCCACTATTTCAGCCAGCTCTTCAAAAAGAGCACCGGCCTGACGCCAAGCGCCTACGCCAAAATGACCCACGATGCAGCGGCTTCCGAAGGGCAGCCTGGTCAGCAAAAATCGTAAGAAGCCTATATTGCAGCCCCAACCGAGAGCGTGGTTTCTGACAACACGCTGGGATACCGGGGATTGTGTCGAATCTTTAAAAGTAGAAATGAGATTGTTTTTGAATTATGGAACAAGGGGCTGTTGCAAAACGAAAGTTGAGCAGCAGCCCCATTTTCATGGCGATTTCTGTTGAAAACTCTATTCCGGAATGGTTTTTGTGGAGATTTCGTTAAAAACT
>CALWNP010000011.1 GCA_944382835.1 uncultured Gemmiger sp.
GGAGGTAGAAATCTTCTACCGCTTTATCGGCAAAATTGATTGAATGATACCAATATCTTTAACTATGTGATACCGGGCTGAGTCTGCCCGATGTGGCACTGCTGCCATCCCTGGCAGAGGCGCTGGGGATAACAGTGACCGAACTGCTGAAAGGAGAGCGGGTGGATACATCGGCCCCGATGCCGCTGGGAGAGGTGGAGCAGCTGGTGACAGGCACCCCTCTTCATCCAGACCGAACAGGGACCGGATCCCTGTCGGGGACCCTGGCTTCGTCGGTGGGGGATCGGGTTGGCGGCAGGGGTTGCTGTGCTGCTGCTGGGCAGTGCGCTGACCCACAAGACGCTGCTGCAACTGATGCAAGGGGTCAACGGCTGCAATCTGATCCTCAGCATGGCATTCGGGGTGGTGTTTGGCCTGTACACCTGCTTTTTGCCCGCCAAGCTCCCTGCCTATTATGATGAAAACAAGATCTATGTCTATTCCAACCGGTTTGCCAGAATGCACCTGCCCATTGCGCTCAACAACCGGAACTGGACCGCTATACGGCGTTCAATCCTGCATAGCAGCCTTGTACTGATGACGGTGCTGCCGGTGCTGTGGTTTGCGGCGGAAGCGGTGATTCCTCAGAAATATCTTGTCGCTAAACAAATCGTTGGAACGGCAGTGGTGCTGCTGGTTCTGTTGGTCCCTATGATTGTAGCGGGAACCCGGGCGGACAGGCAGCAGAACAAACAATAAAAAGGAGGATCCCCTGGGGTGGGGATCCTCCTTTTCCATCCGATCAATCCCGGCTGTACAGGTCCCGGGTATAGACCTTGTCGGCCACGTCGGACAGTTCCGGAGCGGCGCGGTTGGCAATAATGATGTCACACATCGACTTGAACGCATCCAGATCGCGCACGACCTTGCTGCGGAAAAATTCGTCCTCCTTCAGGGTGGGCTCATACACCACAACGGGAACACCCTTGGCTTTGATCCGCTTCATCACACCCTGGATGCTGGACTGGCGGAAGTTGTCACTGCCGGACTTCATGGTCAGGCGGTAAACACCCACTACCTGGGGATTGCGGGAGAGAATATCCTCGGCAATAAAGTCCTTGCGGGTGCGGTTGGAATCCACGATGGCCTGGATCAGATTCTGCGGCACATCGTTGTAGTTTGCCAGCAGCTGCTTGGTGTCCTTGGGCAGACAGTAACCGCCATAGCCGAAGCTGGGGTTGTTGTAATGATTGCCGATGCGGGGGTCCAGGCAGACGCCGTCAATGATGTTGCGGGCGTTCAGACCGCGTACCGAAGCGTAGGTGTCCAGCTCATTGAAATAGGAGACACGCAGCGCAAGATAGGTGTTGGCAAACAGCTTGATGGCTTCCGCCTCGGTCAGGCCGGGGAAGAGGGTGGGCACGTCCTGTTTCTGGGCGCCCTGCTGCAGCATCGAGGCAAAGGTATGGGCCTTTGCCTCCAGATCGGGATCGTTGGCGGGAACGCCCACCACAATCCGGCTGGGGAACAGATTGTCATACAAGGCGTGACCTTCCCGCAAAAACTCAGGGCTGAACAGGATGTGGGGGTTGTGAAACTTTTCCCGGACCTGTACCGTATATCCCACCGGGACGGTGGACTTGATGACGACGGTGGCTTCGGGGGCATAGTCGGAAATCAGCTTGAGCACCGCCTCCACGCTGGAGGTATCAAAATAGTTCTTTTTGGGATCGTAGTTGGTGGGGGTGGAAATCACAATGAAATCCGCACCGGTATAGGCAGCTTTGGCATTGGTGGTGGCGCGCAGGTCCAGCGGGCAGGGGCCACGTCCCGAAAGGAATTCTTCGATTTCCTTATCCACAATGGGCGACTTGTGGTTGTTGATCATCTCTACCTTTTCGGGGAGGATGTCCACCGCCCATACCTCATTGTGCTGGGCCAGGAGCAGGCTGATGGAAAGGCCTACATAGCCGGTACCGGCAACTGCGATTTTCATACAAACGTCCTTCTTTCTCTTATTTGGGATGGGTGATGTGAAGATACGCATTACCCTTTGGAGACAACATGTCGGATTGCCTTGGCAAGGCGGTACAAGGGCCACCGGTTCAGTTTGGCCTGGACGGCATCCCGTTGGGCTTCCAGGGCGTGGCAGGTGCGAAGCGCCCCCTGATAGGCCTCGTCCACCCGGTGCAGCTCCTGCTGCGTCTGAAGCAGCTGAGCGTGGGTGCGCAGGAGGAGATACTGGGGAAAAGCAGAAAGAACCCGATCATATTCCTGCCGGGCAATGGCTTCAAACAGCTCCTGCTCTGTGGAGTCCGCAACATAGAGCTTTCGTGACAGACAGAGCTGAACAACAGGGGTCCATGCTTCCAACAGACGGCGGCGCGAAGCAGCATCCCCGACGCTGGCGCTGACAAAAATCAAGGATAGATAGTGATCGGCATCATGTCCGCATTCCTGATCGAAACATGCCGGATATCCGGCCTTTGCGTAAATCTCGTACAGCAGCAAGGTGTCGCCAGCTCTGCCGGCAAGAAAGGCGGCTGTATGGGAATGGGAAAGGGAAGTGCTGCGTACCGTAAAACGATAGACCAGCCGGTTCAAAAAAACCATGTGCCGGGACACCATCAGGTATTGTGCCAGGAACAAAACATCTTCCATGGAACTGTCCGGTTTGAACCGCAGATTATTTTTGACAATAAGGTCGGTTCGATAGATCTTGCACCAGAAAATCTGCCGGACCTCATGAATCTTGTCATAATCCGCGGGAAAATGGTATTCCTTGCGCGGGTCAGAAATCTCACATCCCGGTCCGAACTCTGCAAGCGGGGTCCCGTCTTCGGTAACCTCTTGGTATCGGCCGGTGACGAGATCGGCACCGCTGGATTGGGCTTCCTGATACAGAAGCTCACAGGCTTGCGGCATAAGGGTATCGTCATTGTCCAGAAACATGACATAGGGGGTTCGGAGCTGTTCCAGGGCAAGATTCCGAGGCGCCCCAGCAAAACCAGAATTTTGCTTGGTTTGCAGGACTGTTATGTTGGGATAGGTCTTGGCCAATTCTGTCTCGTAGGCATAACTTCCGTCGGTGGAACAGTCATCACAAAAAAAGACCTGCAATGCATCAAAACCGATGGTTTGGTCAAGCAGGGATTTCAGAACCCGTGGAAGGTAGGAGCGGGCATTGTAAACCGGAACCACGACGCTGATTTTTGCCTCAGCCGTTGCCATGGCTTGCACCTCCTGTTGGGTTTGTGTATAATGTCTAAAGAACTCTCTCATTATAACGCATTTTTGCATGGGTAGCAAGAGGTCATGTTTTGGAGGCCGGTTATGGATAATAAGGTAAATGTGGAACAAATCATGCAGGAAATCCGCGCCCAGGCGGCACAGCAGCCTGCCTATGAGCCCGACGCGGTGTTTTCTGCCCAGGGATTTGGCACCAAGAAAAAGCTGCAGCTTGCGGCGCTGCGCACCGGGCGCAAGGTCAAAAACGGCTGCCAGAAGTTTGCAGGAAAATTCATCCGGCTTTTTGTGGCAATGTACCTGTTTGCTAAAAACCAGTTTGTCAGCGGCAAAAATGTGATCCTGGACAATGCCGCCAAGACCAATGAACTCACCCGTTATGTGCACGGAGACCTGGAAACCCGGTTGGCTGCACTGGAAGATGAAAATGCCCGTCTGCGGGAAGAAGTGAACCGTCTGAAGGCGGCAAACGGAACCAGATAAGGGGAGCGGACGATGAGGGTCTTTCATATTTTGCCGACGCTGGTCTACGGGGATGCGGTGAGCAACGATGCCCGCGCCCTGAATGTGATTCTGGTGGAGATGGGATACCGCTGCCGGCTGTATGTGGCGCGGACCATCCCGCGGTTTGAAGGTTCGCTGGCATTTCCCGTGGGGACCATGCCCCGGACACTGCCGGATGACATTCTGATCTACCATCTCTCCACAGGGGATGCGCTGAACGAGCAGCTGATCTCGATGCCGGGTCACAAGCTGATCATCTATCATAACATCACACCGCCGGAATTTTTCCGGCCCTATTCCCAGGCGGCAGCCGACCTGACGGCCCGGGGGTATGAGCAGACCAAGGCGCTGGCACCTTATGCCGAGTATTGCATTGCGGATTCGGCCTACAATGCCTCGGAGCTGCGGCGGATGGGGTATACCTGCCCCATCGATGTGGTTCCGATCCTGATTCCCTTCGAGGATTACCGCCGCACCCCCGATGCGGCGGTGCAGAACCGTTATCGGGACGGACACACCAATCTGCTTTTTGTGGGACGCATTGCCCCCAACAAGCGGCAGGAAGATGTAATCCGTGCCTTTGATTGCTATAAACGAACCTATGACCCCACCGCCCGGCTGTTTCTGGTGGGCAGCTTCAGCCAGGAAGACCTGTACTACGACAATCTCCAGCACTACTGCCGCGAGCTGGGGGTACAGGATGTGATCTTCCCGGGGCATATCCGGTTTGAGGAGATTCTGGCCTACTACACCATCAGCGATCTGTTTCTCTGCATGAGCGATCACGAGGGCTTTTGCGTGCCCATTGTGGAGGCCATGTGCTTTGATCTGCCCATCGTCGCCAAGGACACCACGGCGGTGGGGGATACCCTGGGCGGCGGGGGATTGTTGCTGCCCGATGCCGATCCGAAGGTGGCGGCAGCCGCCATCCACCGTCTGTTGAAGGACGAGGCGTTGAAGGCACAGCTTCATGGGGCACAACAAAAACGGCTGGCCGAATTTGATTACGACTGTGTGCGGCGGCAGTTTGAAGACAGCTTCAACCGCTTTCTGGCACAAATTGGAATGGGACGGCAGTGAACGAGATGGAAAACAAGAAAAAAATCTGCTTTGTCATCCAGCGATACGGGCTGGAGATCAACGGTGGTGCCGAAACCTACTGCCGGGAACTGGCAGAACGACTGCTGGACCGCTATGACGTCAGTGTGTTTACCACCTGTGCCATCGATTATATGACCTGGGCCAACCAATACCCGGCGGGCCCGTGTGAGATCAACGGGGTCAAGGTGTACCGCTTTCCGGTGGACAATCCCCGGCGGCAGGAAGTGTTTGACGAGGTCAATGGCCGTTTCCTGCGGGGGGAAATCTGCAGCAACGCCGAGGAAGACGGCTGGTTTGTGGCCCAGGGACCCTATTCTCTGGCCTTGCTTGAGGCGCTGCGCCAGGCCCATGACCGGTACGATGTCTTTCTGATGTGCACCTACCTCTATTTTCAGACCGCCTGTGGCACCGAACTGGTGCGGGATAAAGCAATCCTGATTCCCATGACCCACGATGAGCCCTATCTGCAGATGCGGCGGATCCGGCGGCTGTTCCACCAACCCCGTGCGTTTCTCTTCCTGACCGAGGAGGAGCGGGACCTGGTGTATCAGAAGTTTGGTGTCAACGGGACACCGGCGGCGGTGGGCGGCGCAGGAGTGGACCTGCCCGCCGATGTGAATGCCGCCCGGTTTATGGCCAAGTACGGGCTGGAAAATGTTCCGTACATTGTCTATGTGGGGCGGATTGATGCCGGCAAAAACTGTGATGTGATGTTCCGCTACTGGCAGGCCTATAAGGAGCGCAATCCTGGCCCGCTGCGTCTTGTGCTGATGGGCAAGCCGGTGATCCCGGTACCCCAGCGGGAGGATATTCTCAGCCTGGGATTTGTCAGCGAACAAGATAAATTTGATGGGGTGGCAGGCGCAAAGTTCCTGCTGCTGCCGTCCCGCTTTGAAAGCCTTTCCATTGTGGTGCTGGAGGCCATGTCGCTGAAGGTGCCGGTTTTGGTGGACGGGGACTGCGCTGTGCTCAAAGGACATTGTGTCAAGAGCAATGCGGGGTTGTATTACCAAAGTTATCTCGAATTTGAAGGGGCTGTGAATCTGCTGCTGAAAAACGAGCCGCTGCGGGCGGCGCTGGGGCAGAACGGTCCGGATTATGTGGAGCAGGAGTATCGCTGGGATGTCATCCTGGACAAGGTATCCGGGTTGATTGAAAAGGTGTCGGAGGGGGAAGACAAACAATGAAAAAACTGGCATTTGTCATTCCCTGGTTTTCCAAGGAGATCAGCGGCGGAGCGGAGATTGCGCTGCGGGATCTGACACAGCATCTGGCAGCGGACGGGGTGGAGCTGGAAATTCTGACCACCTGCGTCAAAGCTTTTACCAGCGACTGGGGAACCAATTATTTCCCGCTGGGAACCGAGAAAATCAACGGCATCACGGTACGGCGGTTCTGGGCGGATGCCCGGGCTCCCAAAGCCTTTGGCGCTCTCAATGTCAAACTCATGGCCGGAACCCGCCTGAACCGGGACGAAGAAACGGTTTTCCTCAACCAGATGGTCAACAGTGACGATCTCTACGACTATATCCGTCTGCACCATGAGGATTACGGGCTCTTTGTCTTCATTCCCTATATGTTCGGCACCACCTATTTCGGTGCGGCCGCAGCGGGCGACAAAGCGGTTCTGATTCCCTGCTTCCATGACGAAGCCTATGCCCATATGCGCTGCTTTGAGTACCGCTATTCCCGGGTAAAGGGAATGGCCTTTCTGTCCGCCCCGGAAAGTGAGTTCGCCCATTCCCTGTGCAATCTGACTTCGGTCCGCACCGAGGTCCTGGGACTGGGGGTGGAGGAGATCCCAGGGGACGAGGGGAGATTCCGCCAAAAATATGGTATTCAGGCTCCCTTCATTCTGTATGCCGGCCGCAAAGAAACCGGCAAAAAGGTGGATCTCCTTCTCCGGCATTTTGCCCGGTATAAGCTGGAATCCCACTCGCCGCTGAAACTGGTCCTGATCGGTGGTGGACAGATTGAGATTCCCG
This sequence comes from uncultured Gemmiger sp., assembly GCA_944382835.1. Taxonomy (GTDB): domain Bacteria; phylum Bacillota; class Clostridia; order Oscillospirales; family Ruminococcaceae; genus Gemmiger. Next base: position 6,816 of record CALWNP010000011.1, read on the forward strand.
ATGAGGTGGCTGAGGATGTGATGGACCTGGGATTTGTCAGCCGTCAGGATAAATATGACGCCTACGCAGCGGCAACGATTTTCTGCCAGCCGTCCTGGTACGAGAGCTTTTCCATCGTCATTATGGAAAGCTGGCTGGCCAAACGTCCGGTCCTGGTCAGTGGCCAGTGTGCCGTGACCCGGGACTTTGTCTGCCGGAGCGGCGGCGGGCTGTATTTCGAGGACTATCCCACCTTTGCGGGGGCAGTGGAACGGTTGATGCATGACCCGGACCTGGCAAAGCAGATGGGAGAAAACGGTCATGCCTTTGTGCATGAAAATTTTGTCTGGTCCAAGGTGACCGAGCGGTACCGCCGGTTCTTTGAGGAGTTGTGCGGAAATTCTCCAGAATAAGGATTGAGTCCTTTACTTGAATTTTTTGCCGAAACTGTGTATAGTAAGATAGATATCTGAAGAAAAGAGAAGAAAAAGAGAAGAAAGGAAGTTTCAGCCTGTTATGAAACTGATCATTCAAATTCCATGTTACAACGAAGAGGCAACCCTGGATGTGACCATCCGGGATCTCCCGCGCCACATTGATGGTGTGGATGAGATTGAATATCTGATCATCAATGACGGCAGCAAGGATGGAACAGTGGCCCGCGCCCGGGAGCTGGGTGTGGACCATGTGGTCAGTTTCAAGCAGAATAAGGGCCTTGCCCAGGGGTTCATGGCGGGACTGGATGCCTGCCTGCATCTGGGCGCCGATATTATTGTCAATACCGATGCCGACAACCAGTATTGCGGCGAGGACATCGAAAAGCTGATCCGTCCCATTCTGGAAGGCAAGGCGGACATGGTCATCGGGGAACGCCCGATTGACGAGACCGAGCATTTCAGCAAAAAGAAGAAGATGTTCCAGCATCTGGGCAGCTGGGTGGTCCGGAAAGCCAGCGGCACCGACATCCCCGACGCACCCAGCGGATTCCGCGCTTACAGCCGCGATGCAGCGCTGCGCATCAATGTGACCAACGACTATACATACACTCTGGAGACCATCATCCAGGCCGGACGCAGCAAGATGGCGCTGACCAGCGTTCCCATCCGGACCAACCCGGAGCTGCGCAAGAGCCGCCTGTTCAAGAGCATGTGGAGCTATATGAAGCGCTCTGCCAGCGTGATCTCCCGCAGCTATGTCATGTATTCGCCCCTCAAGTTCTTTGGCAGCATCGGTGTTGTTGTCTTTGCCATCGGTGTCATCATGGGAATTGTGCAGCTGTACTATGTCTTCTCGGGAGAGGGCGGAATGCACATCCAAAGCCTGATCCTGACCACCGTCCTGCTGCTGTTGGGTGCACAGACCTTTTTCATGGGGCTGCAGGCGGATATGATCTCCAAAAACCGCAAGATTCTGGAGGACATTCAGTATCGTCTGCGCCGTGCCACCAGCGACGAGCGTCCGGATGACCTCCTCACCGAGGAACAGCTCCAGGCGTACTGTGAAGCACACCCTGCCATGCCCCGGGAAGATGACATGGCGAAGGTGTAATATTTGTGAGGATTGCGGCTGCCATCTGTTGACAGCCGGCATCTGCCATGGCCCACTGCCATGGCATTTTTTGTAGATAGAATGCGGGACCAAGCCCGATACGCCGGAAAAGACACAGGGTAACAGACTGCGTTGTAGAAAGCGGGGAAAGCATATGATAGAAAAAAAGCGGTTTCATATCACGCCTTTTCGCATTCTGTTTATGCTGACCCTGATGGTTGTGGTGGTGACCGGCGGGCTTCTCTGGTATATCTTTTCCACAAGCACCAACCCACTGTTTTCTATTCGGCGGGATGTGGAGATTCCGACGCTCACCGGATTGACCCGGGATGAAATTGACAGCCGGCCGGAGGCATTAAAGCTGACCATCCAGTGGGAGGAAGCCTTTTCTCCCACCTATGAGGCCGGTGTGGTGTTCCGGCAGCGTCCCCAGGCGGGGCGGACGGTCAAAGAGGGCCAGAAACTGGTCCTGACGGTCAGCAAGGGGGCGGACTGGCGCACAGTTCCCGATGTCCAGGGGCAGCTCCGGGAGGACGCCCTGGCAGCACTTCAAGCCGAAGGACTTTCCACATCGGTGGAGTTTTTGGAGGACGGCACGGTAACCGCCTATACCGTCATCCGCACCGAGCCCGCCGCCGGTACCCAGGCGCTGGCAGGGGACCGGGTCAAGGTGGTGGTGGCATGCCCGGTGCCGGATCCCTTCCGCAGCGTGCCCAATGTGATCGGTCTTTCCCTGGCAGAAGCCCGGCGCAAGCTGCTGGAAGTGGGGCTGCAGCCCATCGCAGTTCCCTCTAACGCCACCGAAGGGACGGTATCCAGCCAAGACCCCCTGCCCAGCCACCTGGTCCGGGTCAATGAGAAAATATATCTGTATCTTTGAAGACAAAACAAGCCGTACCATTCTGCAATGGCGTCGATTGGAGCACTTTTGCGGGGAGGGTACGGCTTTTCTGCGGTTTACAGTGTGGATTCTTGTGATAAAAAATAGTATTATGGAAAAGACAGGAAAATAAGTGGAAACTTTGACAGGTTGCACCGTATGGGAAAGGAAGATGCGTGTTGGCCAAGATTCTCATACAGATCATTCCGTTTCTGGTAGGGACTGCCTTTTTCTCCTTCTGTGATCTGGTGGTTTACCGGCTGCCGCGGGGTGAAAAGATCCTGCTGGGAAGGAGCCGGTGCGAACACTGCGGCAAGGTGCTGCCGCCCCAGGATCTGGTACCGGTGATGGGGTGGTTGACACGGCGGGGACATTGCCGCTTTTGCGGCGGGTCGATCCCGGTCCATTGCCTTGCCATGGAAGTGACAGGAGGTCTGCTCAGCCTGCTGATGGCCTGGAAATACGGTGGCGGCTGGGCACTGGAAGAGGGCGGCCTGGGGCTGTCCTGGCGAGCCTGGTGGGCGTTGCTGGTGGCTGGAATTTTGGTGATGGTGGCACGGATGGATGGCAAGACCAACCTGATCCCGGACCCCCTGAATGGGGCACTTCTGGCGGCAGGAATCTGGTCGGGGCTGCTTTTCCCGTCGCCCGGCTGGACGGCTCGCTTGCTGGGGACCGTCTGCGTCAGCTTGCCGATGTATCTTCTTTGCCGGGTGATTCCGGATGCCTTTGGCGGCGGTGACATCAAACTGATGGCAGCGGCCGGTCTGATGCTGGGATGGCAGCGGAATCTTCTGGCCTTCTTTCTGGCTTTGCTGGGTGGCGGTGCAGTTGCGGCGGTACTGCTGCTCACCGCCCGGATCAAGCCAAGGGACCATCTGGCGTTTGGCCCGTATCTCTGCGCCGGGATTGGTGTTTCCATGCTGTTTGGCGATAAGATCCTGGCCTGGTATCTTGGCTGACAGGTTGAACAAGGGGGGAGAGCAGTTTGCCAAAGTACTATTACAAAGCCGAAAATACTGCAGGGGAGCTCTGCCGCGGCGTGACACAGGCCTCCTCACCGGAGCATCTGGAAACCTTTCTGTTGGTGCAGGGAAAGCGGCTTTTGTCCTATCACAGGCTGCCGGAATGGACGCTGTTGGAGAACCGCCCGCTTTCCCCGGGCCAGACGTCCGCCTTTTGCCGGAGCCTGGGCACCTTGCTGGAGGCGGGAATCCCGGCAGTTCCGGCCTTGGAAATTCTGGAAAAGGAAACCGGTGTGTCAGCAGTGCTCAAGCGCAGCTGCCGCAAAATCCGGGAAGCGGTCTGCAGGGGGCAGCCATTGTCCGAGGCGATGGAGCGCTGCGGCCAGGTGTTTCCGCAGCAGGTCATTCAGTCCTTCCGCAGTGCTGAACACAGCGGGACACTGGGCAAGAATGCCTTGCGGATGGCCGAACAGTATGGCCGGGAGGCACAGATCCGGCGCGCCGTGCACAGCTGTATGATTTATCCCATCTTTCTGGCAGGGCTGACGGTGGTTGTCCTGGGCATCCTGATGAACTTTGTGATTCCCCAGTTTGCCGAGCTGTTTTCCCACCTGGATCCCATGCCGCTGTCCACTCGGATTTTGCTGGCCGTCAGTGGGGTGACTCAATCTTTTTGGCGGGAAATCCTGCTGGGGATTCTCATTGCGGTGCTTTTTCTGTCGCTGCTGGGGCGGCTCCCATCGGTCCGGCGGCGCAGGGACCGCCGAAAACTGCATCTGCCATGGGTTGGAGGGTTGTATCGGAAACTGTGCACAGCACGGTTTTCCAGAACCTATTGCGTCATGTATCAGAGTGGAATCCCGGTTCTGACCAGTTTGCAGGCTGCCGGGGAGGCTGCCGGAAACCGCTGGATCTCGGCCCAGCTGGAACGGGCCATCCAGAAGGTACAAAACGGCAGCTCCCTTTCCGAGGCGCTGTCCCGGGTGGACGGCTTTGACCGCCGTTTGGCCATCTGTCTGCGGCTGGGGGAGGAGAGCGGCCGTGCGGATGAACTGCTGCAGGCGGTGGCAAAGACGCTGGAAAATGAAGCGGAAACCGAGGTCAAGGAGGCCGTTGCACTGTTGGAACCGGTCATGGTGGTTGTGATGGCAGTGATCATCGGTTTTGTAGTGATCTCGGTCATGCTGCCGCTCTACCAATCCTATGAACAAATCGGAATGGGGTATTAACCATGCAGATGCCTTTCAAAAAGCCAACCTTTCCCGCCGGGTTGTTTCCGCAAAAGCCGGAGCTGGGGGAAGATTCCGCAGAGCCCGTGGAAAGCGAGGACACGGCACCGGCAGTTTTGCTCATCAACAGCCTGCTGCAGCGCGCCATGGAAGCCCATGCCACCGACATCCACCTGGAACCCTTCGGGCAAAGCGCTTCCATCCGGCTGCGCATTGACGGATCGTTGGTGGATTACGGCACGGTGGATCCCGAACACCACAAAAGTGCGGTGGCTCGGGTCAAGGTCCTGGCCAAGCTGGACATTGCCAAACACCACATTGCGCAGGATGGCCATTTTGTGGCATCACTGCCCCAGGGGGAGGTCGATGTCCGGGTCTCGGTTCTGCCGACCATCCACGGCGAAAAGGCTGTTTTGCGGGTGCTGGCTAACAATGTGGAAATCCTTCATGCCGATCACTTCGGCATGTCGGACGACATCTATCAACGGTTTGTCCCGCTGCTGCGGCGGGGCAACGGGATTTTGTATCTGACCGGCCCCACCGGTTGCGGAAAATCCACCACCATGTACCTGGCCCTGCAGCGTCTGGCAGAGGGACCGGTGAATGTGACCACCATTGAGGACCCGGTGGAACGGAACCTGGATCAGGTCAACCAGATTCAGATTAACCCCGAAGCCGGCCTGACCTTTGCCGACGGTCTGCGAGCGGTGCTGCGCCAGGACCCCGATGTGATCATGGTGGGGGAGACCCGGGATCTGGAAACCGCCAGAACTTCCATCCATGCGGCGATGACCGGGCATCTGGTGCTCTCCACCCTGCACACCAACGGCGCATTGGAATCGGTGGCGCGGCTGGAGGATATGGGCATCCAGCCCTATGACATCGCCAGCGCGGTCATCGGCTTTGTGGCACAGCGGCTGGTGCGCCGGGTGTGTCCCTACTGCGGCAGACCAGTGCCGGCAACCGCAGCGGAACAAAGCATGCTGGAACGGTCCATCCCTACCGTGATGCGGGGCACCGGATGTGAGCACTGCCATGGCACCGGCTATCTGGGGCGGGTTGCCGTCCACGAGATGGTGCTGCTGGACCGGGAGCTGCGCCGGATGATCCTGAAACAGGAGCCGATGGATGCCATGATGGAAGTGGCACGCAGACACCAGAAGATGCGGCGCGTATGGGAAGCGGCGGTGGATCTGGTGGCCGAGGGAATCACCACCCCCGAAGAAGCGGAACGGGTGAAAAATGGCGGTGCATAGGAGGCGTGGAATGTGAAGGGATTGGATGCCCGCGGGTTCACCCTGGCAGAGCTGATGGTGGTGCTGGCCATTCTGGCGTTGGGATCGGCTTTGACCGTTGCAGGGCTGAACGGCTATCAAAAACACGCCCTTGCCGTCCAGAATCGGGCGGGGGCGCAGCGGGTGTACCAGACAGCCGAAGCCGGACTGGCAGAGCTCAAGGCCACCGGACAGCTGGCGTCGTGGCTGCGGTTGGTGGAGCAGGACACAGCAGACGAGGCGGAGACGGTGACCCTGTTTCTGGATCGGCAGCAGCGGACCGGCGCTGTCTGGCAGTTGTTGCAGAATGCCCTGACGGAGGAAGAACTGGATGCAGCCATCTGCCTGCAGCTGGATACCGATGCCGGCCATCTGGTGGCTGTGTATTATGATGCTACCGCAGATACTTTGCGCCGGGAAGACTTGAATAACGCGGAAGTGGGCTGCTGGATGGGGGATGCTCCCGCAAAGCCGGCGGCTGCCCCGCCTCCGGAGGAAGCCCTTCTTTGGAGACAGGCAACGCCGGAGGAGGCGGGTTGATGAACAAGACAGGGATGAGCATCCGGGACCAGGCAGGCGTTTCACTGGCCATTGTGCTCTGCATCGGGGCACTTCTGGTCACCCTGTCTGCCGTCCTGGTGCGGTCCGGCAGCAATTTGACGGATTCCGCCCGCCGGACCATAGAACAAGAACGGGCGTATCAGCTGGCGGTCAGCTTTTCTGACCAACTGAAGGCATCCCTTTGCACCGATTCCGCCCGGCAGGACAGCCTGGGCGCTTTCCTCGATCAGCATTTCCTGACCCCCGAGTATGGGGCGGAACCGTTGACCCTGGACTGTGCCGAACAGACGGCGGAGGAGTATGGCCAGATCTCTCTGACCCTGGAAAAACAACAACTGCCGATGACCCGGACGTTTCAGCTCTCCCGGGACGGATGGGAACCTGCCCTGCCCTCGCCGGAGGGGGCGCGGGTGGCGGATTATCTGGTTCAGGTGACGGTGACAGCCACCCTGCCGGAGGCGTCCTTTTCCTACACCGAATCCTATCACCGGTGGGTTGACTGCACGGCAGTGTACGAATATGAGGGCGCAAGCTACCGGTATGCCGGAAACCTGACCTTTCAACCGGCAGAAGGGGCGGGGGCGGACCTCGTTCTTTCCGGGGAGCAAGCCCTGGTCTGCCGCTTTGAACCCAAACAGGCGGCCGACACCGGGTATACATCTGTGGCGGAGGAGTGGTACGATGAGAGCAAAACTGCGGCAACAATCCGGTGAGACGCTGGCAGAGGTCCTGGTGGCCTTTGCGGTGCTGGCCCTGTTCGCCACCCTTTTTCTGGGGGCGGTTCGCTTTGCGGACCGGATGAATCTGGTGATAGAGACAGAGGAAGAGACTGTGACCGGAATCCTGCAATCCCTTTATGCGGGGGAAGGCCAGGTGACACAGCATCCAGCGGAAGAATATACCTTCCTGACCCCGGACGGCACACCGGCATTTTCCATCCAGCCGCCTCGCCAGACGGTGACCCTGACCGTGGAGGAAGGCGGACAGGAACGGCAGTATTCCTTCCGTCGGTTTGCCGGGGAGGCGGAACCATGATCCGGCACAGCCAGCGGGGCACAACTCTGGCAGAAGTATTGGTGGCCATGGCGCTGATGGCCATTCTGGCGGCGTCGGCTGTGTCCCTGGTGCGCCCCACCTTTTCCATTTATCAAAAGTACTGGAGCCGCGAGACCGCCCGGACGATTGCCCAGGCGGTGCTGGATCAGCTGCGCGGCGAATTGTTGGACGCCCAGGGATTTCTGTGCCTTGTCCCGGCGGGAGAGGACCCCGACCTGGTGTTTACGGCAGGTGAGAACCCGGCGCAGGGCAATGCCCTGTTTTTTCAAAGCACTGCCGGAACCCTGGTGCTTCTGGATGCGGGTGCGGTGGAACAAACTGCCCTGCAGGCACCGCAGTCTGACGAAGGGACTGTCGGTCCGCTGACGGCCGGCACTTTGCACCGGCGGGAATTTCTCCGGGAGGAATCGGGACAATGGCAGACGGGAGAACCTGATGCAAGGCAGGCCTGGTCCTGCGTGGAGCTGCTGCCGCAGACGTTTTACGAGGACAATACCATCACCCTGGAGTTTTCGGTGGCATCCAGCGAGGAAGACTTGGCGCAGGAAGGGCTTCTCCGGGTACAGGCATTGACTGCCGAGGTCTCGGTCTGGTGTGATGGCAGGGTGGTGGCACAGCGCACCGCTGTGCTTCCGCTGCCCAAAAAGCCGATGCTCTGGCAGCGGGAGACGGCAGAAAATTAGAATGGAAAATAAATGAACGAAACAGCGAGAAAAGCAAAAAACGTTGAATTTTTTTTGAAAAAATGCTTGACTTTCCCCCAGGCCGATGGTATTATACTAACTGTTCCTCGCGCCGGTAGCTCAGCTGGATAGAGTGTCTGACTACGAATCAGAAGGTCGGGGGTTCGAGTCCCTTCCGGCGCACCAATGCCCACAGCGTTTGCTGTGGGCATTTTTGTTTTTCCGATGAAAAAGGATTTTTCTCGACTTTTCTATTGAGGATAAGACCGCTTTATGGTATAGTAAGGCTGTATCATCAGATTTTGCGGCCGGTTTTGCCGCAGAGCGGAGGAATGGGATGGATCAGTTGCAGGAGGCCCGTGCAGAGATCGACCAGATTGATGCGCAGATGGCAGAACTTTTTGAGCGCCGGATGCAGGCAGTGGCAAAGGTGGCAGCCTATAAGGCGGCCACCGGCAAGGCGGTGTTTGACCCGGAACGGGAGGAAACCCTGATCCGCAACAACACCTTGCGTCTGCAGGATGCGGCGCTGCGTCCTTATTACAAGGTATTTTTGCAGCAGGCAATGGGGGTCTCCCGGGCATACCAGCGCTGGATCCTGGGCCGGGACACCGCCGCCTATCAAGGGGTGGAGGGGGCCTGGTCCCACATCGCCCTCAAGCGGCTGTTCCCCTTTGCCAAGGCCAAAGCTTTTGCCACCTGGGCCCAGGTGTTTGAGGCGGTGGAAAACGGAGAAACCCAGTTCGGGGTCCTGCCCTTTGAAAACTCCAACGCCGGGGATGTCTCCACCGTTCTGGATCTGCTCTACGCCCATCCGGGGCTGACGGTGACCCATCTCTGCGACCTGCCCATCCGGCAGGACCTGCTGGCGCTGCCCGGCAGCTCTCTTTCGGACATTCGCACCGTCATCAGCCACCAGCAGGCGCTGGCGCAGAGCACCCCCTATCTGAAAGCCCATCATTTTGCCACCAAGGCATGGGGCAATACGGCGGATGCGGCCCGGTATGTGGCGGAACAGAAAGACCCCTCTCTGGCGGCCATCGCCTCAGCCCAGACCGCCGAGCTGTACGGGCTGCAGATCCTGGCCGAGGGAATCAATGAGGACGGCGACAACACCACCCGGTTCATTGTCATTGAAAAGAGCGATCCCAACCAGAAGCCTCTGCCCGGCCCGGGCCGGCGGATGGCCCTGCTCTTTACGGTGGACCACAAGCCCGGCAAGCTGGCCAAGGTGATCCAGCTGCTGGGTGAGCAGGGATACAATATGGAATGTATCAAAAGCCGCCCGCTGCCCCATGTGCAGTTCGAGTACTATTTCTATGTGCAGCTGATCTGCCCGGCGCAAGAGCTGCCCGAAAACGGCGGTTTGCTGTTGCGGTCGCTGGACAATGTCTGCCGGACGGTGCGCGTCCTGGGCGTTTTTGCTCCCGGAGATCTGGCCGGGGATTGAATAGGAGGAAGAGCCATGAAATTGACTATGCAGCTGGGAAAACGCAGCTATGATATTATCCTCAAGCGCGGTTGCCTCGCCAACCTGCATCAGTTCGCCAACCTGTCCCATCGCAAGGTGTTTGTCCTCACCGATACCGGGGTGCCGGCCCAGTTTGCCCAGACGGTTCTGGACCAGTGCCAGGATGGGATGATCTATACCGTGCCCCAGGGGGAGGGGAGCAAATGCCTCAAGACCTACGGCACGGTGCTGCAGGCCATGCTGGAATTTGGCATGACCCGCCGGGATGTGGTGGTCTCGGTGGGCGGCGGCGTCATCGGAGATCTGGGCGGTTTCTGCGCCGCCAGCTATATGCGCGGCATTGATTTTATCAACTGCCCCACCACCACCCTTTCTCAGATTGATTCCTCCATCGGCGGCAAGACCGGCATTGACCTGGGGGATACCAAAAATATTGTCGGCGCTTTCTGGCAGCCCAAGGTGGTCCTGGTGGACCCCGATACCCTGGAAACGCTGCCCCGGCGCCATTTTGTTAACGGCCTGGCCGAAGCGGTCAAGGCCGGTCTCATTGCTGATCCCGAACTGTTTGCCCTGTTTGAGAAGGGCAACGTCCGGGAGGACATTGAACAGATCATCTACCGCAGCCTGCGGGTGAAGAAAAACATTGTGGAGCAGGACGAGCGGGAAGCCGGACCCCGGAAGGCCCTCAACTTTGGCCACACCATTGGACATGGCATCGAGGCGGTCAAGGGGGTCAAGGGACGCCGCACCAACGGCCTGTTCCACGGCGAGTGCGTGGCCCTGGGCATGCTGCCGATGATCGAGGACAAGGCCCTGGCCAAGCGCACCCGCGCGGTGCTGCGGTCGCTGGGGCTGCCGACCCGCACCGGGGTGGACAAGAAAAAGGTCCTGGCCCAGATGCAGCATGACAAAAAGAGCCAGGGCGATTCCATCACCATCATCAAGGTGCCCGGCCTGGGCTGCTGGCGGGCAGATTCGCTGCCCATGCGGGAACTGCCCACATTGCTGGGCCTGGACGAGGAATAATACAAGAGGATCAACGATGAAAAATACCTTTGGCAATGCGGTGTCCATGACCATTTTCGGCGAAAGCCACGGCCCCGCCATCGGCGCAGTGCTGGATGGCTTGGCGGCCGGGCTGCCGGTGGACGCCGATCTGATTGCGGACCGGATGGATCGCCGTCGGGCCCGGGGAGATGGATTGTCCACCTCCCGCACCGAGCCGGACCAGGTGGAATTTCTGTCCGGCGTTCTGGACGGGCACACTACCGGCACCCCGGTGACCCTGATGGTGCGCAACACCAATACCCGCAGCGGGGACTACGCAGCCACCGCGGCGCTGCTGCGGCCCGGCCATGCCGATTATACCGCCTTCGCCAAGTACGAGGGTTGGCAGGACGCTCGGGGCGGAGGCCATTTCTCGGGGCGGATCACCGCGGCTTCGGTGGCGGCGGGGGCCCTCTGCGAGGGAATCCTCCGGGAGCTGGGCATCCGGGTGTACACCCACATTGCCCAGTGCGCCGGGATCAGCGATTCCCCGCTGTCCAGCGCGGCGGGGCTGGTCTGCCCCGAGCCGGCGCCCGGCCATTTTGCCCTGCTGGACCCCGGCAAGGAGATCCCCATGCAGGAGGCCATCCGTGCCGCCGGCGGCGTGGGGGACAGTGTGGGCGGTATTTTGGAAACCATCATCACCGGCGTCCCGGCCGGGGTGGGGGAGCCCTTCTTTGACAGCGTGGAGAGCGAGCTGAGCCACCTGATGTTCTCGGTTCCTGCGGTGAAGGGCATCGAGTTCGGCGCCGGGTTTGCCCTTGCCCGGATGCGGGGCAGCGAGGCAAATGATCCCTTCGTCATGCGGGAGGGAAAGGTGGCCACGGCCACCAACCGCAACGGCGGGATCAACGGCGGCATCACCAATGGCATGCCCATCCTGCTGCGCACCGTGGTCAAGCCCACGCCCAGCATCTACAAACCGCAGCAGACGGTGGATTATACCCATTACACCGATGCCACCCTCCAGATCCAGGGGCGGCATGATCCCTGTATTGTTCCCCGCGCCGCCGTGGTGCAGAATACCATGGCCGCGTTCGGAATCCTGGACCTTCTCACCGTCCGATACGGCACCCTGGCCCAAAAACACGGCCTGCCGCAACAATAACACAGAAACAATCCAAACAAACAAGGGGGAGATTTTGGATGGAGTATGGTTTGATTGGCGCAAAACTGGGCCACAGCTACTCCCGGCTCATTCATCAACTGGTCGGGGGCTACGATTACACCCACCTGGCACTGCCCACCGAGGCCGACGTCCGCGCCTTTCTGGAAAAGCGGGACTTCAAGGCAATCAATGTGACCATTCCCTACAAGCGGCTGGTCATTCCGCTCTGCGATGAGGTGGACCAGCGGGCCGCCGACATCGGTGCGGTCAACACCATTGTAAACCGCGGCGGCCGCCTGTACGGCTACAACACCGACTACGGCGGATTCGCTTACCTGGCCCGGCGGCACGGCATCAATTTTGCCGGCAAGTCGGTGCTGATTCTGGGAACTGGCGGCACCAGCAAGACGGTCACCGCCGTCTGCCGGGATGCCGGTGCCCGCAGCATTCTGGTGGCCAGCCGCACCGGGCGGGGCAATGCCGTGACCTATGACCAGATTGCCCGCTATCCCGAAACCCAGATCGTCATCAACACCACCCCGGCCGGCATGTATCCCGACAACGGCAGTTGCCTGCTGGATCTGTCGGGGCTGCCCATGGTGGAAGCGGTGCTGGATGTGGTGTACAACCCCTTCCAGACCGAGCTGCTGCTCCGTGCCAAGGAACGGGGCATCCCCGGTTACTGCGGCTTTGAGATGCTGGTGGCCCAGGCGGTGTATGCCGCCGAGTTGTTCACCGGCAAGAAGTACCACGACGATGTGATCGAGGAAGTACATCACACCCTCAAGCGGGGAATCAGCAACCTGTCCCTGATCGGGATGCCGGGCTGCGGCAAGAGCACCTTGGCTGCGGCTCTGGCCCGCCGTCTGGAAAAGACCTATGTGGATCTGGATGAGGTCATCGAAAAGACGGCCGGCATCCCCATCACTGAGATCTTTGCCCGCCAGGGGGAGGATGCTTTCCGCCGCATCGAACAGCAGGCGGTGGAACGGGTTTCCAAGGAGAGTGGCCAGGTCATCGCCTGCGGCGGCGGTGTGGTCAAAACCCCGGGCAACGTCCGGATGCTGCATCAGAATGGCCCGGTTCTCTGGGTCCGCCGCCCGGTGGAGTTTCTTGCCACCACCGGCCGGCCGCTTTCCACCGGTCGGGATGCCCTGATGCGGATGCAGAAGGAACGCTCGCCGCTCTACGATGCCGCCAGCGATGCCTCCATCGACAACACCAGCACCCTGCAGGAAACGGTGGACGCCGCCGCTGCCGCCTTTGAGCGGATCTTTGATTATCAATAATTCCCACAAAAGAGGGAAATTCCGGCTTTGGGCCGAAAAATGTAGGAAACAGAAAGAGGTTTGTAGTATATGATTATCTCCACCAAAAAAGGTACTCCGCAAAAGGAACTGGACGCCATCATCCACAATTTCGAAAAACAGGGTCTCTCGGTGACCTTGATCCGCGGCACCGATTACAACGTGTTCGGTCTGGTGGGCGACACCACCAAAATCGCCGAAAAGGATGTTCTGGCCAATCCCTGGGTGGAGAACGTCACCCGTGTGTCGGCGCCCTACAAGCGGGCCAACCGGCTGTTCCATCCCGAGGACACCGTCATCGATGTGAACGGAATCAAGATCGGCGGCAACAACCCGGTGGTGGTGATGGCCGGCCCCTGCAGCATCGAGGGCAAGGAGCACACCCTGAAGATGGCCAAGCTGGTCAAGGATGGCGGCGCCAACTTCCTGCGCGGCGGCGCCTACAAGCCGCGCACCAGCCCCTACTCCTTCCAAGGGCTGGGCACCGAGGGCATTCTGGACATGGTGGCAGCCCGGGAGGAAACCGGCCTGCCCATTGTCAGCGAACTGATGGATGAGGCCCACATCGATGAGTTTGAGCAGTATGTGGACATCGTCCAGATCGGCGCGCGCAACATGCAGAACTTCCAGCTGCTGAAGGCGGTGGGCAAGATGCACAAGCCAGTGCTGCTCAAGCGCGGCCTGGCCAACACCATCGAGGAGTGGATCATGTCTGCCGAATACATCATGGCGGGCGGCAACGAGCAGGTCATCCTCTGTGAGCGGGGCATCCGCACCTTCGAGCGCTACACCCGCAACACCCTGGACCTGTCCGCGGTGCCGGTGGTCAAGGAAAAGACCCACCTGCCGGTCATTGTGGACCCCAGCCACGCCACCGGCGACTGGAAACTGGTGGAGAGCATGGCCCTGGCCGCAGTGGCGGCCGGCGCCGACGGCCTGGAAGTGGAAGTGCACGACAACCCGCAGTGCGCCTGGAGCGACGGTGCCCAGTGCCTCAAGCCGGACAAGTTTGCCGAGATGGTGGCCAAGTGCCGCAAGGTGGCGGCAGCGGTCGGCCGTGAGATGTAAGGCTCGCCCGGTAAGGAAATGAGGTGACAGCCTTGGACGCAAAACTTTATGTCAGCCGCCTGGGCGGCAAGGCGGCGGTTCCGCCCAGCAAAAGCGCGGCCCACCGTGCGGTGCTCTGCGCAGGGCTGGCCTACGGCACCAGCCGTATTGACAACATCCAGTATTCCGACGATATCCGGGTGACCCTGGGGGCGGTGCGCCAGCTGGGGGCCAAGATTGTGGAGGAGGAACATGCGGTGGTCATCACCGGACGTGGCTCCGACGGTTTTGTCACGGTGACCCGGCCGGTCTACTGCAAGGAGAGCGGCAGCACCCTGAGGCTGCTGATCCCGGTGTTCAGCCTTACCGCCCAGAAGGTGCACTTCACCGGGGCGGAGCGGCTGTTTGCCCGCCCCCAGGAAGTCTACCGCCTGCTGTTCAACCGGCAGGGGCTCCGGTTTGAGCAGGGACCGGATGGCATCACCATCTTTGGCCGGCTGCGTCCCGGCGGATTTACCCTGCCCGGGGACGTCTCCAGCCAGTTCATCAGCGGCCTGCTCTTTGCTGCGCCGCTGATGGAATCCGAGAGCACCATCGAGGTGCGCCCGCCCTACGAGAGCCACAGCTATGTGGATTTGACGGTGGATGCTATGCAGCGCTTCGGTGTCAAGGTCACCGCCCGCACTCATCGGGATGGGGCGGTGGTCTACCGGGTGGCCGCCCCCCAGCGCTACACCGCCTGCGATTTCGCGGTGGAAGGGGATTACAGCCAGGCCGCGTTCCTGGCGGTGCTGGGCACCATCATCGGGGGCATCTCGGTCACCGGCCTCAATGCCTCCTCCCGCCAGGGGGATAAGGTCATTCTGGACATCCTCAAGCGCTGCGGGGCCAAATATTCGGTGCGGGGAGATACGATTCAGTTCTCCCGCAGCCTGCTGCGTGCCACCGAGATTGATCTGTCGGACTGCCCGGATCTGGGTCCCATCCTGATCGCCATGGGCTGCTTCTGCAGTGGGACCACCATCATCCGCAACGCCGGTCGGCTGCGCATCAAGGAATCCGACCGCATCGAGTCGATGCAGACCGAGCTGGCCAAGATGGGCGCCCGGGTGGAGGTGGAAGGGGATACCCTGACCGTCTCGGGGGTGCCGCTGCACGCCCCCAATGCCCCGCTGGAAAGCCACAACGACCATCGGGTGGCCATGAGCCTGTCGGTGGCGGCCTATGCGGCAGGGGTTCCTGCGCTGCTGCGCGGGGCGGAATCGGTCAACAAGAGCTGGCCGGACTTTTTTGAGGTTCTGCGCGGTTTGGGCGCAAAAATCACACTGGAATAAATCGTGTTGAAATAAGGGAGGGGTGAAGGATGGACGCATCCAAAACCTATCTGATTGTCGGGTTGGGGCTGCTGGGCGGTAAATATGCCCAGACCCTTTCGGGAAAGGGATTTACCGTGACCGGGATTGACTGCAACCCCGATACCATTCGTTATGCGCTGGAAAAGGCGTACATCAGTGCCGGCGCCACCGAACAGTTTGAAGATCTGGTCCGCCAGGCGGATGTGATCATCTTTGGGCTGTATCCCACCGCTTTGCTGGATTGGGTGCGGCAATACGGCCAATGGATCCAGCCCGGTACCCTGGTCACCGATGTCTGCGGCGTCAAGCGGGGGGTTGTGGGCCCGGTGCAGGAGATGCTGCCCCAGGGGGTGGAGTTCATCGCCAGCCATCCCATGGCCGGTCGGGAAACCAGCGGCATCACCCACAGCGCCGAGGTGGATTTTGCCCCGGCCAACTTCATCATCACCCCCACCGCCCGCAATACCCAGGCGGCCATCGACTGGTGCCGGGATCTGGCCCACACTTTGGGCTTTGCCCGGATCACCACCCTGACGGTGGCGGAACATGACCGGATGATCGGCTATGTCAGCCAGCTCTGCCATGCCATTGCGGTCAGCCTGATGTGCGCCAGCGACAATGCCGACTTGGCCTGCTACACCGGCGATTCCTTCCGAGATCTGACCCGCATTGCCCGCATCAACGACAAGATGTGGGCGGAGCTGTTCCTCTGGAACAAGGACAATCTGATCGGAGAGATCGATATGTTCAGCACCGCGCTGGGGGAACTGCGCCAGAAACTGGTGGCGGACGACCGGAAAGGGCTGGAAGAGATGTTCCGCCTTTCCACCCAGCGCCGCAAGGCGTTCGACAAAAAATAACAACAGGGGGGCTTCTGCGATGCCGCGTAAAGAAGGTCAAAAACTCAAACTTCTGGTTCTGCTGGAGATCCTGACCCGCGAGACAGACGAAAATCATCCGTTGAGCGTGCCGCGTCTGGTGGAACTGCTGCGCGCCCGCGGGGTGGATGCCGAGCGCAAGAGCGTCTATGATGACATCCAGACCCTCAACGAGATGCCCGGCTCTCCCATTGAGATTGTCCAGCAGCGGGGACGGGGCGGCGGTTACTATATGACCGACGCTCCCTTTGAACTGGCGGAACTCAAACTGCTGGTGGACGCTGTCTATGCCAGCAAATTCATCACCGCCCGCAAAAGCAGGGTCCTGATCGAAAAGCTGGGTCGTTTCACCAGCCGTTACCGCCAGGAAGAACTGGACCGCAAGGTTCTGGTTTCGGGACGGGTGAAAAGCCAGGATGAACACATTCTGTACAGCGTGGACACGCTGCATGGGGCCATCACGGCGGGGTGCCAGGTCCAGTTCAAATACTGTGACTGGGACCTGCAAAAACGGATGACCCCCCGCCACCGCGGCCAGCTGTATCAGGTCAGCCCCTGGGTGCTGGTCTGGGAGAACGGCAACTACTATCTGATCGCCTATACCGAGGGGCGGCTGAAGCACTACCGGGTGGACAAGATGGCACGGGTGGAGATGCTGCCCGAGACCAAGCGGGAAGGGGCCGATGAGTATGCGGCCTTTGATGTCAACGTCTACATGCAGCAGATGTTCGGCATGTTCAACGGCCCGCTGAAAAAGGTCACCCTGCAATGCGAAAACCGCTTTGCGGGGGCCATGATCGACCGGTTTGGCACCGCCCCGGTGCTGGTGCCGCTGCCGGACAAGGAACACTTTACCATCTCGGTGGAAATCCAGGTCAGCCCCCAGTTCTTTGGCTGGGTGGCCGGCTTTGGCACCGGGGTGGAAATTCTGGGCCCGGCGGATGTGCGGGCGGAAATGAAGCGCACCCTGGACAATCTGCAGGGGCTGTATCGCTGACGGGGGAGAAGGCACAGATGGAACACAAGCCGGCCAAACGAGGAATTCTGCGGCGGATGCTGCTCTGGCTGCTGCTTCTGGCCGTTCTGGCCGGATTGGCGGCGGCACGGGGGTTGGCTGCCAGCCAGGACATCGGGTACGAGATCATGAACGGTGATTTCCAGAACTACAACCCGGTGCGCCGACTGCTGGCCGGCCAGATTCCGTTCCGGGACTTTACCGTCTATCTGGGGGCCGGAGAACTGTACAGTGTCTCTGCCATCCTGCTGGTCATCGGAAACAGCTTTGGCCGCAGTATGTTTGCCACCAACTTCCTGACCTGGTTCTTCTTTGAAGTCCTAATTCTCGCTGTCTGTACCGTGGTGCTGGGCCGTGTACGCTGGGCCTGGGGACTGACGATGGTTTTGTCGGCCTACTTTTTTGCGGTGGTTTCAGGGATTCCGGTTCCTCTGGCGGCACAGGCGGGCAGCCTGCTGAGCTACGCGGCCCGCAACGGCAACAGTGCCCGGATGATGCGGTCGGCGGCGCTGCCCATCGCGGTGCTGCTCATTGCCGCCGGACTGCACCGCTGGAACACCCGGGGACGCCCCGGCGGACGCCAGCTGCTGCGGCCGGATGTGCTGGTGCCGCTGGTGGCGGGGGCGCTGGTCCCCTGGAGCAATGATATGGGGGCAGCGCTTTACATTGCAATTGCCCTGGGCTACGGGCTGTTCCTGCTCCGCCTTTATCACAGAGATTTCCGGCGGGTTCTGCTCAAAACCGTCCAGTTCATCGGCATCAGCATTCTGGGGCTGGGAGCGGCGGTTCTGCTGGTCAGCTGGGGTCACCCGCTGGCCTGGCTGCTCCAGACCCGGGGGATCAGCAGCTATCAGGCATGGTATTATGGAACGGCACCGGACGGCAAGCTGTACTACCTCTCCCAGCTTCAGCCGGATCTCTGGTTTGGCCTTTGTCTTGTGCTGGCGGTGGCCTTTGCGGTGGGCATCTTTTGCTGCCGCAGCCCCCGCAGCGCGGTTCTTGCCGCCGGCGGTTTTGCCCTGACATTGGGGATGGCACTGTGGAACCTGCTCTACTGCATCCTGTCCTCCAACATCGAGGGACCTCTCGGCGGTGGGCAGGCGCTGATGGCTGCCATGATCCCGGCCCTGGTGGTGCGCGGCATCCTCATGGGGGCAGAGCACCTTCCTGCACATTCGGTCAAGATCTGGGTGGGACGGATTGTCTCTGTGGCCTGTGCCGGTGTGGCAGGCCTTGTCATGATCGGCGGCGTGTGGGGAGAACTGAGCACCCGCCAGGCAGAGCGCGAAGCGGCCGGCCTGACCTATGTGGAGGCGCTGGGCGGCTGGACCGGCGACCAGGCGGAAAAGCTGGCCACCGAGCAGAGCATCCAGGCAGGCCGCACCGTCTGGAGCACCTATGCCAGCGCGCTGGAAGCCATGACCGGGCAGTTCCAGCCCAGCGGCACCGATTACATCATCCATGTGATGGGGGACCGGCAGCGGCTGGCCTATCTGCAGCAGTTCCAGGCCGGCGGGTTTGATCTGGTGGAAACCCCCAGCCCCAAGGTCTCCTCCTCCGAGCGGTGGAGCCGCAACGCCAACTGGTGGTTCTACCGGGAACTCTACCGCTACTGGCAGCCAGTGGGAACCACCTTCGCCTGCGGTGGAATGCACCTGTTCTGGGAGAGAACGGGGGTGGACAATGATCTGGCCCAGCCCTGCACCGTGACGGTGGATCAGGATTCCGCCAGCCATCTGACCCTGACGGTGACCACCGAAGACCCGTCCTTTTGTGGGGTGGCGGACCTGCATCTGGAATATCAGTTCTCTGTGGCAAAGAATTTCCGGCTGCGGGGGGGCTTGGGCAGCTTCCTGCATCTGACCGCGGTGACGGAAAACCAGCTTTGTGAAGCGGCTGGCCGGGATACCCATGCGGGCGACTTCTTTCTGCCCACCGACCGGGGCGTCTATGACATTCCGGTGACCATCAACCAGGGCACTGGAGTGGTGGAGCTGACCGCACTGCCCGGGGATGCCGCCTCCATCCAGGTGGTCGGTACCTCGGTCAGCGGAACCTTTACCGATTGGGAGTACTTTTTTGAATGAGCCGGGGCAGGACATATGCTGTGGCCTTTGGTTGAAAGAATCGGCGGTTTGTGGTATCCTTAATAGGATCATGACGGCGAGAGCTATCGTGTAAGGAAGGGAGGCCGGCACATTGCTGGAGAAAAACCAACGAATCAAGGCCTTGTGCAGCGGTGCCCTGGATGCGGTGCTGCTGTTTGCCGCCTTCCTGCTGGCTAATTATCTGCGATTCAACTACCTGCGGTACTTCCAGCCCGGCGGAGCCGGCCCGGCGCTGCTCATCGCCCGGGACCACCGGACGGTGCTGGCCGGGGCTCTCTATGGCATCATTGCTGCCCTGGTGTTTGGGATCTGCGGGCTTTATAATGCCTCCCGTCTGCGGGGACTGTGGCGCCGCTGCCGGACCATTGTGCTGGTCAATGCGGTTGGCATCCTGATCTTTGAGGCATTGCTCTATCAATTCCGGATAACTGATTTTTCCCGGATGGTCATTGGATTGTTTTACCTCTTCGGCACCGGCTTTTTGATTGCCAAGCGACTGTGTGTGCGCTGGTATGACCGCTGCCTGCGGCGCAAAGGGGAGGGCTTCCGTCACATTCTGCTGGTGGGGGGAGGCCGGATGGCCGGCCAGTACCTGCTGGCATTGGAACGCAATCCCTATTATGGCTTCCAGGTGGATGGCTACCTGGCGCCGGCCGAAAACCCTTCGCTGAAGGCAAAATATTTGGGCGGATACGACAAGATGGACCAGTGCCTGGATGACCCCGCGGTGGAGGAGGTTTTGGTCGCGCTGGACGCCGATGAGATGGCCATGATTCCCAAGGCTTTCGCAGCCTGTGACAAACACGGCACCCGCATCACCATGGTGCCCTTTTACAACGATTATCTGCCGGCACGCCCCACCATCGATGTGGTGGGCAACTGCAAACTCATCAACGTCCGCCAAACCCCCTTTGACAACATCCTCAATGCGGCGGTCAAGCGGCTGATGGATATTGTGGGAAGTCTGATCCTCATTGTCCTCACCAGCCCGGTGATGCTGGCGGTGGCCATCGGGGTCAAGCTGTCCAGCCCGGGACCCATCATCTTCCGGCAGGAGCGCATCGGGCTGAACAAGCGCCCCTTTATGATGTACAAGTTCCGGTCCATGCGGGTCAATGCCCAGCAGGATACCGGCTGGTCCACCGGAACCGATCCTCGCAAAACCCGGTTCGGCAGCCTGATCCGCAAATTCAGCCTGGATGAACTGCCGCAGTTTTTCAATGTCTTGAAAGGGGATATGAGCCTGGTGGGCCCGCGCCCCGAGGTGCCCTTTCATGTGGAGCACTTCAAGGAGGAAATTCCCCGGTATCTAGTGCGGCAGCAGGTTCGCCCCGGATGCACCGGATGGGCCCAGATCAACGGCCTGCGCGGCGATACCGACATTGCCGAGCGGATCCGGTATGACATCTGGTACATCGAAAACTGGACCGTCGCGCTGGATATCAAGATTATTTTCCGTACCGTCTTTGGCGGTAAGATGGTCAACGATGAGAAAATTGGGTGAATGCACCTGGAAAGAAGGCAACAGATGCAAAACAAAAAGCTGAAAGTGGCCATCGTGCATGACTGGCTGGTCTCCTATGCGGGAGCCGACCGGGTGGTGGACTGTATGCACCACGTCTTTCCCGATGCACCCATCTATACCCTGGTCTACGACCAGAAAAAGATGCCAGAGTGGTTCAAGGACTACGACATCCGCACCACCTACATCCAGAAATTGCCCTTTGCCACCCGGCTGTACAAGGCACTGCTGCCCTGGATGCCCCGGGCGTTCGAGGCGCTGGATCTTTCGGAGTATGATCTGGTGATCTCCTCCTGCTCTTCCTGCAGCAAGGGGGTCATCACCCGGCCGGACGCGGTGCACATCTGCTACTGCAACACCCCGACCCGGTATATCTGGGATTTCTACTACACCTATCGGGACAATGCCAACCCCCTGGTGCGTGCGGTCATGCCGGGACAGATCTACAAGCTGCGCCAGTGGGACAAGTGCGCCGCCGACCGGGTGGATTATTTCATTGCCAATTCCCACTACATTGCCCAGCGCATCAAGAAGTATTACCGCCGGGACAGTGATGTGATCTACCCCTGCGTTCACATCAATGAGGCGCCCTTTGTCCCCAAGGAGGACTTCTATCTGGTGGTGGGCCGCTTTACCTGGTACAAGCGGATGGACCTGGCGGTGGCTGCCTGCACCAAACTGGGCCGGCGGCTGGTGGTGATCGGCACCGGCGACGAGGAACGTGCTCTGCGCGCCATGGCAGGCCCCACCGTCGAGTTCAAGGGCAGCCTGTCCGACGCCGAAATCCGGGAGTACTATCTGCGGGCCAAGGCCTTCTTGTTCCCCGGAGAGGAAGACTTCGGCATCACCCCGGTGGAGGCCCAGAGCGCCGGAACCCCGGTGCTGGCCTTCCACCGTGGCGGCGCCTGTGAGACGGTGGTGGACGGAAAAACCGGCTTGTTCTTTGAGGCCCAGACCCCGGACAGTCTGGCGGACTGCATCCAGCGGTTCGAGCGGGAAGGGGTGGCCTGCAGCCCGGAGGAAATCCGGGAACACAGCCGGAAGTTCAGCGAGGCACGGTTTGAGTCCGAACTCCGGGACTATTGTGAACGCCGGGTGAAGGACTGGGCGGCGGAGCTGCGCGCCTGTTCCCACTGGGATCAGCAAGAAACGGAGGATACACTGTGAAGCCCATTGTAATCAATGGCACGGTGCTGTGTGACACCATCACCGGCATCCCGCGCTATGTCTATGAGGTGGTCACCCGGCTGGACCCCCTGCTGGAGGGTACCGGTCTGGACGTCCGCCTCTGCTATCGGGACGATGGGCGGCCGCTGCATCTGCCTGCGCTGAAAAACATCCGCCTTGTGCCGCTGCATGCGGTGCGCTATGGCTATAACATGGTGGTTTTACCCCATTATCTGCGCCGGAACCATGCCTTTTACTGCGGCCTTGCCAGCGATGTGATCCTCACCCGCCACAGTGCGGTGGTGCTCCATGACATCCGTCCCCTGGTTCTGGAAGGGGACAAGGCTTTTTTCCGGTTCAAGTTCTGGGTCCATTGCCAGACCATCAAATGGTTTGCCGGGCAGATCTTTACTGACAGCTATAATCAGAAGGATTTGATCTGCAGCAAGCTGCACATTGCCCCCGATCGAGTGGAGGTGGTCTGGGCCGGCTGGGAGCATATCCAGCCGCTGGTCCCCGATGAGACCATCTTTGACCGGATTCCGCAGCTCAAGCGGGGAGAATATTTTTATGCCCTGGGCAGTCTGGCCGCCCACAAAAACTACAAGTGGATCCGGGAAGTGGCCCGCCGCAACCCCGACAAGACCTTCGCGGTGGCGGGGGGCAAGGACCTGCGGGCTTTCGGTGAAGACAAGGAAGCGGTGGATACCCACAACATCCTCTACCTCGGCTATGTGACCGACGAGGAAAACAAGGCACTGATGCAGCATTGCCGGGCCTTTTTGCACCCGGCGGTCTTTGAGGGGTTCGGCATCCCGCCCCTGGAGGCGCTTTCGGTGGGGGCCAAAGTCCTGCTCTCCAAGGCCAGCTGCCTGCCCGAACTCTACGGTGATTGTGCCGCCTATTTTGACCCCAATGATTATGAGGTGGATCTGGACGCCCTGCTGCAGACCCCGGTACAATCCCCCGAAGCGCTGCTGAAGAAATTCAGCTGGGATCGGATGGCCCGCTACTGGCTGGAACAGTTCCGCCGGTATGCGGCCGAATGAATGAGGTGAAGCCATGGACAAGATCGCGGTGATGATCCCCTGCTACAACGAGGCCAAAACGGTGGAAAAAGTGGTTTCGGATTTCCGCCGTGTCCTGCCCGAGGCGGTGGTGTATGTCTATGACAACAACTCCACCGACGGCACCCCGGAACTGGCGGAGGCCGCCGGCGCGGTGGTGCGGCATGAATACCGCCAGGGCAAGGGCAATGTGATGCGCCGGATGTTCCGGGAGATTGATGCCGAGGCCTATATTCTGGTGGACGGCGATGATACCTACCCCGCCGAGGCAGCCCCCGGAATGATCCGGGCGGTGCTGGAGCGGCAGGCGGACATGGTGGTGGGGGACCGGCTTTCCAGCACCTATTTTACCCAGAACAAGCGTCCCTTCCACAATTTCGGCAACAGTCTGGTCCGCTTTTCCATCAACTGGCTGTTCGGCAGCCAGATCAAGGATATCATGACGGGATACCGCGCTTTCAGTTATCTCTTTGTGAAGACCTACCCGGTGCTCTCCCACGGGTTCGAGATTGAAACCGAAATGTCCATCCACGCGGTGCAGCGCTCGATGCAGATTGAAAATGTGGTGATCGACTACCGGGACCGTCCGGCGGGCAGCGAGAGCAAGCTGAACACCTATTCCGATGGAATGAAGGTCCTTTGGACCATCCTGCGGCTGTTCAAAAATTATCGCCCCTTTGGATTCTTCAGCATCCTGGCTGCGGTGATCGCGGTGCTCAGTGTTCTGTTTATGCTGCCGGTGGTGGGGGAGTATTTGGTGACCGGGCTGGTGCCCCGTTTCCCGACCCTCATTGTCTGTGGCTGTGCCATGGTAGGGGCGCTGCTGCTTTTTGTCTCGGGCATCATTCTGTCCCAGATGCTGGACAAGGACCGCCGGGATTTTGAATTTCATCTTCAACAAGTGGAACATTGGAAAAAACAAGGAGACCGTCCTGCCTGAAGAACAGGCTTACGGATCCTGATGGGAGGAAATTGCTTTGAAACAGTATGATTATCTGATTGTCGGTGCAGGCCTGTTTGGCGCTGTGTTTGCCCACGAAGCCACCAAGGCGGGGCGGCGCTGCATGGTGATTGACAAGCGGGAGCACATTGCCGGCAATGTCTATACCGAGGAGATCGAGGGCATCAACGTCCACCGCTACGGGGCGCATATCTTCCACACCAACAATAAGGAAGTGTGGGATTATGTCAACGGGTTTGCCACCTTCAACCGCTATACCAACTCCCCGGTGGCCAACTTCCACGGCGAGATCTACAACCTTCCCTTCAATATGAACACCTTCAACAAGATGTGGGGAGTCGTTACGCCGGCAGAAGCCATGGCCAAGATCGAGGAGCAGCGGGCCCAGCACTTTACGCCGGATCCCAAAAACCTGGAGGAACAGGCCATCAACCTGGTGGGCACCGACATCTACGACAAGCTGGTCAAGGGCTACACCGAGAAGCAGTGGGGCCGCCCCTGCACCGAACTGCCCGCCTTCATCATCAAGCGGATCCCGGTGCGCTACACCTATGACAACAATTATTTCAATGCATTGTATCAGGGCATTCCCTGTGGCGGCTACACCAAGATGGTGGAGCGGATGCTGGAGGGGGTTGAGGTGCGGCTGAACACCAACTACCTTCAGAACAAGGCCGAGCTGGATGCCCTGGCCGGCCGGGTGATTTATACCGGCCCTGTGGATGCCTACTTCGACTATGCCCTCGGCGCCCTGCAATACCGCAGTGTCCGTTTCGAGACCGAAGTGCTGGACTGCCCCAACTACCAGGGCAATGCGGTGGTCAACTACACCGACCGGGAAACCCCCTATACCCGGGTCATCGAGCACAAGCATTTCGAGTTCGGCTCCACCGAGCCCGGTACCAAAACGGTCATCAGCCGGGAGTACAGCGCCGAGTGGACACCGGGGGATGAACCCTATTATCCCGTCAACGATGACACCAACAACGCCCTCTACGCCCGGTACAAGGCGATGGCGGATGCGGAGCCTCATGTGGTGTTCGGGGGCCGTCTGGGCGAATATCGCTACTATGACATGGACAAAGTGATCGAGAGTGCACTGGCCTGTGTCAAGGTCCAGTTGGGAAAAATCAATCAGTATAACGTGTAATCATCAAACATTGCGGCTGTCCTGCACCAACCGGTTTGGCGACAGGACAGCCGCTTTTTGGGATTTGTGGGATTTTTGATGCCGGGGTTTGATTTTTAGATACGGTTAAGGTACAATATAGCTGTATATGGATTTGTGCCATTGCGGGCACCAGGGGAAAGGATATTGAAAGATGATTCAAGTAAGCGCCTCCATTCTGTCGGCAGATTTCGCCACCTTGGGGCAGGAGTGTATCCGGGTTTTGGATGCCGGGGCCGATATGCTGCATTACGATGTGATGGACGGGCATTTTGTTCCCAACATCACCTATGGAATACCGGTTCTTGCCAGTCTGTGCCGTGCACTGCCCCAGGCGTGCTTTGACGCACATCTGATGATCCGGGACCCGATCCGCTATACGCCGCAGTTTATCAAAGCCGGTGCCGAGTGGATTACCTTCCATCTGGAAGCGGTTCCCGATGCGGTGGAGCAGACCATTGACCTGATCCACCAGTCCGGTGCCAAGGCCGGGGGTTCCATCTGCCCGGCAACGCCTGTGGAGGCGCTGGACCCCTATCTGGACAAGCTGGACCTGGTCCTGATCATGGGGGTGGAGCCGGGATTCGGCGGACAGAAATTCCTGCCCCAAACCCCTGAACGGGTTGCCGCGGTGGCAAAGGCCTGCGCGGCACGCAATCTGCACCCGGTCATCCAGGTGGACGGCGGCATCAATGCCCAGACGGCCCCCCTCTGCGTCGCAGCAGGGGCCAACAACCTGGTGATGGGCAGCGCCCTGTTTGGGGCAAACGACCCCGCCGAAGTTGTCCGCGCGGTCAAATCTCTCTGAATGCAGTCTCTTCCGCCGGGACCAAGGAGGAACCATGCCAAGACTACCCAGAATTGAGAAAAGTGTCAATTACGACTATTATGCCGATCTTTTGTGGTGCTGCGTGCCGCTGATGGCCATGAGCGTTTACTATTATGGCCTGCGCCCATTGCTGCTGATGGCGGTGGCGCTGCTGACCGCCTATATCTGTGACTGTCTGGTGACCCCGCTGCACGCTGCGGGGTATCGCCCTCATGAGCCCAGCAGCGAGTGTTTCGCCGCACTGATCACCCTGCTGATGCCGGCCACCGTGCCCTACGCCATCCTGGTGGTGGCAGTCATTACCGCGGTGATGGCCAAGGAGGCATTCGGCGGGGAAGGGCATTATCCTTTCCACCCCACTGCGGTGGGAATTGCTGTGGCCGCCATCTCCTGGCCCAACACCCTCTTCAGCTATCCCATTCCGGGAACCAAATTGCCGCTGTGGAATCCGACCGATGTCACCCTGACCAGCGGGATGCAGGCAACCCTGCGCACCGGTGGTCTGCCTTCGGCCAGTACCATGAACCTGCTGGTGGGGAATGTGGAGGGCCCCTTGGGCACCTGTGCTGTGCTGGTGATCTGTGCCTGCGGCCTGTTCCTGCTGGTGCGCAAACACCTGCATCTCTCCATCTTTCTGCCTTATCTGGCGGTGCTGGTGGTGCTGCCCTGGCTGTTCCCCAGCCTGAATGAGCTGCCCAACCTGTCCTTCCCTTGGGAATATGTCCGCCAGCGCATCTATCTGGAAAAGTATATTCTGCTGTCCGGAACCTCGCTGTTCGGCGGACTGTTCCTGGCCAGTGAGCCGGTCACCTGTCCCAACCGCACAGCCAGTCGGATCATCTACGGGTTGGTGCTGGGCGTTGCGGCAGTGGCTTTCCGCTATTTCAGCATCTATGAAACCGGCATCTGCTTCGCCTTGCTGATTGTGGGCGCCTTCCCCGAGTGGCTGGATCTCGTGGGCCGCCGTGCCGAGCGGATGAGATTTATGAAGAAGGAGGAGAAGCGGCTTGCCAAACATGGAGCATAACAATCCCAAACGGAAGAAAAAGCCTGTTCAGCATACGCAAACCGTTATCATTCCTCAGATCACGCCGGAAATCCTGGAACAGGCCCGGCGTGCGGCCGAAACGCCGCCCACGCCGCCACAGCCTGCACCGGAACAGCCCCGGCAGGAACAGCGGACTGAACAACCCCGGCCGGCGGCGCAGCAGACCCATGCCAAACCGGCCAAGCGGACCCGGGCCGAAGCCGAGGCGGAGCTGTATCAGAGCATCCATGACGACCACCTGTGGCTGAACAACCCGGTGATGGTCCGTGGCCTGGGCTTGGCCCCGGTGGTGGCGGTGGCCAGCGATGGCGACAATGCCCTGATGCTGTGCGCGGCGGCCATCCTGTTGCTGACCACCACCCGAATGCTGGCGGTAGCGGTGTGCCACCTGACCGGAAACCGGTTCCGTGCCCTGGTGTATTCCTTCTCGGCCGCGGTACTGTACATTCCGGCCTATCTGATCCTGTATCACCTGTTTGGTGCCGACCTTTCGGTGCTGGGCATTTATCTGCCGCTGCTGGTGGTGGAACCTGCCATCATCAAGCGCTTGGAGGCACCGGAACTGGAATCGGTGGGAGAGGCCTTCCGTCGGGGCATCAACAATACCGTCGGCCTTTGCATCTCACTGCTGCTGGTGGGAAGCCTGCGGGAGGTTCTCTCGGTGGGCACCCTGTTCGGCCATACAATTCTGAACACCCAGCTCCTTCCGCTGGCCAGCCAGCCGGCGGGCGGTTTCCTGCTGCTGGGATTCATCTCGGCCATCTGGACCGCAGTAGGCGGCGCCTACGTCCATTACAAACGGGAGGAGGTGCGCCATCTGTATGGTAACCGGAAGCATTGAGATGACGGTTTTTCAGGCAATCGGGCAGTTCATCAGCTATGCGGTGCTGGCCATCTTTGCTGAGAACGTGGTGTTCTCCCGGGCCCTGGGCGTGTCTCGCCTTACCAAACTGGTGTCGGACCCCGATGTCAAAACCTGGCAGTATTGCACTCCGGTCATTCTGGTGCAGCTGCTCAGCGCCCCCGCCGGATGGGCGGCACACAACCTTCTCTTCAACTGGATTCGCACCTGGCTGCCTGCCTGGATGCCGATTGCAACGCTTCGTCCGGTAATCTACCTGACCTGTGCTGCGTTGGCCATGGCGGTGGTATGGCTGTTGCTCTCGGTTTTTCCGGCCGGGCAGCGGGCGGCTTTTCGGGAACAGCTTCCCCTGGCCACCTGCAACTGTTGTGTCTTGGGCACCCTGCTGATTTGCGCCAACCAGAATTACACCCTGTTGCAGTACATTGCCTTTGGTCTGGGCAGCGGCGTGGGTTATCTGGTGGCGGTGCTGGTGGTGGATGAAGGCCGCCGCCGGCTGCGCAGCAAGGATATTCCGGCCGTGTTCCGGGGGTTGCCCAGCTATCTGATCTATATTGGCATTCTTTCCTTGGCCATCTATGGCCTGATGGGGCATGGTGTGACCCTTTAAATTATCAGGAATCAGGTGAATCAAAATGAATCGTTGTTTTCTCCCCGCAGAAATCCTGCTGCCGCCGGAGGGGACCCCGCTGGATCCCTGGGCGTGTATTGCGGTGGATCAGTTCACTTCCCAGCCTGAATACTGGCAGAAAGCCGAGGAACGGGCGGCGGGAAAACCCAGTACCCTGCACATTGTGCTGCCCGAGGCCTATCTGGGAACCCTACAGGAGGAAGAACGGCTGCGGTCCATCCGTGCCGCGATGGAGGATTACCGTGCCCATCTGCTGACCCGACAGGTCCATGGCTTTATCTATCTGGAACGGACCCAGATGGACGGAACCATCCGCCAGGGTCTGGTTGGGGCGGTGGATCTGGAAGCGTACAGCTACGATCCCGGCGCCAAACTGGCCATCCGCCCCAGCGAAAACACCGTTGTCTCCCGGATTCCGCCCCGGCTCAAGGTGCGGCGGGGGGCCAGTCTGGAAACACCTCATGTGATGATGCTGGCAGACGACCCGGAAGAAACCCTCATCGAGCCGGTGGCTGCCCATAAGGCCCAGCTGCCTCTGTTGTACGACGGTGAGCTCATGCTGGGCGGCGGCCATCTGCGCGGCTGGGCGGTGGAAGACCCTGCCCTGATCCAGACCATCCAGGATGCCATCGATGGGTTGGGGGATGCCGGACGCTTCGCCGCGCGGTGGCCAGATGCCGTCGACCAGCCTCCCATGGTGCTGGCGGTGGGGGATGGCAACCATTCCCTGGCAACAGCCAAGGCCTATTGGGAGGAACTGAAGGCCACCCTGACACCAGAACAGCAGCAGAATCACCCGGCCCGGTACTGCCTGGCCGAGGTCTGCAATGTTCATTCGCCGGCCATCGAGATCGAGCCGATCCATCGGGTGGTGTTTGGCAGCAACGCCGGAGAAGTGCGCCAGGCGATGGCGCTCTGGCTGAGCCAACGGGGTGCTGAGCTTGTGGAAGCGCCGGCGGAGCAGACCTTTGTCCTGGTGGGCGATGGTGCCGAAGAGACGTTGGGCATTCACAATGCCCCGGCCCCCCTGACGGTAGGCACGGTGGAACAATTCCTGGCAGATTATCTTGCCGCCCACCCCGAAAGTTCGGTGGATTACATCCACGGTGCAGAGACTGCCCGGTCGATGGCCGGGGAAAAGGCCACGGCGCTGCTGATGCCGGAGTTTGCCAAGGCAGATTTGTTCCGCGGCGTGGTTTTGGGCGGTGTGCTGCCCCGTAAAACCTTCAGCATGGGGCACGCCGAGGAAAAACGCTATTACAACGAATGCCGCAGCCTGATCTAACAGAAGACTGCCCGAAACAGAAGGGAAGTACCAATGGCCACAAACGAGAAAAATACACCCAATCAAGCGGCACCCCAGGGGGCGTCCTCCTCAGCGCGTCGCCGTCGGCGCCGCAGCCATCACAGTGGTGGGAGCACCCAGGCGCAGAGCGGGGGACAGAACGGGGAAAAGGCAGCTGCGGCACAGCCGAAAAAACAATCCGGTGGCAAGGCAGCTGCCAACCGGCAGCCATCGCAGAACCAAGGTCGCAAGCAGAATGGCCGCGGTAGTTCCGGGACCAAAAACACCCCGGCCAAAGCCGGTCAGGAGCCCCGCAGCCATCGCGCTGCTGAACCGCGCCGCCGCACATCGGCACGGGAGGAAGATCCCGGTCTGGTGCTGATTACCCGGCGGCCGCCCAAACAGAAGTTTGCCAATTTTGAAGAGTACATTGCCGCCCACGGCGGAGTGACCGCTCCCATTCCGGGAGAGGAGGAGACTGACCCCGATGACCGGACGGAGGAGAACAGATGACCCCTGAAACGGTCGGTGGTCTGCGCTGCCCGGTTTGTCACGGTCCTTTGATGCAGATGGGCCGTTCGCTGCGTTGTGCTAAGGGCCACAGCTTTGATCTGGCCAAGGAAGGCTATGTCAATCTGCTGCCCATCCAGAAAAAGCATGCTGCCGATCCCGGCGACGGCAAGGAGATGGTGCGGGCGCGGCGCCGCTTTTTGGAAGGGGAATGGTATGGCCCGTTCCGCCGGATGCTGGCCACCCTCTGCTGCCAGTATGCGCCTCAGGATCGCCCGGCCCGGATTGTGGATGCCGGATGCGGCGAGGGAAGCTATGACCGGGCGGTGCTGGATGCTCTGCAGCAGCGAGGGGAGCTGATCGGCTTTGACCTCTCCAAGGAGGCGGTGCGGCTGGCCGCCCGACTGGTTCCCCAGGCCGCCTTTGCGGTGGGGGGCAGTTTCTGTGCCCCTGTGCGGGATGGCTGGGCGGATCTACTGCTCAACGTCTTTTCCCCCATGGCACGGGAGGAATTTCTAAGGATGCTGCGGCCCGGCGGCTATCTGATCTATGCGGTCCCCACCCCGCGGCATCTCTACGGCCTTAAGCAGATTTTATACCAGACGCCCTACGAGAACCCTGTCCAGCAGACCGACTACGAAGGTCTGCGGTTCGTGGAGCGGCGGGATGTCAGTGATGAGATTACCCTGAAAGGGGACCAGATTCAGGATCTCTTCGCCATGACGCCTTATTACTGGAACACCCCGGCGCAGGGGACACAGCGGTTGTCCCAATGCACCCGGCTGACCACCGAAATCGGTTTCGGTTTCCTGGTCTATCAAAAACCCCAACCCTGACAAAACAAACCCCGCCCCCGTCTGCTGTGTGCGACAGACGGGGGCGGGGTTTTGCTGTGATTACAGGTCGTCGGCATCCTGGGTGGGGACCTCATGGGTGCCGGGCTCGGGGACACCGGTCCAGCTCCCCAGGGGGTCGTTGTGGCTGGTCTGGGGCGGAACATCCTTTTTGTTGTCAGCCTGCTGCGGGCTCTGGTCCCGGCTCTCGGCGGGGGTGCGCAGCTCCCGGGCCGACATCCCGGCCGGAAATCCCGGCATGGCGCCCGGAACACCGGGCAGAAAACCGGGCAGCATATCACTGCCTTCGGGAATGTTGGTCCAGAAATCTTCCCGCTCTTCCTCGGCGCCGCGGGGGCCGTGCTGATGATGATACATCCTTACCACTCCTTTGCCTGGTATAAGCCCGGGCCAATCGACCCAAACTATGTTTACAGTTTGCTGCAAAGGAGTGGGTTTTATGCGTTCACGGCCGGGACTTTTTTTTCAGAGCCTGGCTCTAACCCTGTTGTTGTTGCTGCCCATGATGGGGGTGGTGCTGTTTCTGGTGGGGCAGCGGGAGGAGCAAAATGAGCTGCGCCAGGCCGCGGCCCGGCAGGGAAGTGTGGCGGTGGAAACCGGCGCCCAGAACACCCATCGCCTGCTGGTGGCGATACAGGGAGACCCGCCTTCCTTTGTGCTGGTGCGGCTGGATGGCCCGGCCCGCACCATCACCTTCTGCGGGCTGCCCAGCCGGATGCTGGTAAAGGCCCCCGCAGGGCAGACTACCCTGGGAGACTGTTATATGACGGCCGGGCCAGCCCGGGCAGCCCAACTGCTGGAAGACACCCTTGGCCTGGCCCCGGATGCCTACTTTGCAGCCACAGCCGATTGCTACGCCGGATTTCTGGACGAAACGGCCACTGCCCGGGTGGATACCGCCTCGCTGCTGGAAAAGGAAACCCGGATTGCTCTGGGGTATGGCACCGACACGGTGGCAGAACTGACCCCCGAAACGGCAGAGGACTTTATTGGACAGCTCTCGGAAGTGTTGGAGGAGCCCCAGGCCTCTTCGGTCCGGGCCGCGGTTTGGGCGGCCTTTCTGCGGCAGGAACCCACCCGGCTGACCCAGATTCCCCAGGTCGCCCGGGACAACTCCGCCCGCACCCTCACTGATTTGCTGGCCCAGGACCTGTATACCATCGAGGAGACCATGACCTACCTGGCGGGCCAGTCCACCCTGACAGTCCAGTACCTGGTCCCCACGGGACAGGACGGCGCGGACGGCTGGGTTCTGGATGAGGACGGAACCCAGTTGCTTCAGGAATTGCTGGGCTGATGCTCCAGCCAGGCGTGGTGCAGCGCTCGGGCCACCAGCGGGATATCCTCGGCGGATAGGGCCGCATAGCCGGCCACTACCGTGTCGGCGGGGCAGCGTTCCGGCCTGGCCATGTAATAACTGCTCAATCCCACAAGTCGGACCCCCTGGGCGGCGGCTGCATCCACCATGGCAGCCTCCCCTCCGGCATCCGGCAGGGTCAAAAGGAAGTGCAGGCCGGAATGAGTGCTTCCCAGCCGCAGCTGGGGGCCCAGCTCCCGGCGCAGCGCCTGCCCGAAGGCTTCCATCCGGCGCTTGTAGGCCAGCCGCATCCGAGCGATGTGGCGGGAAAAATACCCTTCATGGATAAAGCGGCGTAAGGTCTGCTGCTCAAACCGGCTGACGGTGTTGGCATAGACGGCAAAATCCTGCCGGTAGCGCAGCAAAAGCGGCTGAGGCAGCACCATGCAGGCAATACGGATGCCGGGGGCCAGACTCTTGGAAAAGGTGGTCAAATAGATCACCGGTCCATTGGGACCGGCCATCCCCTGCAGGCTGGGCAGCGGGCGGGTGTCAAACCGGAATTCCGAGTCATAGTCGTCTTCCAGAATGAAGCGGCCGGGCTGTTCGGCGGCCCAGGAGAGCAGCTGGGCGCGGCGGGGTGCTGGCATGGTGACCCCGGTGGGAAAATGGTGGCTGGGGGTGATGTAGCAGAGGTTGGCCCCGCTGGCCACCAACCCGTGCACCGGCAGCCCGCTCTTGTCAATGTCCACCGGAACACAGCGGATGCCGTTGTTCTGCAGCACCGCCCGGGTGCGCCCGTAGCCGGGATTTTCGATGGCGGCCACACTTTGTTGGAACAGGTGGGCGAGACACCCCAGCAGATACTCGATGCCGGCACCCACAACCACCTGGTCGGGGGTGCAGTCCACCCCGCGGGAGTCCCGCAGATATGCGGCAATCTCGGTGCGCAGCTCTGCATCCCCCTGCATCGCCCCGCGCTGCAACAGCTCGGGACATTGGTAGAGCAGTTCCTTCTGGATGCGTCCCCAGCTGCGGGCAGGAAACAGGGCGGTGTCGATGCTCCCGGTGGAGAGGTCAAATCTCGGTTGCTCCGGAGCAGGCGGCGGCACAGCGGGGGAGAGCATGGCTGGATGAGGTCGGGGGTGAAGCATACCGCCGGTTTCCTGTACATAAAATCCACTGCGGGGCCTGGACTCGGCCAGGCCCTCGGCAGCCAACATCTGATAGGCGGCGTCCACCGTGTTCACACTGATGCCCAGCCGGGATGCCATGGTCCTGCGCCCCGGCAGGGCACTACCCGGTGCCAGTGCTCCGGTGCGTATTTCCTCGGCCAGGGCGGCATAGAGCTGTTCATAGAGCGGATTCTTGCTTTCGGTTTCCAATGCAATCATAAAACTGGCCCCATAAAAAAGTTTTATTCTGGCTATTTAAGAGGTACCAGAAGCCGGTATAATGAGAGCATACCCCGACGGGAGGAAAAAGTCAACCGCCAGGGAAAGAAAACGAATTTGGAGAGGATGTTTTACGATGCCGACTTCTGTGATCTGGCTGCTGCTTTTTGTGGTGG
Source organism: uncultured Gemmiger sp. (assembly GCA_944382835.1). GTDB lineage: Bacteria > Bacillota > Clostridia > Oscillospirales > Ruminococcaceae > Gemmiger. The sequence continues at coordinate 41,098 of CALWNP010000011.1, forward strand.
TAGCCCTGGTGATGCTCTATGCCGTGCTGTCCAAAACACGCTTTACGGTGCGCAAAATTACCATCATCGGTGTGATGGCTGCACTGAGCTTTGTGGCCTATGAATTTTTCCGCATTCCCAATATTCTGGGCAGCGGTTCGTCGTTCCATCTGGGCAACACCTTTACTGCACTGACCGCCATGCTGCTGGATGGCGTATCCGGCGGTCTGGCCGGCGCCATCGGGCTGGCCCTGGCGGATGTGGTGGCCGGGGACCCCGGTTATGCAGTGACCACCTTCCTGCTCAAGTTCATCATTGGTCTGGTCTGCGGTGTGACTGCTCAAAAGGTCTTCCACCTGCATGAGCTTTCCCTCAAGACCACGCCGCGGCTGAAATATCTGGCCTGCGTGACCGGAAGCGCTTTCAGCGGACTGCTGGTCAATGTCTTCACCGACCCCTTCCTGGGCTATTTCCGCAACCGGTTCATTTTCGGTCAGACGGAGGAACTGGCCAGTGTGGTGGTCAAGATCACCGGCGGCGTTACCCTGGTCAACTCGCTGCTGTCCACTGTTTGTGCGGTGGTGCTGTATCTGGCCCTGTGGCCGGCGCTGAACAAGGCACGGTTGCTGGAAGATCATGAATAAATCAGACCCGGCTTTTGCTGGGCCTTTTCTGTGTGCGTGGCAGGGGAGGGCAATCCGCTAATTTTGTGCAAAATATGAAAAAAGAGGAAAACACTGGTGCAGCGCTTCAAAATGGTGTAAAATAAGAGCATTACCGCCCATTGGCAAGTCCTTCTGGCGCGGTGTTGTGGATCAAGAAACCGACCTGCCCGGGCGGCAAAACAACCGGGCGGTGTGAGGAAAGGACGCATCAATGTCTAGCCGAAACAACAGCTATGGAAAAAGCACCGGTTTCTGGGCGCGGATGAACCAGAAAACCCGGATGTATTTTGTGCTGGCGCTGTGCTGCGCCGTGTTGATGATCACCTCGGGCATCTGCCTGTTTCTCATGCGCGGCGGGTCCCACCAGGGAACCGAGACCCCGTCAGCGGACAGTGAGGTGCTGGTGGTGGACAGCGGATATGACAAAGATCAGAACACCATCGACACCACCCAGTACACCTCCACCATCCTGGAGGAAAGTGACGATGCCGGCCAGGAATATGTGGATGAGACCCTCTTCTTGGGGGATTCCAACACTGCCCGGATGATATTGCTGAACTACTGTACGAAGGATAATGCCATCGGTTCGGTGGGGATGACCGCCCGCTCGCTGGCTACCTTTGCCTGTGCAGGGTTTGAAGGATATTCCGGGTACAAGACCATGGCCGAGGCGGTGGCCTTGATGCAGCCCCGCCGGGTGATTCTGACCTTCGGTACCAACGATCTGAGCCCCGATTACAGCACCGAGAGCTTCATTGAAAACTACAAAGCCGGGATCCAGTCCATCCAGGAAGCCTATCCCAGCGTGGATATTATTGTCAACTCCATCCCGCCCCTGGGGCAGGAGCACTCCAACCAGTCGCTGACCCAGAGTCAGGTGGATGCCTACAACCAGGGCATTGTCCAGATGTGCCAGGACAACGGCTGGAAATATCTCAACAGTGCGGAGGTGCTCAAAGACCCCTCTACGGGTTATGCGAAGGATGGTTATGTGATCAGTGATGGCATTCATCTGACCAGCACTGCGATGGACGCCTTCTTCAACTATGTGCGAACCCACAGCTATATCACCGAGGATGATCGTCCCACTTTGACTGCCATTCCGAAGCGCGGTGAAGACAAAGACGCGAGTTCTAGTTCCACGGCTTTGTCCACGCCTGCCCCCGCCACCGAGACCCCGGTGGAGACCCCTGCCCCCGCCACCGAGACCCCGGTGGAGACCCCTGCACCGGAGACCAGCACCTCTCAGGAAAGCGGCTCTCAGGAAAGCCAGGAGGTCACCTACACCTACTGGGACGAGACCATCGCCCCCAGCTGTACCACCGAGGGATACACCCTGCACCACTGCAACGAGGATTCCAGCCGGGACTACACCGATTCCTACACGCCGGCACTGGGCCATGACCCGGTGACCAACGCAGATGGCAGCGTTACCTGCAACCGCTGCGGTGCGGTATTGCAGGCTGCGGCGGCAACGCCGGAGCCCACCCCCGCGCCTGAAGTCAGCACCCCCACTCCGCCTCCGTCAGAGAGCACGTCTTCGGATTCGGTTGTCTCTCAGCCCACTTCCGAAGCCACTTCCACCGATACCACATCTTCGCAGCCGACCTCGGAAAGCACCACCACAGAGCCCGAAAGCAGCGCCAACGGCGGTGAAATCCAGATCGGTACCAACTAAAATCGATTCAATAGATAGTCAGCGCGCATCCACTCGAGAGGGAGTCTGGGATGCGCGCTGACCTTATGGGAGGAATATTTGGATGCTACTGGATACATGGATTGACAGATTTTGCGGCGGGGAAACGGCCGACCGCGCCAAGGTGGGCAAAAAGACCAGCCTGGTGGGGATCGGCTGCAACCTGATTCTGTTTGTTATCAAACTGGTGGCCGGCCTTCTTTCCGGCTCGTTGGCGGTGGCGGCAGATGCAGTGAACAACCTGTCGGACGCCTCTTCCAGTGTCATCAGCCTGCTGGGCTTTCAGATGGGGTCCAAGCCGGCGGACGCGGAACACCCCTATGGGCATGGCCGGTACGAGTATCTGGCCGGTCTCAGCGTTGCGGTGCTGATTCTTGTCATCGGGGTGGAGCTGCTCAAGACCAGCGTGGAGCGGACCCTGCACCCCGAGCCGGTGGATTTTACCGTGGTGACCGGCGGGGTTCTGGTGATCTCTATTATCATCAAGGCCGGCATGCAGGTCTTTTACAAGAAGGTGGGACGGAAGATTGATTCCAGCACCCTGGAAGCCACTGCCGCCGACAGCCGCAATGATGTGCTGACCACCACCGGCGTCCTGCTGGGCATGCTGGTGACCTACTTTACTGCTATCTCACTGGATGGCCCGGTGGGCCTTGCGGTGGCAGCCTTTATCCTGTACAGTGGGTTTGGGCTGATCCGGGATACCCTGGACCCGTTGCTGGGTCGGGCTCCCGAACCGGAAGAGGTGGAAGCCATCCGGCAGAAAATTCTCAGCTATCCCGGTGTGATCGGCACCCATGACCTGCTGATCCACGACTACGGCCCCGGCCGGCAGTTCGCCAGCGCCCATGTGGAGATGTCGGCTGCGGCCGATCCCATGCAAGCCCATGACGTAATTGACCAGATCGAGCGGGATTTCCTGGCCCAGAAGGGGCTGAATCTGGTGGTCCACATGGACCCGGTGGCTGAGGTGGATACCGCTCTGGGCCAGATGAATGAATGGCTCTCTGCCCAGGTGCGCAGCATCGACAACACTTTGTCGGTTCACGACCTGCGGGTCATGAGCGAGGAGGATGGCCGGACCTTGCTGGAGTTTGACTGCATGGTGCCCCGGGAAACCAACATCTCTGACGATACCCTGCGTTCCGAAGTGACCCGGCTGGTACAGAAGCGCTGGCCCCGGTCGGATTGCCGGATCACGGTGGATCATGACTACGCCGCACTGCCCCACACTGCAGAGCGGTAAACAATCATAAAACAATGCCGTCTGTCTCAGGCTGAGGCAGACGGCACTGTTTTTACTTTTTGGCAGCGGGGGGACACAGATCCTGTAGGGTGACATGGTCGATGTAGTCGTTGATGGCCTGGTTGAGCCCTTCCCAAAAGGAAAGGGTCCGGCACTGGGGGCGGCGGGGGCAATCCTCGGCATCCGCGGCCAGACAGGGGATGGGGATGACCTCGCCCTCCACGGCGCGCAGAATATCTCCGGCCGTTATTTCAGCGGCGGGGCGGGTGAGTTGGTAGCCGCCCTGGCTGCCCCGTTCGCTGGCCAGCAGCCCGGCCCGTGCCAGAGGGGTGACGATCTGTTCCAGATATTTCAAACTGATATCCTGGCTGGTGCTGATGGCTTTGAGGGGGACAAAGGTCTCGGGTGGGCGGCTGGCCAGTTCCACCATCATCCGCAGTGCATAGCGATCTTTGGTCGAAAACTTCATGCAGTGGTCCTTCCTTTGTTTGATCTTGAGTATAGCATATCAAATTTCTATGAAACAGGCAAGGGAGCAGCCGACAATTCCTTTTAACTTTGTAGGATATTACAAATTTCTTCCGTTTATGGCCAAACGGCTTGACAGACAGAGAAATTCAAGCTATACTGACGCCATAGCGATGTATCGCAAACCAGAATCGGAAAGGGGATGCTGTCATGTCTCAGACTTTTGAACGCCGTGATGGCATGATGATGTGCATGTGCAGTGTGCTTCGGCAACCTGTACTTGCTTTCCCCTGCGCGTTTTTGGGAGCGTGAACAGGGAGAATCGAGTGGCAGGGTGCCAGAAGGCATCCTGCCATTTTTTTGTCTCTTTGTTTGCAGAAAAGAGGAGGAGCCCACGATGATTTACAGCCCCCGATGCCGGCAGCCGGGTGTGCGAATGTGACGCTGATCCCATCCGCCATCCACACTGACCGAACACAAAAGGAGAATGAATGATGAAAAAGTTGATTTCTGCCCTGCTTGCAGCAGCCCTGACTCTGGGCCTGTCCGCCTGCGGTTCCACCGCCACCGTGGACAGCACCGCTTCTTCACAGAGCACCGCCGCTTCTTCCGAAGCCGCCTCGGAGGCAACCTCCGAAGCTACCTCGGACACTGCTTTTACCGGCGACGGTTTCGCTGCCGATGTGGACTATGCTTCCCTGGCCGGCACCACCATCAAGGTGGGCGCCTCGCCGGTGCCCCATGCCGAGATCCTTAAGGTGGCAGGGGAGATCCTGGCCCAGGCGGACATTACCCTGGATGTGGTGGAGTTCACCGATTACATCCAGCCCAACCTGGCCACCGAGAATGGCTCGGTGGACGCCAACTACTTCCAGCACATCCTGTACCTGCAGGACTTCAACGAGCAGAACGGAACTCATCTGGTGAGCGCGGCTTCTGTCCATTACGAGCCCCTGGGCATCTACCCGGGCAAGACCACCAGCCTGGATGCCCTGGCGGACGGCGCTAAGGTGGCCGTTCCCAACGACGCCACCAACGAGGGCCGTGCCCTGCAGCTGCTGGCAGCCCAGGGATTGATCACCCTGCGGGATGGCGCCGGCCTGACCGCCACCAAGAATGACATCGTGGAAAATCCCAAGAATCTGGACATCGTCGAGATGGAAGCTGCCCAGCTGCCCCGCACCCTGGCGGATGTGGATCTGGCGGTGATCAACGGCAACTATGCGGAACAGGCCGGCTTCTCCGCTGCCTCGGATGCCCTGGCCATCGAGGATGCCAACAGTGACATCATCAAGGACAACTACGTCAACGTCCTGGTGGTCAAGGAAGGCAACGAGAACACCCCCGCCATCAAGGCCCTGGCCGCTGCGCTGCGCAGCCAGAAGGTCAAGGACTTCATCAACGAGACCTACAATGGTGCCGTTGTGGCGGTGTTCTGAGAAAAAACATCAGAAAACCCGTGCAGGGAACGTCGGATTCCGGCGTTCCCTGTCGTTGTGAGACAGGGAGGCTACCCATGATCGAGATTCAACACATGACCAAGCGCTTCGCCACCCAAAGCGGCACGGTGGTGGCTCTGCGGGACATCTCGTTGAGCATCCGGGACCGGGATATCTACGGCATCATCGGGATGTCCGGCGCCGGCAAATCCACCCTGGTGCGCTGCATCAATATGCTGGAGCGCCCCGATGAGGGCACGGTGGTGGTCAACGGCCGGGAGATGAATAACTTGAACGCTGCCGAGCTGCGGGCGGCCCGGCGGGAGATCACCATGATCTTTCAGCAGTTCAATCTTTTGATGCAGCGCACCTGCCTCAAAAACATCTGTTTCCCCATGGAGCTGGCCAAGGTTCCCAAGGCCGAGGCCGTCAAGCGCGCCCGGGAGCTGCTGGAACTGGTGGGCCTTCCCGATAAAGCGGATGCCTACCCGGCCCAGCTCTCGGGCGGCCAGAAACAGCGCATTGCCATTGCCCGTGCCCTGGCCACCAATCCCAAGGTGCTGCTCTGCGATGAGGCCACCAGCGCTCTGGACCCCAACACCACCCATTCCATCCTGCAGCTGATCCGCAAGATCAACCAGGAACTGGGCATTACGGTGGTCATCATCACCCATCAGATGAGCGTGGTGGAGGAAATCTGCAATCGGGTTGCCATCCTGGACGAGGGCACCGTGGTAGAAGAAGGGGAGGTGCAGGCCATCTTCTCCAATCCTCAGTCTGCTGCGGCAAGGCGCCTGGTCTTCCCGGGCGGAGCCGCCCGCAGCGAGATGCTGCCCGGCCGGCGGATGGTACGGGTGGCCTTCAACGGTACCCAGACCACCGACAAACCCCTGGTGGCCAGCCTGGCCATCGAGTGTGGGGCGCTGGTCTCCATCGTGGCCGCCGATACCCGCATTGTCAACGGCCAGACCCTGGGCAGCATGCTGCTGGCATTGCCCGAAAGCCGGGAGGACGCCGAAAAGGCCATGGCCTACATCCGCAATTATCCCGGCATCACCTGTGAGGAGGTTGAAGCATGAGTGCCCTGTTTGCATCCGAAGAATGGCAGGTCCTGATGGACAATCTGCCCACCCTCCCTTTTGCCACCTGGGAGAGCTTTTATGCCACCATTCTGTCCACCTTCCTGGCGCTGGTCATCGGGATTCCTCTGGGGGTTCTGCTGGTGGCAGGGGAGCAGGGGGGCGTATTGCCGCTGCCCCGCTGGCTGATGCAGCTGCTCAACGTGGTCATCAATCTGCTGCGCAGCGTTCCTTTTTTGATTCTGATGATCTTTGTCATTCCTCTTTCCCAGGCCATTGTGGGTACCTCCATCGGGACGGTGGCCTCCATTGTGCCACTGGTCATTGCTTCCTTTCCCTTTGTCTCCCGTCTGGTGGAATCCAGTCTGCGGGAGGTGGACGGCGGCGTCATTGAGGCGGCCCAGAGCATGGGTGCCACCCCCATGCAGATCATCGCCAAGGTGATGATCCCCGAAAGCATGCCCAGCCTGATCTCCAACATCACCATCGCCCTGACCACCATCCTGGGCTACTCGGCCATGGCGGGCATCATCGGCGGCGGTGGACTGGGCCAGATTGCCATCAACTATGGCTATTACCGCTACAAATATCTGATCATGGCGGTGGCCACCGCGCTGTTGGTGGTGATGGTTCAGGTGTTCCAGAGCCTGGGCACCTGGCTGGCCACCCACTGCGACAAACGGCTGCGCCGCTGAGGACGGTTCAAAAAAAGTTCAAGGTTTCTTACCATTTTTTTCAAAACACTTTTATAAGTTTACCACACACCGCCGGTATACTGTAACCGTAGTCAAAAAGACCACCGGTTCTGCACAACAGACCGTCATTTCTTCACTGCGTCTTTGCCATGCGAGGGCAATAGTCCGGCAAAGACCAGACAACCAATTCGGCCAGGTACCGGCCTTTTGAATAGATGGCAAAGCAACAAAGCCCCGGGCGCCAAATCACAGGATTTGACGTCCGGGGCTTTTGTCTGCGTATCGGAAAAATTACAGCGCTGCGATGTCGGCCAGCAGTGCCTCCACATCCTCGTCCCGGGTGGCCCAGCTGGTGCAGAACCGCACGGCGGTGTGGGAATCGTCACACCGGGCAATCCAGGAGGTGGCGTATTTCTGGTTCAAAGTTTCCAGCCAGGCATCCGGCAGGATGGGGAACTGCTGGTTGGTGGGGCTGTCAAAGAGCATCTTGCAGCCTTTGGCCTCCAGCGCACGGCGGATCTTCATGGCCTGGTTGTTGGCCTTGGCGGCCATCTGGAAATAGGCGCTTTTGCCGGTGCCGTCCTCACCGTCCAGCAGGGCCAGGAACTGCAGTCCCAGCAAACGGCCCTTGGCCAGCATCCCGCCGTGCTGCTTGATGGCATAGCGGAAATCCTTTTTCAGATCCTCATTGAGGATGACCAGCGCCTCGCCGAAGAGGGCACCGCACTTGGTACCGCCCAGATAAAAGACATCGCAGAGCGAGGCATAGTCCTCCAGCGACAGGTCGTTGCCCTCGCTGGTCAGGCCGTAGGCCATCCGGGCGCCGTCCACAAAGAGGTAGAGCCCGCAGTCGTAGCAGACCGCCGAGAGATCGGTCAGGTCTTCCTTGGTGTACAGGGTGCCGTCCTCGGTGGGGTTGGAGATGTACACCATGCCGGGCTGCACCACATGCTCGTGGTTGTCCAGCGCCCAGTGTTCTTCGTAGGCATCCTTGACCTGCTGGGCGGTGATTTTGCCCTGCACCGACGGCAAGGCCAGGCATTTGTGCCCGGTGGCTTCCACCGAACCGGTCTCATGGACATTGATATGGCCGCTATCGGCGCACAGAACCCCCTGCCAAGGCTTGAGGGCCGCATCGATGACGGTCAGGTTGGCCTGGGTGGCGCCCACCATGAAATGGACATCGGCCTGGGGGGCATCGCACAGACGGCGGATCAGCTCCTGGGCCTTGGCACAGTATTCATCCATGCCGTAGCCGGGGGTCTGCTCCAGATTGGTCTTCTGCATCAGATCCAGCACCGGCTGGGCGGCACCTTCCCCGTAATCGCACTCAAAACGAATCATATACTTCCACACTCACGTTTAGCTTTGTTCCCCAAAATATTTGCGGATGCAGCGCATGCTTTCCTCGCTGATCACATGCTCGATGCGGCAGGCATCCTGCGCCGCAACTTCGGGGCTGACCCCAATTTTTTCCAGGACGGCGGTCAGAGCGCGGTGCCGGCCGTACACGCCCTGTGCCAGGGCCAGACCCTCCTCGGTCAGGGTCAGCGCCCCGTCATGGGGGTCCATCTCCAGCAGCCCGCTGCTTTTCAGCAGACTGATGGCGCGGCTGACACTGGGCTTGGTCACGCCCAGATGCTCAGCCACATCGATGCTGCGCACATAGGGATTTTCCTGACTGAGCATGAGGATGGTTTCGAGGTAATCCTCGCGTGATTCGGTCGGACGCATGAATGATTCGTCCCCTTTCTATGGATTGGGTGTCAGTTTTACTCTCATTGTACGACTTTTTTTGCCCGGTGTAAAGACGCAGGGGTCAGGGTGGTTGACAGGCAGGGGATGGTCGGATATAATAACCTGCGGGAATGAAGTTCTCCCGTGGGAAACCAAAACCGCTTTTGACGAGCTGATGACTTCTGTGATGGAATGGATCGCAGAAGGCATCAGCTCTTTTGCGTCCGAAAGGAGTTTTGTGTATGTTGACCTCCCTGGCACTGATCTTTTTGGTGGGGCTGTCGCTGGCAGCCCTCTGTCAGCAGCTGCGGCTGCCCCGCATCATCGGGATGCTCTTCACCGGCATCCTGTTGGGGCCCCATCTGCTCAACCTTTTGGACCCGTCCATCCTCTCCATCTCAGCGGATCTGCGGCAGATGGCCCTGATCATTATTCTGATCAAGGCCGGTCTGTCCCTGAACCTGGCCGACCTCAAGCGGGTGGGGCGCCCGGCCGTCCTGATGTGCTTTCTACCCGCCTCCTTTGAAATGCTGGCGTTCTGGCTGCTGGCGCCCTCCTTGCTGGGCATCACCCGGGTGGAAGCAGCGGTCATGGGGGCAGTGCTGGGGGCGGTATCTCCCGCTATTGTGGTGCCCCGGATGGTCCAGCTTATGGAAACCGGGTACGGTACCAAGAAGGGCATCCCTCAGATGATCCTGGCGGGGGCTTCCTGCGACGACATCTATGTGATTGTGCTGTTCACCACCTTCACCGGCATGGCCCAGGGGAGCGATGCCAGCCTGTGGGCACTGGCTGGGGTGCCGGTGTCCATCCTATTGGGGGTTCTGCTGGGCGCCCTGGTGGGGGTGGGACTGGCGTACTTTTTTGAAACGGCCTATGCCCACCGGCACTATGTCCGCAACAGCATGAAGGTGATCCTGGTGCTGGGCATTGCCTTTCTGTTGATTGCAGTGGAAAACGCCCTCAAAGGCATTGTACCGGTTTCGGGGCTGCTGGCGGTGGTCAGCATGGCCTGCGTACTCCATATAAAATGCACCCCGTTTGTCTCCTGCCGCTTGGCCGAGAAGTTCGGCAAGCTGTGGCTGGCCGCCGAGGTCATCCTCTTTGTCCTGGTGGGGGCGGCGGTGGACATCCGCTACACCCTGGAGGCCGGTCCGATGGCGGTGCTGATGATCCTGCTGGCGCTGGTGTTCCGGATGCTCGGGGTGCAGCTCTGTGTGCTGGGCACCTCGCTGACCCGGCGGGAACGGCTCTTCTGTGCCATTGCCTACCTGCCCAAGGCCACGGTTCAGGCGGCCATCGGTTCGGTGCCGCTGGCCCTGGGGCTGCCCTGCGGCAAATTGGTGCTCTCGGTGGCGGTGCTGGCCATCCTGATCACCGCACCGCTGGGGGCACTGGGGATCGATCTGAGTTTTCCGCGCTGCCTGGAGCGGACAGAATTGCCGGCAGGGGAGAGGCAATAAAATCTATCGGATCCGGCCGCCTTTTTCCATGCAAGAAGAGGAAAAAATTCTCTTGCTTCACTGCAAAAACATCGCTATAATAGCATTTGGTGTAAAAAGATAGGAGGTTTTTGTGTGAAACGAGAAAACTTTGCCTCCCGACTGGGCTTTATTCTGGTCAGTGCGGGATGCGCCATCGGAATCGGCAATGTCTGGCGGTTCCCCACCGTGACCGGGCAGAACGGCGGCGGTGTGTTTGTGCTGTTCTATCTGCTCTTCCTCATCATCATGGGGATGCCGGTTCTGACCATGGAGCTGGCTGTGGGCCGTGCCGGACGGGGCAGTGCCTGTTCGGCCTACCGGGCACTGGAGCCTGCCGGCAGCAAATGGCACCTGCACGGCTGGGTCTGCCTGCTGGGGTGCTGTGTGCTGATGATGTACTATACCACCGTCAGCGGCTGGATGCTTAGCTACTTCTTCAAGTACCTGACCGGCACCTTTGTGGGGGTCGAGGGAGATGCGGTGGCAGGCGTATTCAATGCCCTGCTGGCCAACCCGGTGGAGATGGGCTTCTGGACCATCGTCACCGTCATTCTTGGCTTCGTGATCTGCAGCTTCGGGCTGCAAAACGGTCTGGAGCGGATCGGCAAGGTGATGATGAGTGCCCTGCTGGTTCTGATCCTGGTGCTGGTGGTACACAGCTTTACCCTCAGCGGTGCCAAGGACGGCCTGGCATTCTACCTGCTGCCCGATTGGAACCGTGCCAGCGAGGTGGGCCTGGGGACGGTGATCAGCGCGGCCATGAACCAGTCCTTCTTCACCCTGAGCCTGGGCATCGCGGCCATGGAGATCTTCGGCAGCTACATGAGCCGGGACTACACTTTGCCCGGCGAGGCGGTGCGGATCTGCGCTCTGGACACCCTGGTGGCCATCAGCGCCGGTCTGATCATCTTCCCGGCCTGCTTCAGCTTTGGGGTCAGCCCCGACAGCGGCCCGCAGCTCATCTTCATCACCCTGCCCAACGTCTTTGCCAGCATGGCAGGGGGCCGGATCTGGGGCGCTCTGTTCTTCCTCTTCATGACCTTTGCCAGCTTTACCACCGTCATTGCAGTGTTTGAAAACATCCTCGCCTTCATGATGGACGAGTTCCACTGGACCCGCAAAAAGGCGGCCATCGTGGGCGGCATCGTGATCCTGCTTGCCAGCATGCCCTGTGTGCTGGGCTTCAACCTGCTGTCTGCCTTCCAGCCTCTGGGGGAGGGCAGCACGGTACTGGACGGGGAGGACTTCCTGGTCAGCAATCTGCTGCTGCCCATCGGCAGCCTGATCTACCTGCTCTTCTGTGTTACCAAGTGGGGGTGGGGCTTTGACCGCTACCTCGAGGAGGCCAACACCGGCAGCGGCCCCAAGATGCCGCGCTGGCTCAAACCCTATTTCTCGGTGGTTCTGCCCATCCTGATTATCATTATTCTGGTGCAGGGGCTGCTGTAACTTCAACGCAATACAAAACCGCCGCGGTCGCTTCCCTTGGGAGGCAAACCGCGGCGGTTTTTGTTTGGTTGGGTCAGAAATCAGGGCATCTGAAATCCCGGTTCCCCGGGAAGGATCAGATGGTTGTGTTCCAGCAGCAGGCGAAATTCCTCGTCGCTCATCTCAAAGGTGACCTCCCGGATCATGGCGGGCTCATGGAGCAGCACATGCCAGGGGGAACCGTTGGGCTGCTGGAGAAAGAGCAGGTTCTCCACCTTGCCCAGGTTTTGCACCGCCTCATCCGCCAACAGGGAGGGGGCGGGCACCACAAAGTAGTGATCCACCATCCGCCCATCGGCAAAATCATGCTCGATCACAGCGGGAATCTCGTTTTCGGCCTGGGTATTCTTGTACTGCATCCGCAGTGAGAGAAAATCCGCCGCCGTCAGAACCTTTGGCATGGAAAAACCTCCTTGGAAAAAAGCGGGATCAGACGCGCAGGCTGGCACCTTCGCCGGTGCCCTCGCCGTCGTCAAACTCGTAGTTGTTGCCGGGCAGGATGGCGTTGAGCAGGATGCCCAGGATGGCGGCGATGGCCAGGCCGGACAGGTTGATGCTGACACCGAAGACCACAAAGGTGATGCCGCCCAGCGAATTGAAGCCCAGGGCGGAGACCAGGATCATGGCGGCGATGATCAGGTTGCGGGAGTTGGTGAAGTCCACGTTGTTTTCCACCACATTGCGCACGCCGATGGCCGAGATCATGCCGTAGAGCACGAAGCTGATGCCGCCGATGATGCCGGTGGGGATGGTGTTGATGATTGCCTCAAACTTGGGGCAGAAGCTCAGGATCACCGCAAAGACAGCGGCGATGCGGATGACCAGGGGATCGTAGATCTTGGTCAGGGCCAGCACACCGGTGTTTTCGCCGTAGGTGGTGTTGGCCGGGCCGCCCATCAGGCCGGCCATGGTGGTGGCCAGACCGTCGCCCATCAGGGTGCGGTTCAGACCGGGGTCCCGGATATAGTTCTTGCCGGTGGTAGCGCTGATGGCGGCAATATCTCCGATGTGTTCCATCATGGTGGCCAGTGCGATGGGGACGATGGTGAAGATGGCGCTGATGAAGGCGGAAGAACCGTCAATGGCAAACAGGCCGCTTTCCGCCTTGTGCAGCGGCAGGCCAAACCAGGCCGCCTGACCGATGGCGGTAAAGTCCACCGCGCCGGTGACCAGGGCCACCGCATAGGAGACCAGCACGCCCAGCAGGATGGGCAGAATCTTGATCATGCCCTTGCCCCAGATGTTGCAGGCAATAACCACGGCCAGTGCCACAATGGCCAGCAGCCAGTTGCTTTCACAGTTGGTGATGGCGCTGGGGGCCAGAATCAGGCCGATGGCGATGATGATGGGGCCGGTGACCACCGGCGGGAAAAACCGCATGATGCGGCGGATGCCGAACACCGAGATCAGGCCGCTGACCACCAGGTACAGCAAGCCGGAAAAGGCCACAGCGGCGCAGGCATAGGGCAGGTTTTCCAGGTTTTCCCCATTGTTGGTCACGATGGTGAAGCCGCCCAGATAGGCGAAGGACGAGCCCAGGAAGGCCGGAACCTTACCGCCGGTGATCAGGTGGAACAACAGAGTGCCCAGGCCGGCGCAGAGCAGGGTGGTGGAGACACTCAGGCCGGTGAGCAGCGGGACCAGCACGGTGGCGCCGAACATGGCGAACATGTGCTGGGCACCCAGCACCAGCATCCGGGGCTTGCCCAGAGTACGGGCATCGTAGATGCCTTTGGAATAATCGATCTTTTCGCTCATTCAAACTTCCTCCTCAAATTTAGATGTAAACCGATTTCGGCCGCAAAAAAAGAGGCGATACCGCATGCCACGGTGTAGCCTCTTTTCCCAACAAAATCCTTCAAAGCAAACAATACCGGAAAGGGACGGAATGTCATACGGTCGATCATCTCCAAGACCCCTTTCACAGGATGCTTTCATATTGTATATAGTGTATCAGAAAATGGCGCAGGATGCAAGGCAGAGGAAGGATGGCAAAAGTTGTTTGCCATCCTGCGGAATCGTGTTATACTGGAACCGTTGTGACCCGACCATGGGAGCCAACTCCCTGCCGGGCAGTCAGAGGGAGGAATCCTTGTGGAAAATTTGATCTTCAGCCTCAACGCCACCCTGCCGGTTTTTCTGCTCATGGTGGTGGGGGGCGTGCTGGGCAAGCTGGGCTTTCTGCCCCGTTCCTTTTGCTCGGTGGCAGACAAGCTGGTCTTTAAGGTGACCCTGCCGGTGATGCTGTTCTGCGATATGGCCAGCATCGACCTGGTCCATGATTTTCAGCCCCGGTTCGTGCTGTTCTGCGCTGGGGCCACCGCCATTGCCATCCTGGCCATCTGGTTTTTGGCGCGGCTGTTTTTGCGGGACAAATCCATGACCGGCGAGTTTGTCCAGGCGGCGTACCGCAGCAGTGCAGCCATCCTGGGGGTGGCCTTTATTCAGAATATCTACGGCAGTTCCGGGATGGCTCCCCAGATGATCCTGGGCAGTGTGCCGCTCTTCAACATCTTTGCGGTGGTGCTGCTGACGGTGGAAAATCCCGCCCATCGGGAGAAGGCCAACCCGCGGGCCATCCTCTACGGGGTGGTGACCAACCCGATTATCTTGGGCATTGTGGCGGGCACCCTGTTCAGCCTGCTGCCCTTTGGTCTGCCTGCCATTGCCCAGAAGACGCTGGACAATCTGGCTTCGCTGACCACGCCGCTGGCATTGCTCTCCATCGGGGCCTGCTTTGAGGGGGCCAAGGCCATCAAAAAGGTAGTTCCCACCCTGGTGGCGGCGGTCTGCAAGGTGGTGGTGCTGGTGGCCATTTTCCTGCCGGCAGCCATTGCCCTCGGTTTCCGGGATCAGGAGCTCATTGCGCTGCTCATCATGCTGGGCAGCCCCACCACCCCCAGCAGCTATGTCATGGCCAAAAATATGGGCCATGATGGGGTGCTGTCGGCCAGCGTGATTGCCGCCACCACCTTGCTTTCGGCCCTGACCCTGACCGGGTGGATTTTTCTGCTGCGCAGCCAGGGATACATCCGCTGAGTGCACATTCTCTGCCGCTGCCGCATACAGTGGGTCAGCGGGCAGAGATAAGGGAGATGTCCGCCGATGCAGAGAAAGGGGGATCCCCAATGGCAAGCAATGCGCAGCCTCCGTTTTGGGGCAAGATACTTCGCAGCGGGGCACAGGGCCCGGATGTGGCTCTGGTCCAGACCTGGCTCAACGGCATCCGCACCCGCTGGGGTGTGATCCGCAAACTGAAGGTGGATGGCCGATACGGCTCTTCCACCGCCACTGCGGTCAAGACCTTCCAGCGGCTGGACGGCATCCGGGATGATGGGGCGGTGGGCCTGACCACCTGGGATCGGTTGTATACCGATTTCGCGGCTCTGAACGGGGAAGGGGTCGTCTGGTTCGGGATCACGATCCAGCGGGGCAACACCGGTGCCACAGTGCAGAGCGCCCAGCGGCGGTTGAAAAACCTGGTGCCGGATCTGGAAACAGACGGGGATTACGGCCCGCAGACCGAGGAAGCGGTGCGTGCGTTTCAGACCGTCAATGGGCTGACGGTGGACGGAAAACTGGGCCAGGATACCTGGAAAGTCCTGTATGCCTGATCGGTAAGCTGCCCTCCTGCTTTTGTGAAACTTCTGCGCAAAAGCGGGAGGGTTTTCCGTTGCTGCGCTCTTTTTCCCTTTTCCATCTTCTGCTTTTCGTTGACAAGGTTGTAAGAAAGTTGTAAACTATAGAAAGTTCGCGCAGATAGCAAGCCGCGCGGAAAATTTCTTGGAAGGGATGTGCGCTCCGGTATGCACAAACGGCTTGCCGCTTTGTTGTTGATTTTTTGCCTGCTCTTTACCATGGCGCCCGCCGCGTTTGCGGCAACCGATCTGCGCAGCGTGGATGGTCTGTATGCCAAACAGCAGACGGCTTCCACCTGTACCCTGGCCTCGGCTGCGATGATGATGCGTCGCCGTGCCTATCTGGATGGAATCGAGGATTGGGATTCCATCACCGAAAGCAGCCTGCGCCGTGTGGCGTGGAGCTATGTGGGACTTTCCCATGAATTTACCGCAAAGGGAATCACTGTACAGCATGGGGACTTTACATCAGACACTTCGGTGGAAAACCAGCTGATCACCCTGCTGAAACAGCACCCCGAGGGGATTGTGGTCTATGACCGCAAGGTGCCCCATGCAATTCTGGTCACCGATTACACCGACGGACAGTTCTACTGTGCCGATCCGTCCAGTGTGGTGGCAGCGGGACGGATTCCGGCCTCCCAGGCCACCATCTCCATCTCCAAAGCCCAGTATTACTGGTATGTGGCGGCGGATACAAACCGCCCCATCGGCGTCAGCGGAACCCTGACCGCCACCGAGCTGGTCTATCCCGCCCGGCTGGGAATGGGCAGCGATTTTGACTTTGCCGGCAAGCTGACTTCGCCGGGCAACATCACCAACGTGCGCATTACCCTGCAAAATGACAGCGGCAATGTGGCGGCGGATGCCACCGCCCAGCCCAACGCGCCGGAGTATGATCTCAGCGGCATCAACGACCAGCTGGATCTGAGCAGCCTGAATGTGGGCAACTACACCATGCAGCTCACCGCGGATGATGAGTACGGTGCCCGGATCTGCCTGCGCAAGCAGGTGCTGGTGATGAAAGGGGACACCACCTCGGGGGTGTACAGCGGCAAGGCGCCGGAGCTGAACAACATCAACGCCGTCAACCTGGTGGAAACCGGCTTTGACGTGGAATGTGAGGCTACCGATGAGGATGGCACCAACCTGTCTGTGGTCTACTCGGCCTGGGCAGACGGCAAGCAGTTCACCATCAGCCAGATTGCCCAGCGCAACGGCGACACCTATACCACCCACATCGATGCCAATGCGTCGCTTCTGGGCATCGACAGCTTCCTGATCAACATTACCGTGATGGATTCCGACGGCAACTCGGCCCGCGGTGCCTTGCTGGTCAAGGTGGGCGTGGAGGAAGACGACAGCGCCACAACCGGCAGCAGCCTGGTGGCTGATCAAAAAGTCATGTAATCTACCGTTCAGCACCCGGTCGGGACATTTGCCCGGCCGGGTGTTTTTCTGCGGTTTCTTGACCGTCGGCTTTGTTGTATGGTAGGATGTGGAAAGAATCCCGAAAGGAGAACGCCCATGGGTGTATTATATTTTACCCGCCACGGCCAGACCATCTGGAATGTGGAAAACAAGATCTGTGGTGCCACCGACATTGCCCTTACCGACCTGGGACACTGCCAGGCCGAGGCACTGGGCCGGCGAATTGCTGAGGAGGGGGTGCCGATTGACGCCATTCTCTGTTCGCCCCTGATGCGGGCGGCCGATACCGCCCGGCACATTGCCGATGCCACCGGGCTGCCGCTGCGGGTGGAGGAACGGCTGCGGGAACAGAACTTCGGCCGGTTTGAGGGAACACCGCGGGATGGTGCCGCGTTCCGGGAGGCCAAGGCCTGTTTTGTCAGCCGGTTTGGCGGGGGTGAGTCCATGATGCAGGTCGCCCAGCGGATTTACAGCCTGCTGGATGAGCTGCGGGCCCAGCCGGATCGTACCTATCTGCTGGTGGCCCACAACGGCATCGCCCGGGTGGTTCACTCCTATTTCCACGAGATGACCAACGAGGAATACGCCGCCTTTGGCATTGACAACTGTGCTCTGATGCAATATACCTTCTAATCAAAAAGCCCCGCGCAGCTGCGCGGGGCTTTTTGCAGAAGGGAATCAGTTGAGTTTCATGCCGAAAAATTCCAGCTCGGGCCGCAGGACCTTCATCAGGTCGTCAAACTGATCGGGGGTCAGGCTCTGGGCGCCGTCGCTCTTGGCGCGGGCCGGATCGTTGTGGACCTCGATCATCAGCCCGTCGGCACCCACCGCCACCGCGGCCTTGGCCAGACTGGGCACCATGAAGGCAATGCCCGCCGCGTGGCTGGGGTCGATGACCACCGGAAGGTGGGTCATCTTTTTCAGCATGGGCACAGCGGAAATGTCCAGGGTGTTGCGCATGCTGGTCTCGAAGGTGCGGATGCCCCGCTCACACAGGACCACGTTGGGGTTGCCCTCGGCCATGATGTACTCGGCGCTCATGACCAGCTCTTCGAGGGTGGAGGAGAGGCCGCGTTTGAGCAGCACCGGGACATTGGTACGGCCCACCGCCTTGAGCAGCTCAAAATTCTGCATGTTGCGGGCGCCAATCTGGATCATATCCACCTTTTTATCCAGAAAGAGGGGGATGTGCTCGTTGTTCATCAGCTCGGTGACGATGGGCTGTCCGGTTACGCTGCGGGCATGGTCCAACAGCTCCAGTCCTTCGGCCCGCAGCCCCTGGAAGCTGTACGGGCTGGTGCGCGGTTTGAAAGCACCGCCCCGCAGCAGCGAAGCACCTGCTGCCTTGACCCGCTGGGCCACCAGGGTGATCTGCTCCTCGCTCTCCACGCTGCAGGGGCCGGCCATGATGGCAAAATTGCCCCCGCCGATCTTGACCTTTCCGCCCACTTCTACCACCGTGTCATCGGGGTGGAACTTGCGGTTGGCCTTTTTGTAGGGCTCGGACACCCGGCGGCAGGTATCCACCACCGGGTTTGCCAGTACCCAGCTCTCACTCAGGGCCTTGGTGTCTCCGATCAGGCCGAGAATATGGGTGTTCTGGCCCACCGAGTCGTTGATTTCAAAGCCCATATTGGTCAGCTCTTTGCAGAATGCCTGGACCTGCTGGGCAGGGGCGTTTTGTTTCAAAACAATAATCATGATGGAATCCTCCTATAATGCAAACACCAACTGTGTCATTTCAGCAAGAACAGTTTAGCGCATTAAATCACTAAAGTCAACCCCTTTTGACAATCTTTTTGCCCCGCACTATAATAGGGGCATCTTAGAGCGCCGGTCTGTCCGGCAGAGGAGTGGAAAGTACAATGGGCAAAGAAGCAAAAACCAATGCCATGCGGATGCTGGAGCGGGCCAAGGTCTCCTACACCGCGCACGAATATCCTCACGAGGAGGGGGCTGCCGTGGACGGTGCCTCGGTGGCCAAGCTGACCGGCCAGGACCCGGCCAAGGTGTTCAAGACGCTGGTGACCCAGGGGGCGGATCATGCCTACTACGTCTTTGTGGTGCCGGTTCTGGAGGAGCTGGATCTGAAAAAGGCGGCCAAATCGGTGGGGGTCAAGAGTGTGGCCATGATTCATGTGGCCGATATCAACAAGGTCACCGGATACATCCGGGGCGGTTGCAGCCCTGTGGGGATGAAAAAACAGTTTGTGACGGTCTTTGACGAGAGCTGTCTGGCCCAGTCCACCATCCTGGTCTCGGGCGGCCGCATCGGCACCCAGATCGAATGCGCTCCGCAGGACCTGATCAAGGTGACCCGGGGCAAGACCGCGGCCATCGCCGTGCAGGTGGCACAATGATGCGCCTGGACCGATATCTGGCCGAGCGGTTGGGGATCACCCGCAGCGACAGCCGGAAACTGATCACCAAGGGCCAGGTTATGGTAAATGGTGTCCTGTGCAAAAAGGCGGATACCCAGCTGGACGAGAATGCCGCCCAGGTCACGGCGGCGGGGCGGTCCCTGGGCGGGTACCAGAAATATGTCTACCTGATGCTCAACAAGCCCGAGGGGGTGGTCTCGGCCAGCCGGGACCGGCGGGATACCACCGTCACCGACCTGGTCCGGGAGGACTTTCCCCGGCGGCAGCTTTTCCCGGCGGGACGGCTGGACAAGACCAGCACCGGCTTTGTGCTGCTCACCGACGACGGCGGCCTGGCCCATGATCTGCTGGCTCCCGGCCGCCATGTGCCCAAACGCTATCTGGTCACCCTGGATACCCCGCTGACCGAAAGGATGCGGGCCGGTTTCGCGGCAGGGGTGACCCTGGCCGACGGGACGCAGCTTGCCCCGGCGGGGGTGGAGGCGGTGGACCCTCGGGACCCCTGCCGGGTGCGGGTGGAACTGCGCCAGGGGGTCTATCACCAGATCAAACGGATGTTCGGCGTCTACGATGCCGGGGTCAATGCCCTGCACCGGGAGGCCATCGGCCCGGTGGAACTGGACCCTGCCCTGGCCCCCGGAGAATGGCGGGAACTGAGTGGGGAAGAGGTCTCGGCACTGAAGGAGGCAACTGGCAAAATTTGAGCGGCTTTTTCAAAAAGAACTTGATTCCGTTCAAAAATCGTTCAAAAACCTGTGATATCCTAATAGGGATGGCTGGGATCAAACCGGCCCAAGACTTGCAAAAAATGCAAAAACACGGTACAATAAATTGATTATGACTTTATTACTTTGAGAGACCCTATCGGGAGGTTCACCCATGAGAGTTGGCTTGGACATTGGATCCACCACCATCAAATGCGTCGCGCTCAATGATGCCGACGAGATCATTTTTTCTACATATGAACGCCATTACAGCCATATTTTGGAAAAGGGGCGGGAGCTCCTGACCCATGTTGCCACCCAGGTCATCCCCGGCGGCAAGGCCAAGCTGGCCATCTCCGGCTCGGCCGGCATGGGCCTTGCGGACAGTTGCAAGGTCCCCTTTGTGCAGGAGGTTTTTGCCACCCGTGTGGCCGCCAATCGTCTGGCCCCGGGCACCGACTGCATCATCGAACTGGGCGGCGAGGACGCCAAAATTCTGTTTTTGACCAACGGCACCGAGGTCCGGATGAACGGCAGCTGTGCCGGCGGTACCGGCGCCTTCATCGATCAGATGGCCACCCTGCTCAAGATGTCGGCCGATGAGATGGACAAGGCGGCCCAGAAGGCCACCCGGACCTACACCATCGCATCCCGCTGCGGTGTCTTTGCAAAAAGCGACATCCAGCCCCTGATCAACCAGGGCGCCCAGGCGGGGGATATTGCCGCCTCCATCTATCAGGCGGTGGTCAACCAGACCATTGCCGGTCTGGCCCAGGGCCGGCCCATTCAGGGCAAGATCCTCTATCTCGGCGGCCCGCTGACCTTCTCGGCCACCCTGCGCAAGAGCTTTGACAATACGCTGCACACCACCGGCACCTGCCCCGAAAACAGCCTGCTGTATGTGGCACTGGGCGCAGCCTATTATGCCGACGAGACCTTTGACCTGGCGGATGTGGCCAACCGGCTGGAACAGTACAGCGCCACTGCTACCTACGCCAGCCAGCCGCCGTTGTTTGCCAACAAGCAGGAATATGAGGAATTTCATGCTCGCCATATGAAGGCTTCGGTGCCCTGTGTGCCCTTCTCGGCAGACTGCGGCCCGGTGCACATCGGCATCGATTCCGGTTCCACCACCATCAAACTGGTGGTCATTGACCAGAATGACAACATCCTCTTCACCAGCTATCAGCCCAACCTGGGTAACCCACTGCCCATCGTCCGCAAGACCCTGCTGGGCATCTACGAAAATCACCCCGAGCTGCAGGTGGCCAGTGTGACCACCACCGGCTACGGCGAGGAGCTGGTGAAGAACGCCTTCCACTGTGACCGTGGCCTGGTGGAGACGGTGGCCCATTTTACCGCGGCCCGGCATTTTATGCCCAACGTGGATTTCATCATCGACATCGGTGGCCAGGACATGAAGTGCTTCAAGATTGAGGACGGCGCCATCAGCAATATTTTCCTCAACGAGGCATGCTCCTCCGGCTGCGGCAGCTTTTTGCAGACCTTTGCCGAGGCCCTGGGCTACAATGTCAAGGAGTTCGCGGCGCTGGGCCTCTTTGCCGACCGCCCGGTGGACCTGGGCAGCCGCTGCACCGTCTTTATGAACTCTTCGGTCAAGCAGGCCCAGAAGGACGGCGCCTCCATTGAGAACATCAGCGCCGGTCTGTCTATCTCGGTGGTCAAGAATGCCCTGTACAAGGTTATCCGCGCCTCCAGCCCCGAGGAGCTGGGCCGCAACATTGTGGTGCAGGGCGGCACCTTCTACAACGAAGCGGTGCTGCGTGCCTTTGAGAAGGAAATGGGGGTGGAAGTCATCCGCCCCGACATCGCCGGCCTGATGGGCGCCTACGGTGCAGCTCTGTTCGGCAAGGCTCATGCCCGGCCCGGCAGCCACAGTACCCTGCTCAACCGGGAAGAACTGGAAAACTTCAGCCAGAAGGTCAACAACGTCCAGTGCAAGGGCTGCGGCAACCATTGCCAGCTGACCATCAACATCTTTGCCGACGGCAAACGGTTTATTTCGGGCAACCGCTGCGACAAACCGGTGACCGGCAAGGCCAGCAACGAAGAACTGGACCTTTACGCCTACAAGCTGGATCTTTTGCTGGGCTACAAGCCCGGCCCTGCCACCCGGGGCACCATCGGCATTCCGCTGTGCCTGAACATGTACGAGCTGCTGCCCTTCTGGCACACCCTGTTCACCAAGCTGGGCTTTGCGGTCAAGGTCAGCCCGGTCTCCAACCGGGACATCTACCAGGAAGGACAGGCCACCATCCCCAGCGATACCGCCTGCTTCCCGGCCAAGCTCAGCCATGGCCACATTGCCGAGCTGGTCAAGATGGGGGTGGATGCCATCTTCTACCCCTGCATGAGCTACAACATTGATGAACACCTGGGCGATAACCATTACAACTGCCCGGTGGTGGCCTACTATCCCGAGGTTCTGGCCGGCAACTGCCCCGAACTGGCCCACACCACCTTCATCTATGATTACCTGGACCTGGCCCGTCGGAAGGATTTCACCAAGAAATTCCCGGCCGTGCTGGACAAGTATTTCCCCGGCATGCCCAAACATGAGGTCAAACAGGCCATTGATGCGGCATATGATGAGTATGCCCGTCACATGGCGCTGGTCCGTGCCCGGGGCGCCGAGATCATCGAAAAGGCCCGGCAGGAGCACCGCCGCATCATTGTGCTGGCCGGCCGTCCCTACCATGTGGACCCCGAGGTCAACCACGGCATTGACAAGCTGATCCTGCGCCAGGGGGCTGCGGTGGTTACCGAGGATTCGGTCAGCTATCTGGTGGACAAATTCCAGACCTCGGTCCTCAACCAGTGGACCTACCACAGCCGGCTGTACGCCGCGGCACGGTACTGCACCACCCAGAAGGATATGGACCTGGTTCAGCTGGTTTCCTTCGGCTGCGGTCTGGACGCCATCACCACCGATGAGACCCGGGAGATCCTGCAGGAGGGCGGCAAGCTGTACACCCAGCTCAAGATCGACGAGATCACCAACCTGGGCGCTGTCAACATCCGGCTGCGCAGTCTGTTTGCGGCGCTGGAGGAACAGGCCGAGGACAGAAAATAACCCAACCATTGCAAGCGAGGCATTTTTATGGAGTATATGACCCCGAATTTCACCAAGGACATGATCCACACCCACAAGATCCTGATCCCCAACATGGCAGTGACCCAGTTCCGCCTGATGGAGGCGGCTCTGGCCTGCGAAGGCTATCAGGTGGAGGTGCTGGGCAACTGCGGCAGCCAGGTGGCACAGCTTGGCCTGAAATATGTCCATAACGATACCTGCTATCCGGCATTGCTGGTCATCGGTCAGTTCATTGATGCCCTGAACAGCGGCAAGTATGACCTGGACCACACCGCGCTGCTGATCACCCAGACCGGCGGCGGCTGCCGTGCTTCCAACTACATCAAGCTGCTGCGCAAGGCCCTGGTCAAGTCGGGCTACGGCAACATTCCGGTGGCATCCCTGAACTTCTCCGGTCTGGAAAAGGACAGCGGTCTGCCCCTGACCCTGCCGCTGCTGCGCAAGGTCATTGCCTGCATCTTCTATGGCGACCTTCTCTGCACCCTGCGCAACCAGGTTCACCCCTACGAGAACCAGCCCGGCTCCGCCGATGCCATGACCGAAAAGTGGATCGCCACCATTCAGGGCTGGATGAAGGCCAACCGCCATTACAGCGCGGCGGACATGAAACGGCAGTTCCCGGTTATCATCGCGGACTATGCCGCCATCCCCATGACCCGGGTGCCTAAGGTCAAGGTGGGTGTCGTGGGCGAGATCTATGTCAAGTACTCTCCGCTGGGCAACAACGACCTGGAAAAATTCCTGGAATCCCAGGACTGCGAGGTCAACCTGCCCGGTCTGATGGGATTTGTGCAGTACTGCATCGCCAACATGACGCTGGATGTAAAGCTGTACGGCGGCAACCTGCTGCGGGCTGGCGGCGCCGACGCCCTGTTGAGCTGGCTGGACTCTGTGGTGGACAGCATGAACAAGTCGCTGCGCAAATACGGCTTCTACGCCCCGGGTACCTTCCGGGAACTGATGAAGAAGCCCGAGGGCATCATCTCCCTGGGCGCCAAGATGGGCGAGGGTTGGCTGCTGACCGCCGAGATGATCGAACTGGTGGAGGGCGGCTATGAAAACATCGTCTGTGCCCAGCCCTTCGGCTGCCTGCCCAACCACATTGTGGGCAAGGGGATGATCAACCGCATTCGTGCGCTGCATCCCACCGCCAATATTACCCCGGTGGACTATGATCCCAGCGCCACCCGGGTCAACCAGGAAAACCGGATCAAACTGATGCTGGCGGTTGCCAAGGAACGCCTGGGCAAAAAGGCCGAAGCACCGGCCCCCGTCACCGCGGAGGATCTGGCCGGCGGCCCGCCTGCGCTGGAAACCGCCGTTCCGGCCGGGATCTGAACCCTGATTTTTCCATAAAAATAAAACAAAAATGGCCCGGTGCCTTTTGCAGATGCAAGGCACCGGGCCGTTTTGTTTGGTTCAGGAAAAGATGGGTTGGTGAACATGGTCGCGGTAGAGCTTGATGACCAAGGCCACCACAAGGGCGGTGAAGAGCAGAATCAGCAGTTCCGCAGCCAGAATGCTGGTCACGACACCGGTCTGGTAGAGCATGGCCGGAATGTTGGCAAAGGCGTGCAGACCGATGGAGAGGGGATAGCCCCACATTCCGATATGGCGGGTGACCACCATCCAGATCAGCATGGAGAGGGCCAGATGCAGTGCAATGGCCATCAGCCGTTCCAGACCGCCGGCCAGGAAATTGAAGGGAGAAAGGGCCGCCAGTGCCGACAGCTGGCTCTGGGCCAGGGTCTGCTCCTCGGTGGTCAGGCCAACAAGGAGTTTGTCAGCGTTGCCGCTGTTGACCATCGTCATCACAATCAGGTTGTTGATCATGGTAAAGCCCAGCAGGAAGATGGCTTCGATGCCGCCGTGACCGATGCCGTAGCCAAAGCCGATGGCCGGTGCGGCATCCCGCTTGCAGAGATAGCGCAGACCCAGCAACCGGGCGGTTTCCTCAAAGACACCGGCGGCCAGGCAGCCGTAGATGGTGAAGATCAGAGCATTCTGCCGCAGACCGGGAAAGGCTGCAAAGACCAGGCTGTGGAGGATCTGCTCCAGGAAGTTTGCGCTGACAATAAAGCAGAAGGCACCGGTGGCGATGGCCACCAGACTGCGTTTGTGGCGGCGAAAACAGTAGACGGCCAGGCCGATGGGAATACCGAAGGAGATCAGCAGGCTGACCAGGCTGAAGATATAGGACAAAGCAGGGATGGAATCCGGCATACAAACACCTCACAGGCTCAAAATTGGCAAAGCAACCTTTGCTCTCCCAGTATACCTGCTGAGGCGGTGTGCTGTCAACGCAAACAAAAAGGGGCTGTTGCAAAATAGTCTAAAAAAATGAGATAGACATTCCCGAAAGGGTTTGCCTATCTCATTTTTTGTT
>CALWNP010000012.1 GCA_944382835.1 uncultured Gemmiger sp.
AACAAAAAATGAGATAGGCAAACCCTTTCGGGAATGTCTATCTCATTTTTTTTAGGCTATTTTGCAACAGCCCCTTTACGCCACACTTTGGTAAAGGGAAAAGGTTGCCCCTCTCAGCGGCACCAGCGGGCAAATTCCTCGTCGGTGCACTTGACATAGTGGCTGCCCGAGACCAGATGATCGGTGCCCTTGGTGTAGTCAATGCCGGAGGTGGCATAGTCGTAGCTCTCGGCGGTGCGGCGTTTTTCCACCACAGGGTTGGGCATGGGGATAGCCGAAAGCAGGCTGCGGGTATAGGGATGGATGGGATTCTCGAAGATTTCCTCGGTGGTGCCGGTTTCCAGCAGGTGACCGAGATGGAGCACCCCGATCCGGTCGCTGATGTACTTGACCATGGACAGGTCATGGGCGATGAAGAGATAGGCGGTGCCGGTTTCGGCCTGGATATCCTTCATCAGGTTGACCACCTGGGCCTGGATGGAGACATCCAGGGCCGAGATGCACTCGTCGGCGATGATCAGCTTGGGGTCCATGATCAGCGCCCGGGCGATGCCCACACGCTGGCGCTGGCCGCCGGAGAACTGGTGGGGATAGCGCTCGGCGTGTTCGGGGGCAAGGCCCACCTTGGCCAGGATCTTCTCCACCTTTTCCCGCCGTTCTTCCCGGCTGTGGTACATGTGGTGGATGTCCAGCCCCTCAGCGATGATGTCCCCCACCTTTTTGCGGGGGTTCAGGCTGGCCATGGGGTCCTGGAAGATCATCTGCATCTGGGTGCGCAGCAGGCGGTTGGTCGCCCCGTCCAGACGGCCGCTGATGTCATGGCCGTCGAAATGAATGGTGCCGGCGGTGGGATCATACAACCGGATCACACTGCGGCCGATGGTGGATTTGCCGGAGCCCGACTCCCCCACCAGACCGTAGGTCTCACCGGGGTAGATGGTAAAGCTGACGTCGTCCACCGCCTTGACGGTGAAGTTGCGGCTGGGACGGAAATACTGTTTGAGGCCCTTGACTTCCAGCAGCGGGGCCTGGTCCTGATGTGTCATGTTACGGCGCCTCCTTTGCTGCGACCTTGCGGGCCTCGGCCTTCATCCGCTCCACACGAGCACGCAGTTCCTCGGGCATCTCCACCTTGGGGGCCCGGGGGTCCAGCAGCCAGGTGGCCGCGTAGTGGGTGTCGGTAACCTTGAACATGGGCGGGTCAATCTCGTCGTCGATGTTCAGGGCAAACCGGTTGCGGGCCGCAAAGGCATCGCCGGGCTTCTCATGCAGCAGGTTGGGCGGCGAACCGGGGATGGTGTACAGCCGCTCGTCGGCGGTGTCCAGGTCGGGCATGGCCGACAGAAGACCCCAGGTATAGGGGTGTCGGGGATCATAGAAAATCTCGTCGATGGTGCCGGTCTCCACGATCTTGCCGGCGTACATGACATCCACATAGTCGGCCACCTTGGCCACCACGCCCAGGTCATGGGTGATGTAGATGACCGAGATGCCGCGCTCCTTCTGGATGCGGCGGATGAGCTCCAGGATCTTGGCCTGGATGGTCACATCCAGGGCGGTGGTGGGCTCATCACAGATCAGCAGGTCGGGGTCGCAGGCCAGGGCGATGGCAATGACCACGCGCTGCCGCATGCCGCCGGAAAGCTGGTGGGGGTAGTTCTTCATCCGCTTTTCGGCGTCGGTGATGCCGACCTCCTCCAGCAGGGTGATGGCCCGCTTCCAGGCTTCCTTTTTGTCCATCTTGAAATGCCAGAGCATTCCCTCGATGATCTGCTTGCCGATGGGCATGGTGGGGTCCAGGCTGGTCATGGGGTCCTGGAAGACCATGGCGATCCGTTTGCCGTTGATGTGGCGGCGGATCCACTTTTTGTCCTTTTTCAGGATGTCCACCGTCTCGGGCGAACCGTCGGCGTGGTGGTAGGAAAATTCGATGGTACCGGCATTCACCGTGGCGTTGTGGGCCAGAATGCCCATGGCCGCCTTCATGGTGACCGATTTGCCCGAGCCGGACTCACCCACCAGGGCCACCGTCTCGCCGCGGTACAAATCAATGTTCACGCCGCGGATGGCGTGTACCGGGCCCGCGGTGGTCTTGAAGGTGATGTCCAGATCACGCACGGCCAGCACCCGTTCTTTTTGTTGTTCTGCCACTGTGCGTTCCTCCTTACATGCTCTTCATCTTGGGGTCCAGGGCTTCCCGCAGACCGTCTGCCACCAGGTTGAAGCTGAGCATCAGCAGCACCATCACCACAATGGGCGGAACGATCTGGTAGGGGTGGGTGGTGAAGCTGTTGTACAGCTCGTTGATCAGAGAACCCAGCGAGCACTGGGGCACCGGAATGCCCAGGCCCACGAAGCTCAGGAAAGCCTCGGTGAAGATGGCGGTGGGAATGCTGAACATGACCTGGGTGATGATGGGTCCAATGATGTTGGGCAGCACTTCCCGGAAGATGATGAAGAAGCTGCCGGCGCCCAGGGTGCGGGAGGCCAGAACGAACTCCTGTTCCTTCAGCTTGAGCATTTCGGCACGGGCAATGCGGCTCATGCCCACCCATTCGGTGAGCATCAGGGCAAAGACGATGGTCAGGATGCCGGGCTGCAACACCAACAGCAGCAGGGTGCAGATGACCAGCCGGGGAATGCCGTTGGCGATTTCCAGGAACCGCTGCATGATCATATCCACCCGGCCGCCGAAGTAGCCGGAGATCAGGCCGTAGGACATGCCGATGGCCATATCGATGATGGCCGCGGCCACCGCTATGATCAGGCTGACCCGGGCACCTTCCCAGGTACGGGTCCAGATATCACGGCCGAAGTTGTCCGAGCCGAACCAGTAGTAGACATCGTCCAGTCCCTTCTCCTCGTACTGGTTGGTGGTCTTGGAGCCGGTGGTGGTAGAGATGGTCTCGCTGCCGTCAAAGATACCCAGCTGCTCGATCACCGGCACACGGGGCGCCAGGTTTTTCTGGCTCAGTTCCTGGCCGGAGTAGGTGTAGTCGTTCATCCCGGGGCCAAAGATGGCCATGAGGGTGATGAGAACAATCATAATCAGGCCGAAGACCGCACTCTTTTTGCGGAAGAAGCGGACCCGGACATCCTTCCAGAAGCTCTGGGAGGCAAAGTTGGTGTCGATCTGAATTTCGCCGGCATTCGCTTTCAGCTGGAAATCCTTCTCGGTGAAGGTATGTTCCGGGAAGGCGGCGTTGACGGCGGCGACGTCGTTGAGCGCGTTGATTTTCACGCGGGTTACGGCTGCTTGTGCCATGGTCAGTTCCCCTCCTTTGAAAGACGGATGCGCGGGTCGATGACACCGTACAGGATATCCACGACCAGCATGATGCCAATGTACATGGCGCTGTAAATAAAGCTCAGGCTGATGACCACGTTGTAGTCATTGGACTGGATGGCGTTGACCAGCAAACTGCCCACGCCGGGGATGGCGAAGATCTTTTCCACCACCAGCGAGCCGGTCATCAGGTCGACGATCAGCGGTGCCAGCACCGTGATGATGGGGATGAGGGCGTTGCGCAGGGCGTGACGAAAGATCAGCGCCGGGCCGGAAATGCCCTTACTCTCGGCCAGCAGCATGTAGTCGCTGTCCAACACCTCCAGCATCTCACTGCGGGTGAACCGGGCGATGGATGCCATGGTGAACATGGAAAGGGAGATACTGGGCAATACACTGGAGCCGGTGATATCGGTGGTGGTAAACAGCATGGGGAACCACTGCAGCCGGAAGCCGAAGGAGTAGGACAGGCCCAGGGCGAAAACGTAGGAAGGCACCGAAACACCGATGACCGAGATGATGGTGGCCAGGGTGTCCCAGATGGTGTCCCGCTTGAGGGCGGCGATGATGCCCAGGATCAGGCCCACCACGGCGCCCAGCAGCACCGCCATGCCGCCGATCTGGATGGAGATGGGCAGGCGGGTCTGGATGAGCTGGCTGATGGGGGTGTTCTTGGAGATGTTGTAGCTGACGCCCAGGTCTCCGCGGAGCATACCGCCCACATACTTCAGGAACTGCACGACAACCGGCTGATCCAGGCCGTACTTGGCATAGAGGGCCGCGCGCATATCATCGTTGAGCTTTTCATCGTTGAAGGGCGAGCCGGGCATCAGTTTCATCAGGATGAAGAGCACCAGCAAAATCGCCAGCAGGGTGAACAGTGAGGTCAGGATACGCTTGAGGATGTATTTCTTCACGGTGGGAGATTCCTCCTTTAACGGCAAAGGGGGCGTGCGGACTGCAGGCCGCATCGCCCCCTGCCAATCAAAAAAGCCGCGCAGCGTGCGGCAAGGCCACTGCGCGGTTGGTTGCGGTTATCAGCCGGCTTTGACGGCGTTCTTATACACGCGGTTCAGCGCCACGGGATGGAACTCGATGCCGGTGACGTTGGGGTTGATCATCTCGGCGTTGCACTGGGTGTACAGCGGGAAGATAACAGCCTCATCCATCACGATCTTTTCAGCATCGTACATGGCACTCCAACGGCCCTCGGGATCGGTGCACAGATCGCCGGTGCTGCACCGGTCGATGACGGCGTCGTAGTCGGCGTTGGACCACAGACCGTAGTTGTTGGAGTTACCGGTGGTCCACATGCCCAGGTAGGTCATGGGATCGGCGTAGTCGGGGCCCCAACGGGTCAGGCCCAGTTCAAAGTTGCCGTTCTGCATGTCTTCCACACGCTGCTTCTTGGGCTCCACAACCAGGTTGATGGTCAGGCCGGGCAGGGTGGTCTCCAGCTGCTCCTTGACGACCTGCGCAACCTTCTGGGGCGCATCGTCGGAGTCAACGATCATATCGAACTCGAAGGAATCGACGCCCAGCTCCTGCTTGGCGGTCTCGTAGTAGCTCGCGGCCTTTTCGGGATCGTAGGCGCAGGAATCGGCAAACTTGGTCTGGTCGGCGCTGAAGTCGCTGCCGTCCGGGCCGGTGGCGAACTGCGGCGGCACGGCGGTGAAGGTGGCGGCGCTGCCGTCCTTCAGGACGTCGTTGCAGATGGCTTCACGATCCAGAGCGAAGGTCATGGCCAGACGCAGGTTGACGTTGGCCAGCTCGGGCACAGAGCCCATGTTGGGGCTGATGTACCACAGGTAACCGGCGCCGCGGCTGTCGAAGGCGGGATCATCCTTGACCTGGTCGACCTGCTCGCCGTTGACCAGGGTGATGTCCAGCGCACCGGTCTGATAGCTCATCAGAGCCTGCTGGCTATCCTGGATGACCTGATAGTTCAGGCCGGCCAGCTGCACCTTGTCGGCGTCATAGTAGCTGTCGTTCTTCACCAGGGTGAAGGCGGTGGCGGCGGGCTCATAGCTGGTCAGGGTGAAAGCACCGTTGGACAGCACGGTCTCGGGGCTGGTGGCGAAGGTATCGCCGCAGCTCTCATAGAAGGCCTGGTTCACCGGGTAGTAGGTGGGGAAGTACATCAGGCTCAGGAAATAGCTGACAGGAACGTTCAGCTGAACTTCCAGGGTCTTGTCGTCCACAGCCTTGACGCCCAGTTCCGAGACGTCCTTCTCGCCGGCGATGATCTCGGCGGCATTGACCACCTGGCCGATATCACTGAGCATGTAGGCATATTCCGAAGCGGTGGCGGGGTCAACGGCGCGCTGCCAGCCAAAGACGAAGTCGTTGGCGGTGACGGGGTCGCCGTTGGACCAGTTGGCATCCTCCCGGATGTGGAAGGTGTAGGTCTTGCCGTCCTCGCTGACCTCGTAGCTCTCGGCGCAGGCGGGCACGGCGGCGCCCTTGGCATCCATCTGCATCAGGCCGTCGGTGTAGTCGGCGATGACCTCAAAGGAGGTACCGTCGGTGGCCACCTGGGGATCCAGAGACTGCACGGGGGTTTCCAGCATGACGTTCAGAGCCGAGGAGGAAGCTTCCGTAGCTTCGGTGGACTCGGCAGAGGCTTCACCGGTGGCGGTGGATTCCGCTGCACCGCTGTCTGCAGTAGCAGTGGAGCCGCAGCCGGTGGCGGTTAATGCCATAGCAGCAGCCATGGCAAAGGCCAGCACGGATCTTGCATTTTTCATCTGTATCATTCCTCTTCCCTTTTCCCGTTCTGCCATTTCCCAAATCAAACAGAACAAGAAGATAATTAAAAAAGTACAAAAACGCCTGAGAATACCCGTACGTCTTTGTACTGTATGTAGTATTATAGTCTCCTCATCCTGGAATGAAAAGTCTTTTTGGACCATTTTGTGCTTGCAGCGCTGTTTTTCTGTGGATTGTACAAACGTCCCCCGCAATATTCGGGCAATTTTCGCCACTTTTTTCATAATTATTCAACAAATTGTGCGTCGTGCAAGGACACTCAAAATTACCATTGGCGAATCCGGCCAGTTTTGTATTTCTATGGCGTACAGTTTTGTATTCATCTGAGTGTTTTTCATCGGGTTGCCGACATGATCCGTCCCCGGATTTTGCAAAAAAGCCCCTGCCGGGGCGGAAGAAATTTTCCTCGATTCCGGCAGGGGATATTATCCAGTTTTTGAGGTTTTCTGCGGTTACCGGATCTGCTGCACCCGGGCACAGAACCCGCGGGTGGCCCCCTCCACAAAGGCATCGCCGGTGATGGAGAATTCCGTGCTCAGCGGCAGCTCCTTGGAAGAAGGCCCGGCCAGCAGCTGCATCTTGCCGCTCTCCACCTTCCACCGCATCGCAAGGTCCAGGAAGGCCAGCTGGCTCATGGGCAGGGCAAAGGTCACCGTTTTGCTCTCGCCGGGCTGCAGAGAGACCCGGCAGAAGCCCACCAGCTCCAGGGCGGGGCGGACCACCGAAGCCTGCAAGTCCTTGGCATAGAGCTGGACGATCTCGGTGCCGGGGCGGTCTCCGGTGTTCTGGACGGTCAGATGCACTACCGCCTCCTCCTGCGGACCCAGCTCGGTCTTGTCCAGGGTGAGATCGCGGTAGGCAAACCGGGTATAGTGCAGACCATGGCCAAAATAATACCGGGGTTCGTGGGGCTCGTTGACATAAGAGTTGAAGGCGATGCTGTTGTTCAGGCTGTAAGAGGAGCCATTGAGATGATTGTAGTAGACCGGAATCTGGCCTGCGTCCCGTGCCACGGTGCAGGGCAGCTTGCCGCTGGGGTCTGCCTTGCCCAACAGAATCCGGGCAATGGCATCCCCGCCCCGCTGGCCGGGTGCCCAGGCCTCCACCAAGGCATTGCAGACGGTATCTGCCGCATCGCTGGAACAGGGGCGACCATCAAAGTGGACCCCTACCACGGGTTTGTGCAGGGCGGCCAGCTGCTTCAGAAATTCCTCCTGGCAGGCCGGCAGCCCGATGTCCGAGCTGTCGATGCCCTCGCCGCTGGTGGCGGCCATATTCCAGCCGTAGTGTCCGCCCAGGGTGCAGATCACCAGATCCGACTGCCGGGCCAGCTCCAGCGCCTGGGCAAAGCCGCTCTGGTTATCGCCGGCATAGGGATAGCCCTCGGCGTACTGGAAATCGGCGTCGGGGCATTCCGCCCGCAGTGCCTCCAGCAGGGAGTGGATGCCGGGATAGCACTGCCGCACCAGCGGTTCCACCTTGGGATTTTCCCGGCAGACCCGAGAGCCGGGGTAGGTTTCGTTGACCGCATTGAAGGCCACCGGGGAGTCAGGGTCCACCGAGATGCCCGCCATGCTGATGGTCACCCCCACCGAGCTCTCCTTCATGCTCATGGCATGGTAGCCGCCGAAGAGGGCGCGGGCACTGTTGGCGTGGTATCCGATGACCGCCACCTTTTTGCCCGACGGCGCCAGGGGCAGGACGCCGTCGTTTTTCAGCATCACCAGGGATTCCTCGGCCACCCGCAGACTCAGGGCTGCGGCCTGGTCCACCCCGTAGGCCCCATCGGACAGGTCCTCGGCGGGGAAGGGATGCTCGAACAGCTCCAGGCGGAACTTGGCAATGAGAATCCGCCGCACCGCCTGGTCCAGCAGAGCGGGGTCGGTGTCCCCCCGGCGCAGTCTCTCCCGCAGGGCTTCACCGTAGCACTCGGCGCTGGGCAGTTCCTGGTCCAGCCCCGCTTCCAGTGCCAGACGGCCGGATTCGGCCTTGTCGGCAGAAAGATGGTGGATGGTTTCCAGCTGCCCCACCGAGCTGTAATCCGAGACGGTGATGCCCTGGAACTGCATCTCATCCCGCAGCAGGTCCCGGAACAGATGCCGGCTGCCCACCACCGGTTCCCCGTTGATGGAGGCGTAGGAGTTCATCACCCCGCCCAGCTGGCCGTCGGTGATGGCCGCCTGGAAGGGTTTGGCGTAAATTTCCCGCAGTTCCCGGTCCTCAATGGCGGTGCGGGCACCGTGGATGCCCCCCTGCCCTGCCATAAAGCCCAGAAAGTGTTTGGAGGTGGCCATCATCTGCCGGTCATGCTGCAGACCACGCACATAGGCGGTGCCCATGGCCGATGCCAGGGTGGGGTCCTCGCCGTAGCCCTCCCCCTGCCGGCCAAACCGCGGGTCCCGGCAGAGGTCCAGCACCGGGGCCAGGCCCTGGGAAAAGCCCAGCATCCGCCCCTGATGCCCGATCTCCTCCCCCATCTGCTGCTGGAGCTCCGGGTCCCAGCCGCTGGCCTGGCCGATGCCGCAGGGGAAGCTGGCGGCGTCGGTGACCAGAGGCCCGGTGAGGGTTTCGATGTGGAAGATGGCCGGGATGTGGTGGGGGCTGACTGCCAGAATCTGCTCCTGGCAGCGGCGGACCAGACCGGCCACCGCCTGGCGGTCCTGCATCATGGTCACTGCCAGGCAGGACACCTGCCCTACCCCATGGGGGTGCAGTTTTTCCACCGGTTTGCCCATAAAGCCGTCCAGCATGGCCCAGCATTGCAGCTGGCCGAACTTTTCCTCCAGGTCCATTTGGGCCAGCAAATCATCCGCCCGCTCTTCGGGGGTCAGGGTGGGGTCAAGATATCGTTCCATTGTTGTCTCCTTCTTCTGTACAAGGTGTGTGATCCGGTGCAGTCAGCGGTGGTTCGCTGACGGAAAAGGTATAGCTGCCGCTGCCGATCTCGCGGCGGGAGCCGTCGGGCAGAATCACCAGGGCATCGGCATTGGGGGGCACCTGGACTTTCATAGTGAACCGTCCCTCGCTGCGTTTCCAGCAGATGGCCGCCTCCC
The DNA here is from genome assembly GCA_944382835.1 of uncultured Gemmiger sp. Lineage (GTDB taxonomy): Bacteria > Bacillota > Clostridia > Oscillospirales > Ruminococcaceae > Gemmiger. Next base: position 9,109 of record CALWNP010000012.1, read on the forward strand.
CCTGGGGGGTGCGGTAGCTCCGCCGGGCCCACCGCAGGCTGGGATCGGGCTGGGGATGGAAGACCAGATGGCGGTATCCCACCCCCTGCTGGTCCATCCCGGCAATGTTGCGGAAGATCCAGTCATCCACCGTGCCGTAGGTATAGTGGTTGAAGCTCTCCTTGCGGGGCTGGCCGTCCGGCCCGTACATCTGCCAGCTTTCCCAGATGGTGGTCGCTCCCTGGCGGACCTGAGCCAGCCAGGAGGGGGCTTTTTGCTGATACAGCAAGGTGTAGGCCAGTTCCCGGTTGCCCGACTTGCACAGGGCGTCCAGCAGATAGGGGGTGGGCAGGAATCCGGTGTCCAGGCAGTCCCCGTTCTCGTGAATCAGCTGGGCAAGGCGGTCAGCAAAAGCCTGCCGGTGCCGGGGCGGCACCAGGTCAAAGGCGATCATCAGCACATAAGCGCCCTGCCGGTCCACCTGCATCCGGCCCTCGGGGGTTACCAGAGCGGTCTGGATGGCCTGTTTCATGGCAACGGCCTCGGCGGTATAGCGGGCCTGATCCTGGGTCCGGCCCAGCACCTCGGCCACCCGGGCCATCCGGTCCACCGCCATCCAACCGAAGATGGGGGCGGTGTAGCCGGCGGAGGCCGCCATGGTGGCAAAGATTTCCTCCTGAGGGCGGTCCGCCTGGCTGGGGATCAGCCATTCCCCGAACTGGAAGCCGGTGTTCCACAGATGCTCCTCCACCGCATCCGGCAGGGTACTGCCGGGGGCATGGACCCGGGCACGGCCGATCACATAGTCGGCCCAGCCCTGCATGCTGGCGTACTGTTCCGCCAGAATCCCGGTGTCCCCGGTGATCTCGTAGATAGCCCAGGGCACCGTGATGGCCGCGTCCCCCCAGCCGGCGGAGCAGACCGGCCCGCCGCATCCGGTGCTGGGGCCCATCTCGGCGCCGCTGTAATGGTAGAGGGCGGTGTCCGGCACCGTAAAGGGCACCGAACCGTTGGGCCGCTGGTCACAGACCAGGCTGTGCAGCCACCGTCTGAGCAGCGGGGCCACCTCCTGGTTGAGCAGGGCGGTGCAGGCGTAGAGGGAGATATCCCCCGTCCAGCCTGCCTTTTCCCGCTGGGGACAGTCGGTGGGAATGGAGATCATGTTGGCCTGCTGGCTGCGGCGGGTGTTCCGGTAGAGCTGAACCAGCCGCGGGTCGGAACAGCTGAAGGTGCCGGCGTTGGGGTTGTCGCTGGAGAGCACCACCGCGGTGAAGTCCTCGGCCTTGGGATGGTCCAGGCCGGTGACCCGCAGATACCGGAAGCCGTGGTAGGTAAACCGGGCTTCGTAGGCGGCGGGGGTGCCGTCCGAAATGTACTCGTCCCTTTGCAGGGTGGGGCCCATCAGTCCTTCGCTGTTGTTGAAGTAGTTGCCCTGGGCGTCCAGGGTTTCGGTGTGTTCCACCACCAGGCAGGCCTCTGCCGGCAGGGTGGCCTGCACTCGGGTGCGGCCGGCCAGCACCTGGCCGAAATCCACAATTGTTTCCCCTTTGGGGCTCTGGAAGACCCGCTGGGCGGACCGCTCCTCCACCACCCGCACCGGGGGATCCATCTGGGGATGAAGGGTTTCCATCCCCCGTTCCACCGCCACCGCCGGGGCCCATCCCCGGACATCGTAGCCGGGGTCATCCCAGCCCGGGCAGGCCAGGCGGGCGTCATACCGCTCCCCCTCAAAGAGGTCGGAGGAGCGCACCGGGCTTTCGTGGGTCAGCACCGCTCCGTCGGAGCAAATCCGGCAGCGGCTGCCGTCGGCCAGCTCTGCCTCCAGCTGGAAGAGCACCGTATGGTCGGGGATCTGCCCGTCCAGCGGCGGCTGGGTGCGGGGGCCACAGTACCAGCCGTCCCCCACCTCCATGCCGATGACGTTTTCCCCCGGCTGCAAAAGCGCCGTCAGATCATAAATCTGGTAGCAGAGCAGCCCCCGGTAGCTGGTGTGTTCCGGGGCCAGCTCCCGGGGATCGGGCCGCACCCCGTTGACGGTGAGGCGGTAGACCCCCAGGCAGGTGGCATAGAGCCGGGCCCGCACCGGTGCCGCGGTCAGCGAGAAGCTGCGCCGGAAGAGGGTGGCCGGCGGCTGTTCCCCAAAGCCCTTGCCCCGCTGGGGGGCCGGGCGTGGGGTACGCATCCAGGCTGCGGTCCAGTCTGCGGGGGCCAGAGCGGTCTCAAACCAGCTCTCGGCCCGGGCGGCCTCCCCCCGGTTGTCCCACACCGTCAGCTGCCAGGTATACCGGGTACGGGCTTCCAGCGCCGGACCGCCGTAGGGCACAAAGGCGTTGGTGTCCTTTGCCACCCTGCCGCTGTCCCAGAGCAGGCCCTGGGGTCCGCAGACGGTCAGCCGATAGCCAGTCTGCCTGATGTTGCGGCGGCGGCTTTGCAGTTTCCAGCCAAAGCGGGGACTGCTGCCCGCCTCGACGCCCAGCGGGGTCCTGACCTGCTGGACGGTAAGATCATACAACTCCATCCTTCCGGTTCTCCTTTCAGGGTTTGGGAATCTGGTTCAGGGCGTGGTTGATTCGATGGACCAGTTCCGGCGTCACAAACCGGGCGGCCTGTTTCATCCATCCCTCAATGCTCATCCGGTTCATCATCTTCTGCATGGATTCCGGCACCGAGACATTCTGTGCCACCTCGCCGTAGGAGGCGGCCATCTTCATCAGGGCAGGTTCCAGCAGCTCCCGGATCACGGCATCCGCCGCCGGGACCGCCCGCACCGACTCCATGGAATCCCGGATGGAGAAGTACCCCTCCCGCAGGATCTCGTCCTCCCGGTCAAACCAGTTGACGGCGTTCTTGCCGCCGTAGCGATAGTCCGGGTTGGGGGTATCCACCTTGCGGATGGTCATGGCATCGGACAGCGCCCCGCTGTGGGCTTCGATCTGATGCTCCCCCGTCAGCGGAATCCGGAAGCGGAAGACACAGTGCCCGGTCAGGGTCTGACGTTCCTCGCCGTCCACCCACAGGGTGACCGACGGCTGGTTGGAATAGACCTTGATCTCGGTTTCCTCGCCGGTGCGGTCCCGGTAGCGCCGGCCGCAGAGGTGCAGGAAGGGATCGTCACTGAGATACGCCTTATAAAGGTAGAAGGCGTCCTTCTTGATCTTGCGGTCAAAGGTGACCAGTCCCTTCTGGTTTTGCCCCGGCTTTCCGCCCTCGTCCCGGCCGTCCGCCGCAAAGTCAAACATGTTCCAGGCGTACATGGTCCAGAGATAGGGCCGAGCCTCCCAGATGGCCAGCATATGTTCGTGGTAAAGGCACTGGTAGCCCTCGCTCCAGTCTCCCTTGGCAGGGTGTTCATTCTGGTAGGCCGGGTTGGCGTCGGCGCCGTACTCCGAAAGGCCGATGGCCAGGGTGGGATATTGTTTGTGGAAGTCATCCAGGAACTGCTCGTTCTGTTCCAGCTCTCCCAGGTACCAGCCATAGTAGAGGTTGTAGCACCGCAGATCAGCCAGCCGCACGAAGGAATCCGCCGGGTCCAGCATGAAGGCGTGGGCCATGGTGGTGGGCCGGGTGGGGTCCAGCCGGTGGCACAGCTCGTTGAGGGCCTGGTGGTTGGCGACCATGTCGGGGTTGATCCCGCCGGCGGCGGTGATCTCGTTGGACAGGCACCAGCAGAAAATCGAGGGATGGTGGTGGTTCTGGACCACCAGCTCGGTGAGCTGCAGCCGGGTGTTGTCGTTGGCCTCCGGCATGTGTTCGGTGATATAGGGGATTTCGGCCCAGACCACCAGCCCTTTCTCATCGCAGAGGTCGTACACCTCCTGGGCCTGCTGATAGTGGGCCAGCCGCACCGTGTTGCAGCCCATCTCCAGCATCAGATCGATGTCCTGGGCGTGCTGGGCCAGGGTGAGGGCATTGCCCAAATCGGCCCGGTCCTGATGGCGGGCGGCACCGCAGAGCCGGTAGGGATGTCCGTTGAGGAAAAAGCCCCGGTCGGGGTCCACCTCCATCCGGCGGCATCCGAACCGCAGGGACACCCGGTCCCCCGAGGGCAGCTCGGCCAGGGCGGTGTAAAGGTAGGGGTCCCGCCGACCGTCCCAGAGATGGACCGGGTCCAGCCGGAAGGTGGTACTGGCGTATCCTTCCCGGACCGGAACGGTCTGGCGCTGCTGCCCCACCTGGAAACTGACCGAATCTCCTCCGGTCACCCAGGCTTCCACCGTGACCTGGGCGGTGCGCAGATCCCGGTCCAGCTGCGGGGTCACCTTGAGGCCGGGGCCGCCGAAGTGATCCAGCACAAAGTGTTCGGCCGGGACGGTGATCAGATGGACCTCCCGGTACAGCCCGCCATAGAAGGTGAAATCCGCCTTTTGGGGATAGACGGTGCGGGTTTTGCTGTTGTCCACCCGGATGGCCAGCAGGTTGTCCTGCTGCAGCGCCGGGGTCAGGTTGACCCGGAAGGTGGAATAGCCGTTCGGGTGGCTGGCCAGCAGCTGACCGTTGAGCCAGACCTGGGCCTGCAGAGCGGCGCCCCGGACTTCCAGCCAGGTTTCCCCCTCCTGCTGTGGGCAGGACAGCTGCCTGTAATACCAGCAGGCACCGCGGAAATAATCGTTTCCGCCGTCGGTTCCGTCCTTGGCGTTCCAGGTGTGGGGCAGGGTGACCGGCTCGCTGTCCCGGGGCTGCTGGCCGGGCCCTGCCTCGGGGGATTTGGAGAAAAACCAGTTGTCATTCAGTAATCGATCATTCCTCATAGAGCGGCACCCTTTCCAGATCAAACATTTTACTTTCTGAGGGTATTCTACGATTTCCGCCCCGAAAGAGGAATATAAAAACTGGCGCTTTAGAGTGTTTATTCGCCTTGTTTGATATAAAAAGCGAATAGTTTCTCCAAAGCGCCAGTTATTCCCCCATTAATCAGAGGGCTTCCATCTGCTGTACAAAGGGTTCCAGCCGCGGGGCATCCTCCGGCTCCTCACAAACCAGCCACCCCTGCTCCACCAGATCGGGGTGATCGGCCAGCATGGAAAAGACATAGGTGGAGAAGAGGGATTTGAGGTTGAGGCAGTCCCCCTCCTCGGTATGAAAGGTAACCTCTCCCCGGCAGGTGCCGATCCGGGTCAAAAGTGCTCCAATGTCAGTGTTCGGTCTGAGTTTTAGTTTCATGATCTTCCACCCCATACTGTTCCCGGTAGACCTGGGGCGACACCCCGTAGGCCTGGGTAAATACCTTGGTAAAGTAATTGCGGGAGCTGAACTGCAGCTCCTCGCTGATCTGCTGGACGGTGTTGTCGGTTTCCACCAGCATGATCCTGGCCTGTTCCAGCCGTGCCTGGCGCAGATAGGCCGAGATCTTCTGCCCGGTTTCCCGGGCGAATTTTTTGCTCAGATAGTATTCGGTATAGCCCATGGTCCGGGCCATCTGTTCCAGGGAAAAGGGTTCTTTCAGGTGCAGCTGCAGATACTCGCAGCATTCCCGCACCGTGCGGCTCATCCCCTTGTTCTGTTTGGCATGGCGCACCTGGTTGATGAAGTCCTCCATCATCTCCTTGTTCAGCTCCACCAGGTTGGTATAGTGCCGGCACTGCTCCACCTGCTGTATATAGTAGTCCTGCATTTTGGAGGCAGTCCGGGGTGCCACGCCCCCCTGCACCGCCGCCCGGGCCGCCAGGGCGGTGAAGATGATGACGGTATTTTTGTTCTGCCGCAGTCCCCCTTCCCGGGTGGCCCCCTGGGGGATACTCTCGATCAGCGGTTCCGCCAGCCCCTTGTAGCCGGGGTTGCCCTCCCGGATCAACTGCAGCAGCCGCTCCTCCACATAAAAGCTCCGCTCGGGGTTGACGTCGTTTTCCTCCTGCCGCTCGGTGACCTTCTGCTCATACTGCTGGGCCAGGATCTCGCTGCTCTTGATGACCTGGCCCGTCATATTCCAGTGGAGCATCCGGATGAACTGGTTGAAGCTGGTGGTGCCCATGACCGGCACGCTCTGGAGCCGTTCCAGCACCACCTGGTTCAGGCTGTCGGAAAAATGAAGGTTGCGGATGGCATCCCGCAGCATCTGCAGCGAGGAGGCCGAGCTGAACACCGGCCCCAGCACCAGGATGCAGTCGGTCTGGGATTCCGGGCCGCTGCGCAGAAAGTCCGCCGCCCACAGCATCCCGATGGCATCCTCCATCAGGACCGGCGTCTTGTACCGCTCGGGGTCCGCCGTGATGAAGTCCAGGCACTTGCTCAGCTCCAGAAAGATCAGAAAGGATTTGGGCTCGGTGCAGGTGGTATCAATCAGGGTCTGGTTGCGGCTGAAGCACCACAGGCTCAGCCCGTTGCACTGCTGCAGCATCTGGGCGAAATATTCCATCTGGTGAAACACCGGATTGAGGTTGCTGCCAAAATTCATGGAAGTTTCCCCTTTCTGTGGGGTGGTTTCCCCCACCGACTTCATTATAGCAGAAGCTTCGGGGGCTTTGTGTAATCTTTCTGGCTGATTTGGATATTTTTTGGCCGTATTTTCCCCGTATCACCAAAAACATGACAAGTTCGCCAGTTTATATCTCGTTCTTTGGGATTTTTTCTGGTACACTCTAGGCACATCAAGTTGCAACAGAAGGGAAAAACAGCATGAACAGATCATTGGATCCCGGGCAGGTCCGGCTTCCCCTGCGTTTCAGGCAGAGCGCACCGCCTTTGGACCGAAAGGAGGCGTGGCAGCCGGAAGATTGCCAGTAACCCCGGCACATCTCGTTTTTTGGATCAGGATACCTGACGAGGAGGATTATCATGAAAAAAGTCAAAAATCCCGACACCAAGTTGGGCTTCGGGCGGCTGGTTCTGTGGCAGACCAGCTCGGTTTCGGTGGCCATCGCCACGTTGGTCCTGGGCTTTGTGAGCATCTACTGCACCGACACCCTGGGCCTGGAACCGGTGATTGTGGGTGCCGTCTTTGCCGCCAGCAAGGTGGTGGACAGCATCACCGACCTGCTGGTGGGCTTCATCATCGACCGCACCAACACCCGCTGGGGCAAGGGCCGTCCCTATGAGATCTTCATGGTGGCGCTGTGGCTGTGCACCTGGCTGCTCTTCAGCTGCCCCGCCAGCCTGTCCAACGTGATGAAGTATGTCTGGGTCTTCTTCATGTACATCTTTATGAATGCCGTCTGCGTCACCTTCCTCAACGGCAACAACGTGGTGTACATGGTCCGCGCCTTCAAGACCCGGGAACAGCAGACCAAGCTGACCGCCTACGGCAGCTTCTTTACCATGGGCGCCGGCTTCGCCTTCAACATCTTCTTCCCCTCCCTGATGGCCAAGATGGCCACCTCCCCCGCCGGCTGGAGCCGCCTGATCGGGATGTTCGCCCTGCCCCTGACCATCATCGGTGTGCTGCGGATGCTCTTCATCCCCGAGCGGTACAACAACGAGGCCGACACCGCCCAGGAAAAGCTTCAGCTCCGGGACATTGTCACCCTCTTCAAGTCCAACCCCAGCTTTGACCTGCTCACCGTGGTCCGCTTTTTGCAGAACATCGCGGCTGGCCTGGGCACCGGCGTCTACTACTTCACCTGGATCATCGGCAACGTGGGCCTGATGGGAGTCACGGCAGTGTTCTCGGTCATCGGCCTGCCCCTGGCCTTTGCCATGCCGGCCATGCGCAAGCACCTGGGCATGAAAAAGATGTCGGTGTACGGCTTTGTGGTGGCCCTGGTGGGTTATGTCATGATGTTCTTTGCCGGCAGCAACCTGGTGCTGGTGGTGGTTTCCGGCCTGCTGTCCAGCGTGGCGGTGGTGCCCTTTACCATGATGTTCAACATGTTCATCGTCGACTGCGCCGACTTCAACGAGATGAACAACCATCCCCGGATGGAAGGCACCCTGGGCAGTGTGACCGGCTTCGCCTCCAAGGTGGGCAGCGCCGTGGGCGGCCTGGTCACCGGCGCCGTGCTCAGCCTGTCCGGCTATGTGGGCACCGCAGCCGAGCAGACCTCTGCCGCCATACTGGGCATCCGGCTCAGCGCCAGCCTGGTTCCCGCCATCCTCTTCCTGGTCATGATTCTGCTGATGAACCGCTACCAGGTGGACGACCGGCTGAAGGAATGGCGTGCCCAGCGTGCCGCCCAGCAGGCAAAAGAGTAAGAGCAGACTTTCCTTCGTCCGGCCCCCGCGGCCGGACATTTTCTGGATTCAGGAGGATTTGTATGAAAACAGCGAGAACCTTGAACTTGGACCAGGGCTGGAAGTTTTCCACCGGGATGTACAACAGCCTGTCGGAATTTCTGGCCGCCGCAAAGCCCGAGCTGGCCGGCAAGCCGCTCCGCCAGGTCAACCTTCCCCACGACTACATGATGGAAGCCGGCCCCGACCCCAAGGCCCCCGCCGGATCGGCCAGCGGGTTCTACACCGCCGGACCGGCCCACTACACCCGCCAGGTGGAGATCCCCGCCGGGTGGGAGGGCGAGGAGGTCTACCTGCAGCTGGACGGGGCAATGATGAACGCCACGGTGGAGGTCAACGGCTGCCGGGCTGCCCTGCAACACAACGGGTACATCCCCTTTGCGGTGCGGATCACCCCCTATCTCTACTGCGGCCAGGCCAACCGCATCACCATCACCCTCAACCCCGCCATGCAGCCCAACTCCCGCTGGTACACCGGAGCCGGTCTGCTGCGCAGTGTCAGCCTGCTGCATGTTTCGCCGCTGCATCTGGAACCCGACGGCATCTTTGGCATCACCCGGTCCATCGACTACGGCCCCGACGGCCAGCCGGAATCTGCCCAGCTGGAGGTGGCCGTGGACCTGCGCAATCGGACCGGTCTGCCCCGGGTGGCCTCGGTGGAGGTCTGGCTGACCCGGGAGGACACCGGCGCCGAGGCCGCCCGCTGTGTCCAGCCCCTGCAGGTGGAACCGGACAGCCTGGCCACCGCCCATCTCCGCTTTTCCCTGCCCTGGCCCCTTCTGTGGAATGCGGAGCACCCCAACCTCTACCGTCTGCATGCCCGGATGACCGAGTGCGGCAGTTTCCGCACCCATCTGATTCCGGCAGACCAGCCCATGGTGGACGAGGCCGAGGTCCTCTTTGGGGTGCGCACCATCCAGGTAGACGCCGAGCACGGGCTGCGGATCAACGGCCGGACGGTCAAACTGCGGGGCGGCTGCCTGCACCACGACAACGGCATTGCGGGAGCCATCTCCCTCTATGATCTGGAAGCCCGCAAGCTGGCCCGGATGAAGGAGATCGGCTACAACGCCATCCGCACCGCCCACAATCCCCCTTCGGCTGCCCTGATCGAGGCCTGTGACCGGCTGGGGGTCTATGTGCTGGACGAGGCTTTCGATGCCTGGGGGATGATGAAACAGCCCGGGGACTACAACCAGTTTTTTGACACCGACTGGCAGAAGGACCTGGCCGCCTTTGTGCGGCGGGACCGCAGCCATCCCGCGGTGATCCTCTGGAGCACCGGCAACGAGATTCCCGAGCGGGGCGGGCTGAACCACGGCTACGCCCTGGCAACCCAGCTGGCCGAGGCGGTGCGGGCACTGGACCCCACCCGGCCTGTCACCAACGCCCTGTGCTCCTACTGGAACGGGCTGGATGAGCAGCTGACCCGCCAGACCATGGTCAAGCTGCTGGCTTCGGGGACCGGGGCGGTGCAGAACGCCCAGACCGACACGGAGGAGGACACCACCTGGGAGCAGTATTCCGCCCCCTTTGTCAACGGCCTGGACGTGGTGGGCTACAACTACATGGAGGACAAATACCAGCTGGACCACCGGCTCTATCCCCACCGGGTCATGCTGGGCACCGAGACCTACCCCAAGGAGATCGGCCTCCACTGGCCGATGGTGGAGACGCTCCCCTATCTGGTGGGAGACTTCACCTGGACCGCCTGGGACTACCTGGGCGAAGCCGGGCTGGGCAAAGGGATGTTCCTGGTGCCGGGGGACCCCGCCGCAGCCATGGCGGAGTACCAGCTGTCGTCCTGGAGCAGTCCCTATCCCTGGCGGCTGGCCAACGACGCCGACCTGGACCTGACCGGCTGCCCCACCCCCCAGGGGGACTACCGCAGTGTGGTCTGGGGCAGCCGTCGTACCTTCCTGTTCAGCTATGACCCCGCCGTCACCGATCAGGAGGAGTTTCTCAGCCGCTGGGGCTTTCCTGCTGTCCGGCGCTGCTGGAACTGGCCCGGCGCCCAGGGGCAGCAGGTCCGGGTGGCGGTCTTTTCCGCCGCCCCCGAAGTGGTGCTGTTCTGCAACGGCCGGGAGGTAGGCCGGCAGAAAGCCGGAGATGCCCTGCTAGCCGGCATGCCCCACACCTTTGTCTTTGTCCTCCCCTATTCTGCCGGGCGGCTGGATGCCGTCAGCCTGGAAGGGGGGCAGGAAGTTTCCCGGGCGATGCTGGAGACCACCGGCCCGGCCGCCGCACTGCGGCTGCATGCCGAGGCCGAGTCCCTGACTGCCGACGGCCACAGTGTCCTCTGCGTTCAGGTGGAGGTGGTGGACCGGGAGGGCCGTCTGGTGCCCGACGCCACCCTGCCGCTGCAGGCCGCCGTCACCGGGGAAGCGGTGCTGGCCGGGTTCGGTTCGGCCAACCCCATCACCGAGGAAAACTACACCACCGGACAGTTCCACAGCTACCAGGGCCGTGCCCTGGCGGTGCTGCGCAGCGGCTACCAGGCCGGCAACGCGGTGCTGACCGTCCGCTGTGAGGGGCTGGAAGAAGGAAGCCTGACCCTGTCCCTCACCCCGGCCATCCTGCCACGGCTGTGAGCCGAGCATCCACAAGGAGGAATCTGCCATGCAAGAATGGAGCTTCAACGACGACTGGCTGTTCACCGATCCGGCCGATGGCCGCCGGGCGGTGGTCACCCTGCCCCATGACGCCATGATCAACACCCCCCGGGACCCCAACACCAAACCCTACTTTCTCCTGGCCGGTTTCCACGGCTCGGATTACACCTATACCAAACAGTTCACCCCCGGCCCCCAGCTGGCGGGCAAGCGCCTCTTTCTGGAATTTGAGGCGGTATACTGCATGTCGGAGATCTTTGTCAACGGGGTGAAGATGGCGGAAAAAGCCTACGGCTTTACCCCCTTCCATCTGGAGCTCACCGCCTGCCCCAGCTGGAACCCTGCCGGGGAGAACCAGATCAAGGTGGTGGCCCATGTGCCCTACGACGGCCACGGCCGCTGGTACACCGGCGGCGGCATCTACCGGCCGGTGCACCTCTATGCCGGGGGCGAGGCCTGGATTTTGCCCCAGGGCCTCCGGGTCACCACCCTGTCCATCCATCCTGCCCGGGTCCGGGTGGAGGTGGAGTGCACCGGCGGCGAGGAGGTGGCCCTGTCTCTGGAGGATGGCGGCGCTGCGGTGGCCCGGGGCACCGCCCAGGTCCGGGAAGGCCGGGCGGTGTGGGAGACCGAGGTGCCCGACGCCAAACTTTGGGACGCCGAATCCCCCGCCCTCTACACCGTCCGGGCCGCCCTGCGGAAAGAGGGCCGGACGCTGGACACCGCCCAGGACACCTTCGGCATCCGCACCCTCAGCGCCGACCCCCAACAGGGCCTGCGCATCAACGGCAAACCGGTCTTTCTGCGGGGCGGCTGCATCCACAACGACATGGGGGTGATGGGGGTCATCAACAACGATGCCACCGAGCTGCACCGGGCCCGCAAGATCAAGCAGGCGGGGTTCAACGCCATCCGCTCTGCCCACCATCCCATGAGCCGCAGCCTGATGAAAGCCTGCGACCAGGTGGGGCTGTATGTGATGGACGAGGCCTTTGACCACTGGTACCGGATGAAGAATCTCAGCCCCTATGTGGCCCACTTTGAGGCGGATTTCAAAACCGATGTCCGGGCCATGGTCCGGGACGCCTACAACCATCCTTCGGTGCTGATCTACTCCATCGGCAACGAGATTCCCGAGGCCGGCAGCGTCAAGGGGGTGCGGATCGGCCGGGAGATTGTGGACACCATCCACGCCCTGGACACCACCCGGCTCACCGTCCTCTGCCCCAGCGTCCACTGGCTGCGGGAGTATCTGGAGGGCACCCCCTACCTCACCGAGGACGAAGACGAATGGATGGCCAAAGACCCCGCCAACAAGGCCAAAGACTGGCAGCACTATGTCAAGATCTTCCTGGGGGCGGCGGCCAACCTGCCTGACGAGGAGAAAAATGACCTCTATCCCCCCACCTACCGCCGGGCCGACGAGGAAGCCACCAAAAACCTCTACCCCTATCTGGACCTGGCCGGGTACAACTACTACGAGGACAAGTACGAGATCCTGCACCAGCTCCACCCCGAGCGGGTGCTGCTGGGCACCGAGACCCGCTGCACCATGCTGGTAAACACCATGCGGTTTGCCCGCAGCCATCCCTATCTGATCGGGGACTTTGTCTGGACGCTGCAGGACCATCTGGGGGAGGCCAACTGCGGCAACCTCCACTACACCAAGGACGAAGACTACAAGGGCTATCCCTGGCTGATCAACTACGGCGGCGTCATCGACATCAACGGGCTGATTCTGCCCGCCATCCACCGCTTCGAGTTTGCCTGGGACCCCCAGAAGCACGGGCTGTACCTGGCCAGCCAGCCGCCGGTCCACGGCGGCAAGGCTCCGCTGGTGCAGAGCTACCGCTGGACCGACACGGTGGAGGGCTGGAGCTACGAGGGATATGACGGCCAGCCCACCTTTGTGGACGCCTACACCGATGCCGCCAGCGTGAGCCTCTTCCTCAACGGGGAGCCGGTGGGAAGTGCCCCGGTGGAGGACTACTTTGCCAAGATTCCCTGCACCTACCACCCCGGCACCCTCACCGCCGTGGGCTACGACGCCGACGGCCGGGAGCTCTACCGCACCACGGTGCACTCCGCCGACCCCGCCTCCACCCGTCTGGAAGCCCGGGCCGACCGCACCCGGCTGATTGCCGACGGCCAGGACTTCGCCTTTGTGGACATCACCGTCACCGACGATGCCGGGATTCCCAAACTCCTGCCGGAACACCTGGTCAGCCTCGGGCTGGAAGGTCCCGGCCAGCTCCAGGGCTTTGGCAGTGCCTGGCAGAAAAACGACCAGCCCTACAACCTGCCCCGGCACAAAACCTGGCTGGGCCGGCTGCGGGCGGTGATCCGCACCAAACGGCAGCCGGGGGTGATCCGGGTGCATTTTGCCAGCGAAGGCTGCCGTCCGGTAACGGTGGAGCTGCATGCCGAGCCAGCAGGCGACCCGGCCGCCCCCGGCGGAGGAAAGACGACGGATTGCCAAAACGGCCTTTCCGGGGTATAATAGTACCCGCCTGAAAAGGAAACAGGTGGAAATCCTGTACGAGCCCGTCGCCGTATCGCACATTTTCGCCGTCCTTCTGCCCGGTGCCGCAGCCGGGGACACGCCATTGGGACCCCTGGTCCCGAGAAGGTGAAGGACGCCGTGCCCAGTCGGAATATTTTTCAGGCGCAACCTCCCGTGGACCGCGAGCACCGGTGGGGAGGAATTTCAACCAATCCAAGTAAGGAGACAAAACCATGCGACTGAAAAATTGGAAACAATCCCTGTCGCTGCTGGTTTGCAGTGTGCTGATTGCGGCTCTGGCACTGATGGCAACCGGTTGCAGCGGCAACACCACCGACAGCAGCACCTCCAGCGCGGCTGCGTCCAGCGAGGTCACCTCCAGTGAGGCTGCCTCCAGCGAAGCCCAGCCTGCCAGCCCCGACACCGCCGCCTCCCAGGCTGCGGGCAACGTGCTGGGCCAGGGTGCCACCGCCTTCACCTTTACCGTGGTGGACGGTGACGGCAACGAAACCAGCTACCAGATCAACACCGACCAGACCACCGTGGGCGACGCCCTGGTGGAGCTGGGCCTGATCGCCGGCGACGAGAGCGACTACGGCCTCTACATCAAGACGGTGGACGGCATCACGGTGGACTACGACACCGATGGCAAGTACTGGGCCTTCTATGTGGATGGGGAGTATGCCTCCACCGGCGTGGATTCCACCCCTGTCACCGCGGGTTCCACCTACACCTTCAAAGTAGAGTAACTTGAAAGTCACGGTGAAGGAGACCGTCGTCTTCGGCATGCTGGGGGCGCTGATGTACGCCTCCAAGGTGCTGATGTCCATGCTGCCCAACGTCCATCTGCTGGGCGTCTTTGTGGTGGCGATGACGGTGGTCTATCGCAAAAAGGCCCTCTACCCCATCTACACCTATGTGCTGCTCAACGGGCTGATGGCAGGGTTTGCCCTGTGGTGGCTGCCCTACCTCTACCTGTGGGCCATCCTGTGGGCCTGGGTCATGCTGCTGCCGCGGCGGATTCCGGCCAAGGTTCAGCCTCTGGTGTACATGGTGGTCTGTGCGGCCCACGGCTATCTCTTCGGCACCCTGTATGCCCCGGCCCAGGCCCTGCTCTTCGGGCTGGACTTCCATGGCATGATCGCCTGGATTCTGGCCGGGCTGCCCTGGGACTTTGTCCACGGGACCAGCAACTTTTTCTGTGGGATTCTGATTTGTCCCCTGATTGCGGTGCTGAAAAACGCCGACAAATACACCGGTATTCAATGAAAAAGACGGGACATCCTCCCTTTGGGGAGGATGTTCCGCCTTTTTTGTACGCCTTTTTTGCCCGGCGCTGTATCAAACGGCCGGCGGCGGAATATTGTGATGGATGGAAGCAAGGATGCCGCCCCGCCGGGCGGCGTTCTCTTTGGAAAGGGGTGTTGTTATGTGCGGAATTGCAGGATTTTCCAGCTTTGAGGCGGACTTTCTCCCCGATGCCCCGGCCTGGACCCGGGTTTTGGAGCGGATGCGCACCGCCATTGCCCACCGCGGTCATGATCAGACCGGGGAATATCTGCGCAGCCATGTGGGGCTGGCCCACACCCGGCTGTCCATCCGGGACCTTTCGGGCGGCGCCCAGCCCATGGTCCGCCGCCGGGACGGGACCGAGGTGGCCATCGTCTACAACGGCGAGATTTACAACGCCGAGGAGCTCAAGCGGGACCTGATCGGGCGGGGCTACACCTTTGAGACCCACAGCGATACCGAGGTCATCCTCTGCGGCTACATGGAATACGGGGCCGGGGTGGCCCGGCTGCTCAACGGCATCTTTGCCTATGTGATCTGGGACGGGGCCCGGGATACGATGCTGCTCTGCCGGGACCGCATGGGGGTCAAACCCCTGTTCTACGCCCTGGAGGGAAACACCCTGGTCTTCGGCTCGGAGCCCAAGGCGCTGTTCTCCCATCCCCGGATTCAGCCCCGGGCGGACCTGGACAGCTTCCGGGAAATCTTCGGGCTGGGGCCGGCCCGGACCCCGGGCTGCGGGGTTTTCTGCGGGCTGCGGGAAGTCAAACCCGCCCAGATCCTGACTTGGTCCCGGGCGGGGCTGCAGGCGTCCAGCTACTGGGCGCTGGAGGCGAAGCCCCACACCGACAGCTACGACGAGACGGTGGAGAAGGTCTCCTGGCTGCTGCGGGACGCGGTGAAGCGGCAGATGGTCTCGGATGTGCCGGTGTGCAGTTTCCTGTCCGGCGGCATCGACTCCACCGTGGTCACCGCCCTGGCCTCCCAATATCTGGGGGAGCGGGGCGGCACCCTGAATACCTTTTCCTTCGACTTTGCCCACAACGACGACTGTTTCCAGGCCAACGCCTTCCAGCCCAGCCGGGACCGCCCCTATGTGGACCAGGTGCTGGCCCTTTATCCGCTGCACCACACCTATCTGGAATGTGACGAGAAGACCCTGGCCGACCTGCTGGACGACGCGGTGGTCATGAAGGATCTGCCCGGCATGACCGATGTGGATGCCTCCCTCTATTACTTCTGCGGCCTGGTCCGGACCCACAACAAGGTGGCGCTGACCGGGGAGTGTGCCGACGAGATTTTCGGCGGCTATCCCTGGTTTTACCGTCCTGAGCTGCTGAATGCCGACGGCTTTCCCTGGTCTGCCGACCTGAGCGCCCGCACCGTCCTGCTTTCGGAGGAAGCGCTGCGGGAGCTGGATCTGGAATCCTATGTGCGGCAGCGGTACGAGGAGACATTGGCCCAGGTGCCCGCCCTGCCCGGAGAGACGGGGGATGCCCTGCGCCGGCGGCAGATGAGCGTGCTGAACCTGCGGTGGTTCATGCAGACGCTGCTGGACCGGATGGACCGCACCAGCATGGCCTGGGGGCTGGAAGCCCGGGTGCCCTTTGCCGACCACCGGATTGTGGAATATCTCTACAACGTCCCCTGGGAGATGAAGTACCGGGAGGGGATGGAAAAGCGGCTGCTGCGGGATGCCTGCCGGGACCTGCTGCCCCCTGCCCTGCTCTACCGCAAAAAGAGCCCCTACCCCAAAACCTACTCCCCCGCCTACGAGGCGCTGCTGACCCGGCGATTCCGCAAGATGCTGGAGAATCCCCAGGCGCCGGTGCTGCGGTTCCTGGACCGGAACAAGGCGGAGAAGTTCCTGGCCCAGCCCAAGGATTACGGCCGGCCCTGGTTCGGCCAGCTGATGGCCGGGCCCCAGATGATCGCCTACTTTTTGCAGGTCAATTTCTGGATGGAGCGGTACGGCATCCGCTGAGCTGCCCCACCACACCAAAAGCCGCCGGCTCCCCACAAGAGGAGCCGGCGGTTTTTGGTTTATGGAAGATTGGGTGGTTTCAGAAGAAATCAGGCCAGGTCATGCTGTACCATCTCGAAGGGAAGTGCCCCTTCGCTGTACAGCGAGATGCCATCCGCCTCCCGCGGGGTTTCCAGAACGGCGGAGAGAACCCGCTCTCCATCGTTGACGAAGAGTTCGGCACAGTCGTTGTCCAGGATCAGGCGTAGTGTCAGCTTGCCTTCCCGGGGCTGCACCGGCACCTCCCGGCGATGGACGAAATCCCGCCGGGAACCGCTCAGGCTGCGGTCCAGAGCCAGGGTCTCCTTGACCGGGTCCCACTGGATGTCGGTGTGATGGCGGCCATCCTCGGCAAAGCGGAGGCAGAAGCCGCTGCACTGGGCAGTGGCGTCCAGCGTCAGGCTCAGGTCCAGATGCCGGCCGGACAGTCCCTCATAGCGGGCCTCCCCTTCCAGCACCCCGCTGCGGCGGACGGTGGTTTTCCACATCGTTTCCAGTTCCCGCACCGGGCGCTGGCAGAGCCGGTCTCCCCGCAGGAAGAGTTCCCGGGGCAGGCTCATCCGGCCGAACCAGCGGTGGCGGCGGGGGGTATCGTTGGTGTTGGCCCAGTTCTGCATCCAGCCGATGATGACACGGCGGCCGTCGGGGGTCAGCACACTTTGCGGTGCATAGAAATCCATTCCGGAATCCAGGGTCTGTACCCACTGCCGGGTGAAGCGCGCCTGTTCCTTGTCATAGTCCCCCACCAGGGCCACAATGCCGTACCCTGCGTGGAACTCCCCATCGGGGGTGGCCTCCATCTCCTGGGGGCTGACGATGAGCACCTGGCGGCCTTCCAGCGGGAAGAAGTCGGGGCATTCCCACATCATGCCATACTCGCTGCGGCAGCGATCCAGGGTGGTGCGATAGGTCCAGTGCCGGGCATCGGGGCTCTCGTAGAGCAGGATGCGGCCCTGATCCTGGGCATCCCGGGTGGAGACCACACAGTGGTACTGTCCATCCTCGTACCAGATCTTGGGATCGCGGAAGTCCACGCTGCTGCCGCCGGCGGGGAGCTGGTCCTCGTCGATGACGGGGTTGACGGCCTCCTTCACGAAGTCGGTGCCGTTGCCCACGGCCAGGCATTGGGTCTGTTTGTCCTGCTTGCCCACCTTCTGCACCCCGGTATACAGCAGTATCAGCTGGCCGTCGGGGGTGGGCACCGCGGTGCCGGAGAAGCATCCGGCCGCATCGGCCGGGGTATCCGGCGCTATGGCACAGGGCAGATAGGTCCAGTGCAGCAGGTCGGTGCTCATGGCATGGCCCCAGTGCATGGGGCCCCAGACGGTGTCGTAGGGGTAGTACTGATAGAACAGGTGGTAGGCTCCCTGGTAGTAGCAGAAGCCGTTGGGATCATTCATCCACCCCGTCCAGGGGGTGAGATGGAAGGAAGGGCGATCATCGGCGGGGATGGCATTGCCCTCCCGCGCCTCATAGGTGCGGGCTTCTTCCAGTTTCGTCGTAGAACACGGCATGGGGAAGAACCTCTCTTTCCGGATAGATTTTTTGGGTGATCAGGCAGCGGACTCGGCGGTTGCTGCCACGGTGGTGTCGGCGGTGCCGGCGGTTTCCACATAGCGGTCGTAGGCGGCCTGGTAGGTCTCCAGCAGTTCCTGCATGCCGTAGCTGTTCAGGTTCTCCTTGTAAGCTTCCCAGGTTTCATCGGTGATGCCGCCGTCGCGCAGCCAGGTGGCTTCCTGCTCGGCCACAAAGTTCTCAAAGTCCACACGCCACTTGTCGATGGTGTCCAGTTCGTCCTGGGTGTAGACGCAGTCCACAGGGTAGCAGGTGGTGTCATCCACAAACTGCATCCAGTAGTCGTACAGGTCGGTCAGGCGTTCCACAGCGCGGGGCTCCATCTCGAAGGTGGTGGCGTAGTAGTCGGAGATGATCAGTTTCGGGCCGTAGACCTCGCACTCGCTCTTGACCTCGCCGGCGCTCTTGCCGAACTTCTCCTGGGCCTCGTCGTCGGTGATTCTCTGCCACAGGCCGTTCTCGTCCTGCTCGGTGAAGTAGGTGCCGATGGGGCCGTACTGCAGCTGCATGACGTTCTCGGGATCATACCACTGATCGTAGAACTTCAGCAGGTTGATGGGGCTTTCGCAGGCGGAGGTGATGCTCAGGTTGCCGGAGTTGACGCCGCCGCCGTCACGGACGGTGACGTTGTAGGTGCCGTCGGGGCCGGCCAGAACCGGCAGGAAGACATAGTCATCGGCGTAATCGCCCATGAGCTCCTCGATGTACCACCAGGTGGCCACACCGACCTCGCCCTGAGAGCACTTGGCCATGTACTGGGTATCGGTCTGGCTGAAGGCTTCCTGATCGATCAGGCCCTCGGCAAACCAGTTGTGGAAGTATTCCAGGGCGGCGCGGTAGTTGTCGTCGTCGCTGACAAAGTTGACGGTGCCGTCGGGCTGGAGCAGCAGGTCGGCGCAGATGTCATTGGTCCAGTTGGTGAAACCGAAGCCGGCGTAGAAGATGTTCTGGCCCCAGCACCACTGGTCGATGCCGAAGCTCATGGGGATGGTGGAGCCGGGATCGTTGCCTTCCCAACACCATTGCCCCCTTCTTTGCCCTGCTGACCCATCACATCAATATGGCGCTGGAAAAGCGCGGCTATAAAATGATGCTCTGCTTCACCGAGTACGACCGGGACCGGGAGCAGGAGTTCGTCAGCATGGTGGTGCACAACCGGGTGGACGGCATCATCGCCTTGACCTACAACCCAAAGCTGGACATTCCTGCCGGCATCCCCTTTGTGACCATCGACCGCTTTTTCAGCGTATCGGTGCCCTGTGTGGCATCGGACAACTTCGGCGGCGGCCAGCTGGCGGCCAAAAAGCTGGCCGAACTGGGCTGCCACCGGGTGGCCTGCCTGCGCACCGGCTCTTCCCTGACCAATGAGCCCAGCAAGCGCAAGGACGGCTTTGTCAGCGGCTGCATGGAAATCGGCCTTCCTTTTGAAGTGTGCAATCTTCAGGACGATGCGCCAATCTCGGCCTTTGAGGTCTTTCTGCGCCACAACCTGCTGGAAACCGATACCCCACTGGACGGGCTGTTCTGCGGCACCGATCTGATGGCCTGGCAGGCCATCAAAATTGTCCGGAACCTGGGGCTGCGGGTGCCGGAAGATGTACAGGTCATCGGCTTTGACGGCATCCGGATGTTCGGGGACAAGGAGTATGTCTGTTCCACCATCGTGCAGCCGGTGCCGGAGCCGTCCGAAACCGCCGTGAACATGGTGCTGTCCAAGGATTTTACCGCACTGCCCTCCCTGGTCTGCCTGCCGGTGCGCTATCAGCCCGGCGGCACCACCCGGGATTGACCGAATGAACCCATCGCCAAAGGAGAGATCAGGGTCATGAATCTGTTTCGTCCTTATCAGACCGGGGAACCCCAGCGGGATGCCCGGGGCCGGCTGATCGGTATTGACCGGTACCAGGATGTGCTGGGCCGCAACTGGAAGCGGTTCTTCCTCACCGGTCTTGTGACCATGGTGGGCTGTCTGCCCCTGGCAGCCGGGGTGGGATACGCCATCCTCAGCACCAGCTTGCTGGTGCTGCTGCCTGCCGGGCTCATCGGCGGCGTCATTGCCGGGCCCTTTCTGGCTTGCCTGTATGACACGGTGCTCCGAGCACTGCGGGATGCCCCCGGCAGCTGGGCCCACAACTACAAACGCAGCCTGTCCCAGAATCTGCGGGCCTCGCTGCTCCCCGGGGCTTTGACCGGGCTGTTTCTGGCAGCGGCCTCCTTCGCGGGGATAATGCTGTTCTTCTGGAGCCCGGTGCGCCCCACCCTGGTAACCGTCCTGATCTACCTGTTCAGCTGGCTGGTGTTTCTGGTGCTTTCCACCCTGTACTGGCCCCAGCTGGTGCTCTTTGACCAGCGGGCTGTGGTGCGGCTGCGCAATGCCCTGCTGTTCACCGTCCAGCATTTCTTTGCCACCCTGGGGGTTGCCCTGCTGCAGCTGGTGTGGTGGCTGTTTCTGGTTTTGTTTGCCCCCTGGACCCTCCTGCTCTTGCCCTTTGTGGGGGTCTGGCTGGATTTGTTTATCGCGCTGTTCCTGCTCTACAATCGGCTGGACAAGGCCTTTTCCATCGAGGAAAGCATTGCCCAGGCCTTTCCCGATCAGGTACCGCGCTATGATGATTGAGGGAGGTTTCTTATGACCGACGTTGTTGCCCTGGGGGAACTGCTCATCGACTTTGCCCCCGTTTCCACCGATTCCGACGGCTACCCCACCCTGAAAGCCCAGCCCGGCGGGGCGCCGGGCAATTTCCTGGCCGCCCTGCAGGCCTACGGCTGCTCCACCGCCCTCATCGGCAAGGTGGGGGAGGACGCCTTCGGCCGCCAGCTGGTGGCCACCCTGGACGGCCTGGGCATCGGCACCCAGGGCATCCGCACCGACCCCGCCGTCTTCACCACCCTGGCCTTCGTCACCCTGGACGAGACCGGCAACCGGTCCTTCAGCTTTGCCCGCAAGCCCGGCGCCGACACCTGCCTTCGGGCGGACGAGCTGCCCTTTGACCTGCTGGAGGGCTGCAAGGTCTTTCACTTCGGCACCCTGAGCCTGACCAACGAGCCGGCCCGGGAGGCCACCCGCACCGCGGTGGCCTACGCCAAGGAGCACGGCAAGCTCATCAGCCTGGACCCCAACCTGCGGATGCCGCTGTGGCCGGATGAGGCCGCGGCCAAGGAGCAGATGGAGTGGACGCTGCACCAGGCCGACATCGTCAAGATCAGCGACGAGGAGATCGACTTCCTCTGGGGACTGAGCCCCGAGGCCGGCGCCCAGAAACTGCTGGAAGAGTATGGGGTGCGGCTGGTCTACGCCACCCTGGGCCCCAAGGGCTGCCACTTTGCCAACCGCAACGGCTGCGGCGAGGTGCCCTCCCCCACCGGGCTGCATGTGATCGACACCACCGGCGCCGGGGACATCTTCGGCGGCAGCGCCATGAGCCAGTTCCTGCGGCTGGGCAAGGCCCCCGAGGAACTGTCGGTGGAGGAAATGCGGGCGATCACCCGGTTTGCCTGCTGCGCCGCCAGCCTGTCCACCCAGACCCACGGCGGCATCAACAGCGTGGTGCCGGAGGCGGAAGTCCGGGCCATCCTGTAACCGGAACATCTTTTTTCAGACAAAACAAAATCCGAACCCTTCTCCGGCCGGAGTTGGGTTCGGATTTTTCTTTGGAGCAAAGCAGGAAAAGCCACCCCTCGGCATGGGGTGGCTTTCCAAAAGGAGAAGAATGATGCAGGGTCCGGGAGCGGATCCCCGGCCTGGCAGCGACCGGGGCTTCCCGAACCGAGAACCATGGGGCGAAAAGCGCCCCGAAGGGAATGGCACCGGGAACCCGGAAGAAACAGCGGGCAGAACCGGCCGTCTTCTCACCGGGCCGAATGTCCCAGCGGCCACACCCGATCGGCCCTGCGCAGTCTGCGGACCAGGGTTGAGCCACCGGCATCCGGGATGTATTCGTCATAGACGCCGGCCAGGCTGCCGAAGGTGCGCACCGTGGTGAATCCGCAGCGCTGCTGCAGCACCCGGAGCATCTCCAGCTTGGTGGCGTCGGTGCGGTAGAGTTTGAGATAGGAGTAACCGGGGTAATCGTCAGAGGGATAGCAGAGCATCCGGAAATCCTGGGTCTGCTCGGCCTCCAGCCGGGCGTGGGCTGCCTCGATGGCGGGGGTTTTGTCCATCGCCATCAGGTAGGCCACCGGTTCTTCCGGCGGGAGGGGTCGATGAAGGTAGTTGCGGTAGGGGGAAACCTTCAGCTTTTCCACCATCTGCTTGGGGGCGCCCTCGGGCAGGTCATCATAGAAGATCAGCACCGAGTTGCCCACAATGACATTGGCAAAGCAGCACAGGCCGCAGTCCCGCAGGATGTCGATCAGCTCCCTGGCCCGCCGGGCGGGCAGCTCCCGCTTTTCCAGAAAGGCGTTGTGCACCGGATCATAGAGAATGGCGCCGCCCATCAGGATCACCGGCAGGCGGAACCGGAGTCCCGCCGTGGCTTCCAGAAAGGAGGCCAGGGTCCGCATGGTCATCACCGACAGGGGCAGTCCGTCATCCAGCATCCGGTT
This sequence comes from uncultured Gemmiger sp., assembly GCA_944382835.1. Classification (GTDB taxonomy): domain Bacteria; phylum Bacillota; class Clostridia; order Oscillospirales; family Ruminococcaceae; genus Gemmiger. Next base: position 31,799 of record CALWNP010000012.1, read on the forward strand.
GAGGCGCACCCGGGTCAGATCCGACATAGCCGCGGTACGGGGCAGCATCACATCATCCAGCCCGGTGACCAGCAGCTGGTCCCGCCGATGGCGCAGGGGCAGGCGAAATTCGTTGACCGCCATGCCCACCGCCACACCCAGCAAGGTGTCCAGCAGACGGTTGAGGACAAAGAGATAGGGATTCTGATCCCCGATGTGGACCACCGTAATGGAGAGAAACACCAGCCCGGAAAAATAGGCCGCGTTCTTTTTGTGCAGTGCCACAGCGGTGTACAGCGCTACCACCACCCCCAGCGAGACCGCCACGCAGTAGAGCAGGTAGGGTCCCGGACGGTGGTCGGACTGGCGGATCTGCAACAGCAGCAGACACAGCCCGTAGACCGAGCCGATCAGGGTGCCGGTGACACGCTGGATGGCCATTTTTTTGGTACTGGCGTGGTAGGGCTGCATGCATTGCAGGGCGGCCAGCGCCGAGTAAAAGGGGATGCCCTGGAATCCGCGCAGGGCGTAGATCACCAGGCAGAGCCCCACGGCCACCGCACTTTTGACGGCGCGCATCCCGAGATGGGGCAGATAAAGATGTTTGTGCATGGGTATCCTGTTTCTTCCAGTATGGGGCAGCATCAGGAGGAGAGGCGCTGGCTCAGGGTCTGGACAAAGTTTTTGGTGGTGGGGTGTTTGGGATGCTGGAAGATCTCTTCCGGCGTGCCCGATTCAATCAGTGCTCCGTCCTCCAGCACCACGATCTTGTCCGCGATGCTGCGGGCGAAGTTCATCTCATGGGTGACGATGACCATGGTCATACCGGAATCGGCCAGATCCCGCATGACCCGCAGCACCTCCCCCACCATCTCGGGGTCCAGTGCACTGGTGGGTTCGTCGAACAGCATGATCTCGGGGTCCATGGCCAGGGCCCGGGCAATGGCCACCCGCTGCTTCTGCCCGCCGGACAGGCTGGCCGGCATCACAGAGGCCTTTTCGGGCAGACCGACCTTTTCCAGCAGTTCCATGGCGCGGGCTTCCGCCTCCGCCTTGGGCCGATGCAGCAGATCCATCGGAGCCATGGTCAGGTTGCGCAGAACCGTCTTGTTGTAAAACAGGTTGAAGCTCTGGAAGACCATCCCGATGCGGCGGCGCATGTGGTTCAGATCCCGTTCGCTGGTCTCCACCGACTTGCCGTTCACCATATGGCGGCCGATGTACTGTCCATCCAGCTTGACATAGCCGTCCTGATAGGTTTCCAGGTAGTTGATGCAGCGCAGAAGGGTGCTCTTGCCGGCACCGGACGGCCCGATGATGACCACAACCTCTCCCTTGTCCACATGGAGATTGACGTGCTTGAGCACATGGTGGTCCCCATAGTATTTGTCCACCCCCACAACATCGATCATGACAATTCCTCCCCTGTTTTGAGTTTCTTTTCAATGACATTGCCGATGAAGCCGACAATGTTATTGAGGATGTAGTACAGCAGCGCCGCCACCAGGTAGAGTTCCAGGGTGCGGAAGCTGCGGGCGATCAGCTGGTTGGTCTGACGGAACAGCTCGGTAACCGTGATGGTGGAAAGCATGGCCGAGTTCTTGGTCAGCGAGATGTATTCGTTGACCAGCGGCGGAACCGCCCGCTTGAGGGCCTGGGGCAGCACCACCTTGAGCATGGTCTGCCAGTAGGAATACCCCAGGCAGCGCCCGGCTTCCATCTGTCCCTTGTCAATGGAGACGATGGCGCCCCGCAGCACCGCCGACACATAGGCACCGCTGTACATGCCCAGGCCGATGATGCCGCAGATCCAGGCGGCGGTGTCCAGCCCGAAGGCGATGGGCAGCCCGTAATACACCAGCACCAGCTGTACCAGCAGCGGGGTGGAGCGGAACCAGGACAGGTACACGCTGGAAATCACCTGCACAAACCGGCAGCGGGAGACCTGGCCAAAGGCAATCAGAATGCCAATGACAAAGGCCAGCACAAAGCCCGTGGTGGAGTAAAATACGGTGTAGCCCAAGCCTTGCAGCATGAGCAAAAAGGTATTCCCTTGCAGTAAAATTGAAAAATCCATCTTCTCGGCATCCTTTCCCAAACAAAAGCGGCGGCACTGCAGGCAGGCCGCCTGCCGGCCATGGGTCAGCTCATCGCAGCTTATTCAAACCACTTGCTCACCAGTTCATCGTAGGTTCCGTTGTCCTTGAGGGCTGCCAGGGCTGCGTTCATGGAATCCTTCAGGGCAGTATCATCCTTCCGGACGCCCCAGCCGTAGTCCTCCTGGGTCAGGTTCTCATCCAGCACCTTGACGTTGCCGGAGGTCTTGGCGTAGGTCAGGGCAGCGGGGCGACCGGTGACCACTGCGTCCACCTTGCCGGTTTCCAGCTGCAGGAACATTTCGGAGTTCTGCTCCACCGTGACCTTTTTCACATCGGGGTAGTTCTCATCCAGGTAGGTGTCCGACTTGGTGCCCACCTGCACCGCCACCGACTTGCCGGACAGGGTGTCGGGGCCGGTGATCTCGGTGTTGTCCTTCTGGACCATGATGCACAGGCCGCCTGCGAAGTAGGGATCGGTGAAATCGATGCTCTGCTTGCGCTCGTCGGTGATGTACATGGCCGAGGCAATCACATCAAACTTGTCGGCGGTCAGGCCGGGGATCAGGCCCTGGAAGGCGGTGTTGACAAATTCCACATCGCTGTAGCCCATCTGGGTGGCCATGGCCTCCATCAGATCGATGTCAAAGCCCACATACTCGCCGTTCTCTTCGTATTCAAAGGGGGCGAAGGTGGCGTCGGTGCCCACGCGAAGGGTACCGCCGGCGGCTGCGGTTTCCGCCGAGCCGCTGCTGGCGGCGCTGGAGGCTTCGGAGCTGGAAGTGCTTTCGGCAGTGCTTTCACTGGCACTGGTGCTTTCGGCAGTGCTGCCGCAGCCAACCAGTCCCGCGCAAAGTGCAGCCGTGAGCAAGACAGAGATCCATTTTTTCGTTTTCATAATGATTCCTTCTCTCCTTTCAGATTTTGAGGCACCGGCCGGCGGCCGAACGTTTCGGCCTGCTCCGGCGCTTCAAATATATGAAAAGGGGCACAGAAAGGCAAAACTGCCTTCCTATGCCCCTTTGCATACGGAACAATAACAAGTTTATTCGGCGTCCTGGAATTTTTGCATCAACTTTCTCACGCTGTTGATCACAACCGGTTCCGGAACCCCCAGAAGCCGGCCGCCCTCCACGGTCTGGCGCCCCTGCACGACCACTTTGTCGACGGCAGAGGGCTGCATCCCATAGACGAGATTGGGCAGCAGCTGTTCGTAATTGTCGTAGAGCGGCTGCAGCGACAGGTCTTCCAGGTTGATGCCGGTGAAGTCGGCGCAGCAGCCCGGTTCGATCCGTCCCGCGGGCAGACCCAGCAGGCGTCCGCCGGCCGAGGTGCCCATCTCCAGCGCTTCCTGGCCGGTGATGGCCAGGGCGTTGCAGGTGCTGACCTTTTGCAGCAAGGCCGCCATCCGCATCTCCTCGAAGACGCTGTTGCGGTTGTTGCTGCAGGCGCCGTCGGTGCCAAGTCCCACCGTCACCCCGTTGTGAAGCAGGCTGGGCAGATCGGTGATCCCGTCGGCCAGGAACATGTTGCTGGACGGACAGTAGGCCAGGCTGGCCTTGGCATCCGCCATCAGCTGTTTTTCGTGGTCGTCCAGCCAGACGCAGTGCACGGCGATCATCCGGTCGTCCAGCACCCCCAGGTCATGCAGCAGCTCCATGGGGCGGCGTCCGAACTCTTTCTGGACGCCCTCCACCTCGAAGGGCTCCTCGGCCACATGGATATGGAACTTGGTGTCAAAATCCACCGCGATCTGGTGACCGGCCTGGACCATCTCAGGGGAGGCCGCGTGCAGGCTGTGGGGAGCCGGCATGACGGTGACCATCCGGTCCGCCCCGCCGTTGTATTTCTGCATCAGGCTGCGCACCGCCCGGTCCGCCTGGTCGACGGTCTCCACATAGCCTGCGGGGGCACCGTCCCAGTCGTACATGGTGCGGGCCAGCACCAGCCGGATGCCCACATCCCGGGCCGCCCGGATGATGGCCTCATCGCTTTCGGCCCCGTCGTTGTGGACGTAAAAGAAATCCGATACCGTGGTGACGCCGCATTTCATCATCTCGGAGAAGGCGAACACCGCACCGGTGTACAGGTCCTCCGGGGTGAGGATGGGAGAAAACTTATACAATGCCTGATCCCGCCATTCCAGAAACGGGCGGTCAGTGGCAAGGCCACGCAGCAGGCTTTGGAAGCAATGGTTGTGTACGTTGACGGTGCCGGGCAGCAGGGCGGTGTTTTCCCACCGCAGCCGCTGGGCCTCCGGTGCCTTTTCGTGCAGGGCAGCGGGGGTATCCACGGCGGTGATCCAGCCATCTTCCACCAGTACGGCGGTATCCCGGCGCATCTCCCGGCCGGTGAAGAGCACCGCCGGCTCATAGATCTGTTGGCTCATGGAAATTCCTCCTCTCAGACCGGCAGGGTCTGATCCAGTTCCAGCACAGCGTGGAGCAATGCCCGGGCCGCGCTGTCAATCTCGGCATCATGGGTCAGTTCCTGACGGCTGTGGCTGATCCCCTCCACACTCTGGATGAAGAGCATCCCGGTGGGGCAGATCCCGCTCATGTGTACCGCGTCATGTCCCGCCATGCTGACCAGGCTGACCGGTTTGCCCTGCACCGCCTGGCATCCATCGGCAATGGCTGCGGCCACCGTGGGATTCAGCACCACTTCGGCCTGGTCCAGGTTCACCTGCCGGACAAACCGGACCCCGCGCTTGGCCTCGATGGCCTCGATGCGGGCGGTGAACTCCTCCAGCAGCCGGCTGCGCAGCTCCCGGTCGGGGGTGCGCATTTCCAGAATCAGCTCGGCCCGGCCGGGAATGATGTTGGCGGCGTTGGGGAAGACATCCATCTTTCCCACCGTGCCCACCACATCGCTGCGGTTGACCCGGGATACGGTGGCTTCCAGCGCCAGGGCCAGCTCGGCGGCGGCCAGCAGTGCATCATGGCGCCGGGGCATCGTGGTGGTGCCGGCGTGGTTGGCCTCCCCTTCCACCGTGATCCATTCCCGGTAAATGCCGGTGATCCGGTCCACCGTGGCCACGGCCAGCCCCGCATCATAGAGGTTGCGGCTCTGTTCGATGTGGGGTTCCAGATAGGCGGCTTTCTCGCCGGGCTGCAGCCGTTCAAAGGGCAGCGCCTTCACATTGCCGCCCACCTGGGCGATCACATCCGCCAGGCGGCGTCCGGTGTCATCGTGGGCGGCCAGGATCTGCTCCGGCGTCAGCTTGCTGGTGATGGCCCGGCTGCCCAGGGTGGACAGGCCGAAGGGATTGGGTTCCTCGGCGGTGAAGGAAACCACCTCCAGCGGGTGACGGGTGGGCACCCGGTTCTCCAACAGGGTCTGCACCACCTCGGTGGCCAGCAGCACCCCCAGGGCACCGTCAAACCGGCCGCCGTCGGGCACCGCATCGTGGTGGGACCCCAGCACGATGGGAGCGCCCGGTTTGCCCGGAACCCGGGCCCACAGGTTGGCAATGGCGTCGGTGCGCACATTCAATCCGGCGCTCTGCCATTGGGCGGTGAGCCAGGCGCGGGCATCCCTGTCGGCCTGACTGCCGATGCTGCGGTCGATGCCGCCATTGTCGTTGCGTCCGAACCGGGCCAGTGCATCCAGCCGTTCGTGCAGCCGCTTCGTGTTCACTTCCATCCCACTCGCCTCACTCAAACCGTTGCATCACAATACTTGCCAGGGTTTTGGCGGTTCCCTGCACCCCCAGATAGCTGGAATCAATCATCAGGTCGTAATTGCCCGGCGACTGGATCGGGGTGCCGGCGTAGGTTCTGTGGTAGGCATCCCGGGCCGCGTCCACCTCCCGGATCATCCGGCGGGCGGTCTTTTCGTCCAGGTCCAGTTCCTCGATGCAGTTTTTCAGTTTTGCCTCGAAGGGGGCGTAGACAAAGACCCGGAACCGGTTGGTGTATTCCCGGAAGACAAAGTCTGCGCAGCGTCCCACCACCACGCAGGACTGGATGGAAGCCATATCCGTCATGATCCGGCGCTGTGCCTGAAAAATCCGGTCCTGCAGATCACTGCTGCCGATGCCCAGCGGGTATTTCATATGCCAGAAGTGGTTGACCTTTTCCTCCACCTCGCTGACCACCGAAACCGGCTGGTTGGTGACCTTGGCGGCGTATTCCACGATGTCCCGATCGTAATACTGGATCTGCAGCTGCTCGGCCAGTGCCTTTGCGATGGGACGTCCCAGACTGCCGAATTCTCTCGAAATGGTGATGACGTAGCGTTTCATAGCCGGCCTCCCTCTTCGTAGACGTGCTGCTCGGCCTCCACCTTTTCCAGGCGGGCCATCCGCTGTTCCAGGTTGGGGATGCAGGCGGCTGCATCCTTGAGCATCAGGTTGAGCAGCAGCAGCGGCGTGCTGTACACATCAAAAATCGAATGACGGGTAATGGGAACATACAGACAATGACGGCTCAGATCGGACACCGGAGAAAGCGGGCTGTCGGTGACCGAAGAGATGGTAAAACCTGCCTGATGCAGCTGGCGCAGTTCCTGAACCAGCTGGCTGGAATACCGGGGAAAGGAAACCGCCAGCACAAAGGCCGAGGCGGGGTCCGCACAGCAGACGGTCTGCCATTGGACGGTGTCCGGTTCCACCAGCACCACTCCATCCCGCAGTTTGCAAAGACCGTAGTGGAAATACCGCATGACGGTGGAGGAAAGCCGGGCCGAAACCAGATAGATCCGCGGGGCGGTGGCCAGCGCCTGGACCGTGGCCCGATATGCTTCGCCGGCCACCACATCATACAGCTGATCCATGCCCTGCTTTTCCGACTCGATGATCTCGATGTCGCTGGGCTGGGCCTGCTGCAGATATTGCAGCCGTTCCACCGCATTGGACGGGGCGGCGACGTGTTCCTGCTGCAGCTTTTTCTGGAAATCGCTGTACCCGGTGCATCCCAGGGCGCAGCAGAACCGGCTGACGCTTCCCTGGCTGACGCCGGCGCGTTCGGCCAGCTCCTGAGCCGTCAGGAAGAGGACTTCGTCCTCGTGTTCCAGAAGGTAACGGGCCAGCAGCTGATTGACCCTGGTGCCCTTGCCCTGCTTGGTAATGTAATCCCGCCACGGTTCCTGCAACAGATCGCCCCCTTTCTGTTCCCCGCCGAAAAGGCAGAGATGGGCAAATAAATGATTTCATTCATCGCTCATTCATTTGAATGACTGCATTATACCATCAGTCTATTCCGCCGTCAACTGATTTTTGCCATTCTCGCCGGATTTTTTTTGCAGAATTTTGCAAGCTTTTTCATCGCTAAAATTGGATGGTATTGGATGTCGATCCTTCATACAAAAAATGCCGCTCCCACGAGCGGCAACAGAATCAAGCTTCTGTATAGGTAAAGGTTCCTTTCGGCTCCACTCCGTTGGAGACGGGGGTGTCCGTGTGATGGGAGAGATGATCGGCAACATAGACAGCCTGTTGCAGTTCCCATGTTCCATCAGCAGTCTTATCGTATGTCAACTGATAGCCCAGGTCCTCCTGCGCATAACAGATGTAGTCAGGCAAACCGTCATCGTTGAATTCCAAAACAATTTCGGCATTGAAGCCAGCTTCCACCAGGGCCAGCGTACCATCCGGCTGCAGTTCCACCTTCTTGATCAGGGGCATATCCGGCGTATCTTCCCGGCCAGCGGTGTCGGCAGGATCAATGGCCACACTGGCCTGACCGGCTTCGTCATAGGTCACCAGAAGGTCCAGCGCATCGGAAAAGTCTTCCGGATCCATGCCCACTTCAATATGAGTCACCCGCTGTTGATGATCGTAAGTCAATCTGACGTTGGCATCATACTGTGTGGTGGTAAAGGTGAATGTCTGCAAGATCGGCTGCTGGGGCGGCGTCTTCACCGGCGTCGGCGACGGTTCCGAAGGGAGCTCCTCCGAAGCAGAGGCCACCTCTTCCTGTGCTGCAGAAGCACCGGACGGTTCCGAGTCCACAGCTTCTTCTGTGCTTTCCGCAGCAGAATTGACGGGATCCATGCTTTTCTCGGACGGCATGGATGTGCCGCAGGCCGTCATAAAAAATGCGCTTGCCACAACCAAAGATGTCAGGCGGCTCACAGTAGATAGCACTTGCATTGTATAACGATCTCCCTTTTATGGTGTTTTCCATTTCAGTTATAGTACAAACAAAGCTCCAATGCAAGAAATGCACAGTTCCCTAATATTGCCAAAGGCTGCCCCGCCCGATGGGCGAAGCAGCCTTGGAGAAAGCCTTGGTTGTGGGTTGATTCATCAGGGATTCGGAATCGAAAGAGACATCAGCGTCCCAGCGATGCCAGATATGCCGCTTCCCGCTGGGCCACATGCTCCTGCAGGGCGCGGATGGCTGCCAGGTATGCGTCATTGGCGGCCTGGGCCTCGGCCATGGTCTGGGCACTGGCTACCTGAGAAGCAGGCTGTGCGGCCGGAGCCGGGGCGGTGTACCCCTTGACCCCGGCATCGCTCTTGACGGTGGCTGCGATGTGGCCGCAGGTGTCACAGACATAGCCCAAGGAGCTGGCCGTCCAGTTGTGGTAACCGCAGGCGGGGCAGGTGGTGTACTCGGCCCCCCAGCTGCCGTCGGCCTTGGCCTGGGCGATCTCGCCATGATCATCCACCGGGGCCGCAGTGGCTGCAGGAACCGGTTTGCTCTGGTTGGGTGCCGCCGTTTCCTGGCCGGAGGCATTGTTCTGCGCCGCCGGGGCTTCCGGTTTTTCGGCAGGCGTCACAGGCTTAAAGTCGGGTACCTCAGATCCCCCGGTGGGTGCCTCGGGTTTTTCCACCGGAGTTTCCGGCTTTTCAGCGGGCGTCTCCGGCTCCTCGGTAGGCGTCTCCGGCTCCTCCACAGGCTTCTCGGGTTCCTCGGTAGGGGTTTCCGGTTCTTCGGCGGGAGTCTCGGGCTCCTCGGCGGGAGTTTCCGGCTCTACAGCAGGTGTTTCAGGCTCTTCGACAGGCGTCTCGGGCTCCGCAGCGGGAGGCTCCGGTTCCTGAACGGCAGCTGCCTCCACCGTCACGGTGACTGTTTTGTAAGTTTCGGTCCACCAGCGGTTGACGATGCGGAAGGTCTGGGTGCCGGGGGCGATGGCCTCATAGACAAAGGTCATACCGCCCGCATCGTTGCCTTGGCCGCTGACGATCCGCAGCGCCGTGCCCTGCTCGCCGTAGTCCACCGGACCGGCCTCGCCGTCATAGGACCAGGTGTAGGTATCCCCCACTTCCAGGGTGGCGTCCTCAATGTACACGTGGCTCATGTCCACGCTCATGCTCAGGGAGGTGGAAGCCGGTTCGGCCGCCATGGCAGTCATCCCGAACACGCATCCCATGGCCAGTGCCAAAAATGTTGCAATCCGTTTTTTCATTCTGCATTTCTCCTTTTTGATGGAATCGGAAAGGCTTTCTGTTCTTTCCTATAGGGTCTTGTTTCGCCGGACTTCATGCCCGGCAAGGATTTTTTTCAGGGATTCGGCGTCTGGGCATCCACCAGCAGGCAGGTAAGCGGGGTATAGGTGTTGGTGTAGGTAAACTGGTTCATGGGGCCCAGCTCATCCGAGACGTAGTCCACCCTAACGCAGATCAGACCGCCCTGCTCGTCATAGGTGTACTGCCGGTAGCCGATGACCGTCTCCCCGTCCCGGTCCTCCTCCCGCAGAAGCCGGCCCTCGGCATCATAGGCGGAGACCATCCGCAGCACATCGCCGGGATAGTAGAGGGATTCGGTACAGGCCAATCCCTCGCCGGTGTATTCCCGAATCTTCCAGGTGGGAAAGGACGGGTCGTTGAGATCCTGCCGCACCCAGCGTCCTTCCTCATCATAGAGGTAGCTGTACGATTTGTCCGGCAGACTGCCCTCGGCCAGCAGATTGGTCTCGGTCAGCGGGTTGCCGAACTGGTCGTTCTCATAGGTGGTGGTCTGCACCACCTGCCAGCTGCCGTCCTGCAGGCTGCTGTGGACCTCCTCCACCAGATAGTCCTGGTCATCATAGGCATACCGGATGCAGCTGTCTGCCGCCTCCTCCAGCGGGCCGGACCATTCTTCGGCCAGCAGCCCGGCGGCGGTGTAGCGCTTCTCGGTCCAGGAAGCCGGCAGCGTGACCCCGCCCTCCATGCTGGCCAGAGGGTCCGGCTGACAGACCGTCCGGGACAGCATCATCGGGTCCTCCTGGGGCGCGGAGGTCGGGCTGGGAGTGGCAGTGGGCGCCGGGGTGGGTGTTCCCGTGGGAGCCGGAGTGGAGACCGAAGCGACCGAAGCGGCGGCAGGGCTGCTCCCGGCAGGCTGCCCTGCGGCACAGGCTGTCAGCGCCACAGCGGCCAGCAACGTCATGGAAAGGATCATCAACCGTTTTTTCATGGGAATTTCCTCTTTTCTCTTTGGTGTGGCGGCATCTCGTCGTCCTCTGTCCATTGGGTAGTGCCGCATGAGGGCAGAGTTCACCCCCGGACAGAAATTTTTTCTTCCCATGAAGATTCTCCTTGCCGGGCCCTACCAACCCAGTACAACCAAAACACAAAGGAGGATATGACAATGAACACTTTCCACCCCATTCCTTCCCCGGAGGAAGAGGAGCGCCGCCGGGAAGAAGAAGCCTGGCAGGAAGAGCATCGGCGGTTTGTGCTGGAGATCAACAACATCATCCCGGGACCGTTGAATGATCCTCGGCTTTTGGAGGAGGAAGAGACCGGCTGGGACTGGGATTGACCGCCCCAGAAAAGCAGCCCGTTCTCCCCTTCCGGCCATCCTCCCTGTCACGGGCGGATGGCCATTTTGCTGGGAATAGCGACAATTCTGGGAAAGAGTTCGGATTGTAACGAACCATTTTACACGAAGAATCGAAAAATTTCTTGACAAATCTCCCGGACTGGCGTATCCTGTAATTGGAAATAGAATAATTCTAATTTGGTGAATGCAATGAGATATGAGAATGCAATCTTGGAGTTGATTTGTTCCGGCTCCTCCCACATGACGGCGGAGCAGGTGTTTCTGGCTCTGAAGAAGAGTTATCCTTCGGTGGTACTGGCCACGGTGTACAACAACCTGAACAGCCTGTACCAGCAGGGGCGGATCCGGAAAATCAGTGTGGAAGGCCAGCCCGACCGCTATGACAAAAACACCCGGCACGACCATCTGGTCTGCCGCCGGTGCGGTCGCCTCTCCGACATCCATCTGGCAGACCTGACCGCGGATTTAGAGCGCCAGACAGGGCTTTCCATCGAGGGGTACGATCTGAAAATCCAGTACCTGTGCCCCCAATGCCGCGCCGAGCTGGCGGCGGCCAACCAGGAAAACAGGTCTTCGGACTTGTGAATACCAATATAAGGAGGTTTTTCTATGAGAAGCATTACAAAGTTGGATCTGCAGTACGCCCACCGGTTTTACGGGTTCAAGGGTGAGGCCCAGTATCTCCACGGACATACCGGCGTCCTGACCCTGGAGGTGGAGGACACCATCGAGCCCGGCGTCAACATGGTGTTCCCCTGCAACGAGATCCAGAAAACCGCCTGGTCTTTGTTGAAAAACTTTGACCATGCCCTGATCCTGCGGGAAGACGACCCCCTTCTGCCCGCCATCCTGAAGGTGTACGAGGAGCAGGGCATCAAGGACGGCGCACCCCAGAACCAGATGAAGGGTCCCGCCTTCCACACCGAGCTGGCCACCGCCTACCCTGACTGCCGTCTGGTGGTGACCAAGGAGACCCTGACCGTGGAGGGGATGATCAAGATTGTCTATGACCTGCTCAAGGACAAACTGAACATCGCCAAGATCACCTTTACCAGCGGGGTGAATGCCGCTTCGGCCGAGTTCACCACCCACAACCAGATTGACCGCTGCCCCCTGTGCGGCATCGCGCTGAATGAAAACGGCGTCTGCCCCAAATGCGGCTACAAGAAGGGCTGAGTTTTTTCCAAAAAATTCAATCGAAGGGTTTCATGGCGGCGGGCCTGCCCAGGCAGGTCTGCCGCTTTTGGAATTTTCCCCCTTGTGCCTCTGCGCACAGATCGAAACAAGGAGGTGCAGAGATGGGACGCATCCTGCCCATGGCAACAGCCGGCATCCTGCTGCTTGGCTTGACCGGCTGTTTTGCGCCAAGAAAAGACGAGGGTACCATGACAAACAACAACATTCAGACCGCAACTACCATTGAAGACCAGGACTGGAAAAACCGGGCAGATGCCGCCGACCTGCGGGAGATCTACTACGCCGGCGGCTGCTTCTGGGGGGTGGAGTCCTACTTTTCCCGGGTGCCGGGGGTGGAATCGGTCACAGTGGGCTATGCCAACGGCAGCACCGACCGGCCCAGCTATGAGCAGGTCTGCACCGGCACCACCGGCCATGCCGAGACCGTCCATCTGGTCTACCGCCCCGACCAGGTCAGCCTGCAGACCCTGACCGAGCACTTCTTCAAGATCATCGACCCCCTGGCCGAGAACCGCCAGGGCAACGATGTGGGCAGCCAGTACCGCAGCGGCATCTACTACGCCGAGGAAGCCGACCTGGAGACCTTACAGGCGGTGCTGGACACCGAACAATCCAAGTATGACCGGCCCATCCGCACCGAGCTGCTGCCGCTGAGCTGCTACTATCTGGCCGAGGAGTACCACCAGGAATATCTGGTCAAGCATCCGGGCGGCTACTGCCATGTGGATTTCTCCAGCCTGGCGGACTTTGCCACTCCCGACACCGCCTCCCCCTACACCCGCCCCTCCGACGCCGAAATCCGGGCATTGCTCACCGACGAACAATACCGGGTAACTCAGCAGAGTTCCACCGAGATGCCCTTCACCGGCGAATACGACCATCTGTTTGCCCCGGGGATCTATGTGGACGTGGTGACCGGGGAGCCGCTGTTCCTCTCCAGCGACAAGTTTGATTCCGGCTGCGGCTGGCCAAGTTTTTCCAAGCCCATTGATGAAGACGCTCTGGTGGAATCCCGGGATCTGAGCCATGGCATGGACCGCACCGAGGTGCGCAGCCGGGTGGGGCGCTCTCATCTGGGGCATGTCTTTGACGACGGCCCGGTGGCGCTGGGCGGGATGCGGTACTGTATCAACAGCGCCGCACTGCGCTTTGTCCCCTATGAGGAGATGGAGCAGGAGGGATACGGCGACCTGATGGCGCTGGTCACCGACGCCCCCGGCCGGGAGTGACCCGGACTGTCCAGTCTCCCCTGCAAAACTTGGCCTTTCTTTCCTTCCATCGGTTTTAACTATGCAAAAGGATTGAAAACCGGCATTTGATGCAGAATCCTTTCTCCGGTATACTGGAAGCAAGGAATCCATGCCGGGCAATCCGGCGGAACAGAGCAAGGGGGAGCATCAGATGAAAAGACCGATTCAGACATTCGGGGCCGCAGCGGCTCTGGGCATCCTGCTGGCCGGCTGTGACGCCGGGGGCGCCTCCTCGGCGCCGGCCGCCAGCAACGCCACCCAGAACGACGCCGGGCCAGGCAGCACTGCATCGGTGCAGGAGACCGCCAGCCCCGAAAGCAGCAGCAACGCTAATCTCTTTTATCTCACCATCGGGGAGGAGCATTTTACAGCCAGCTTTGCCGAAACCTCGGGTGCCAGGGCGCTGAAGCAGTGGCTGGCCGAAGGGCCGGTCACGGTGGAGGTCAGCGATTACGGCGGCTTTGAGAAGGTGGGCGGTCTGGGCCGCAGCCTGCCCACCGAGGATGTGCAGACCACCACCAAGGCCGGCGACATCGTGCTGTACCAGGGCAATCAGATTGTCCTGTTCTACGGCTCCAACAGCTGGGCCTACACCCGTCTGGGCGCTGTCTCGGATCTGGATGGCTGGGAGGACGCCCTGGGCGAGGGGGACCTGTCGGTGACCCTGTCGCTGACCGAGCCCTGAAGCACTTCTTTTCCACAAAAAACAGAGGCAAAGCCCGTCGGGGCTTTGCCTCTGCTGTTATCTGGGGATGGTTCCGATTACCACGGCGTCAGTTCCAGGTAGAGGTCCTTGTACTGACGGGCGGAGTTGGCCCAGGAGACATCCTTGGCCATATCCCGCTGGACCACCTCGTCCCAGTGGTAGCGGTTGACAAAATACTCGGTCTTGGCCCGGTTGACGGCATCCAGCAGCAGGCCGGCGTCGTAACGGTCAAAGGTGAAACCGTTGCCCTCACCGTCAAAGACGTTGTAGGGCTGCACGGTGTCCTTCAGGCCGCCGGTTTCCCGGACGATGGGCAGGGTGCCGTAGTGCATGGCGTTGAGCTGGGTCAGGCCGCAGGGCTCAAAGCGGGAGGGCACCAGCAGGGCGTCGGCGCCGGCGTAGATCCGGTGGGCGCGGGATTCGTCATACTGGATGCAGGCGCAGAACATGCCGCGGTAGGCGTTCTCGTAGTAGCGGAAGGTGTCCTCGTACTGCTTGTCGCCGGTGCCCAGCACCACCACCTGGGTGTTGCCGTCCATGAGATCAGGCACAATGGCGTTGACCAGGTCCAGCCCTTTCTGGTTGGTCAGACGGGAGATCAGGCCGATGACAAACTTGCCCTCGTCCTGTACCAGGCCCAGTTCTTCCTGCAAGGCCCGCTTGTTCTCCATCTTGTGGTCCAGCACGTTGGTGATGTCGTAGTTCACCGCCAGAGCCGGGTCGGTGGCCGGGTTCCACATGCCGTAGTCGATGCCGTTGACGATGCCCCGCAGCTTGTAGTTGTGGTAGCGCAGGTGGGCATCCAGCTTTTCGCCGTACTCGGGGGTCTGGATTTCCTGGGCATAGGTGTAGCTGACAGTGGTGATCCGGTCGGCGTAGGCCAGACCGCCCTTGAGCATGTTGGCATCCTCGTAGTCCTGTTTCAGGGCGCCCATGTTGAAGACTTCATCGGGCAGACCGGTCCAGTACTGGATGGTGGGAATGTTGTAGATGCCCTGGAACCGCAGGTTGTGGATGGTCAGCACCGTCTTGGCGTGGCCCACCGGGGTGTCCTGGAAGAAGGTGTGCAGATACACCGGCACCAGCGCCGCCTGCCAGTCGTGGCAGTGGATGACGTCGGGGATCCAGTTCATATAGTTCAGGGCCGCCAGCGCCGCCTTGCTGAAGAAGCAGTACTTGGGGATGTCGTCCACCAGGCTGATGTAGGGGTTGCCGGCGGAGAAGAACTCCTGGTTGTCGATGAAGTCATAGACCACACCGTCCCAGACATATTCCATGATGCCCACATAGTAGTTGCGGCCGGTTTTGCCCAGGTCCATATAAAACTCGCCGCGGTAAATCATCTTGTCCTGGTACTTCTGGGGAATGCAGGCGTACCGGGGCAGGATGACCCGGACATCGCAGTTCTGCTTGACCAGTTCCCGGGGCAGGGCGTACATCACATCGCCCAGGCCGCCGGTCTTGACAAAGGGATGGCATTCCGAGCCGATGAAGGCCACGCTGCGGCGCGGGGTATCGTAGTGAGGCTCCTCGGGGGCCTGCTCCACCGGCTGCACCTCCTCGGTCTGGGCGGGTTCCACCGGTTCGGCCGGAGCGGACTCCACCGCCTCAGGCTTGACCTCCGCCGGGGCGGGAGCCGCTTTCTCTTCCGCCGGCTTGGGTGCCTCAGTCACCGGGGCTGCGGGCTTGTCGGCGGATTTCGCCGGCTTTTCCGCCTCGGCAGCAGGGGCAGCCTTCTTGGCAGCGGGCTTGGTCTTTTTCACAGTGGTTTTTGAGGCCACCGGTTCCGCCTTTTCGGCGGCAGCAGCCTTTTTGGCAGTGGGTTTGGCTTTCTCGGCAGCGGCGGGCTTTTTGGCAGCAGTCTCCGTCTTCTCGGCGGCAGCAGGCTTCTTCCCAGCAGGCACGGCCTTCTCAGCGGCAGCGGGCTTCTTCGCAGCGGGTGCAGCCTTCTCAGCCGCAGCGGGCTTCTTCGCAGCAGGCGCAGTCTTCTCAGCCGCAACGGGTTTCTTGGCGGGCTCCGCCTTCTCGGTCACAGCGGTCTTTTCGGCAGCAGTCGCCTTCTGGGCGGCGGGCGCGGTCTTTTCGGCTACGGGTGCTGCCTTCTTGGCAGCAGCCGTGGTCTTCTTTTCGGCAGCCGGAGCAGCGGCTGCACCGGCAACCTTCTGCTTTGCGGGCGTAGTTTTCTTCTGTGCCACAAAAACGCTTCCTTTCTAGCTATGGTGGTCGGCTTCCCGGACGGGAAACCTCTGAAAATTTCTCCTTCATGGGTTGTCCCAAGGGACACGGCATTGCAGCCGCAGCACCCGGCGTGGGTGCTTATAAAGAAACGTTAGCATATTTTTGCCAAAATTTCAATGCTGTGGCCATTTTCCGACCAATGCAGCAGGAGCCGCCAGCTCCAAAAAGGCTGGCGGCTCCCTGTGTTTTCCGCAGATGTTCTGTTGTCCAGATTCCGGGGCTTCCGCCGGCTCAGTCCGCATCCGGGGCCTGGCCGTCGTGGGCCAGCCACTTGCAGTCGGTCAGCGCCATGTCGGTGAAGACGGCCCGGAAGGAGGAGTCCTCGGGGCTGCAGGCGTAGATGCCGAACCGGATCTCGCCGGTGCCTTCCAGCAGATGGCAGACCCGCATCTGGTGGTACACCTGGCCATCCTCCGAGCACTCGATGCAGAAATCATCCTCCCGGCGGCTCAGACGATACCACATGGACTTGACGGTGGCGGGGATTTCGGTGGTGGCCCAGTCGGAATAGCCGTGGTTGGTGACCACGCTGCCCAGGTGCTGGAACCGCTCGTTCTCGTACTCGATGGAGCCCTTGATCCAGTTTTCGCTGTCCAGATAGAGCACTACACCGCACTGGTCAAAGCGGTGATGGCTCTCGGTGAAGTCGGTTTTCACCACAAAGGAGAAAAACTTGTCCTCGGTGGCCATCTGAAGCACCGGGGCGTTGTCGTTGCGGAAATGGTAGTAGGTCCGCTGCCACAGATCGGTGTGGGGGTTGGTGACGATCTCAATTTTGTCCGGGGTGATCACGCAGCTCTTGGGCTGACGGGTCCACTGCAGCTCTTTCACATTCCACTTCATTGTCCATTCCTCCAATATTTTTTCTTGTCTTCCTCGGTGATCTTGCGCAGCACCCGGCAGGGATTGCCCACTGCCACCACCCCGTCGGGGATGTCCCGGTTGACCAGGCTGCCCGCCCCGATCACCGTGTTGCTGCCGATGGTCACCCCGGGCAGCACCGTCACCGAGGCCCCGAACCAGACATTATCCCCCACCGTGATGGGATAGGCATACTCCAGGCCCCGGTTGCGCTGCTCGGTGTCCAGCGGGTGCCCGGCGGTGGAAAAGACACAGTTGGGGGCGATGAAGACGTTGTCCCCAAAGGTCACCTTGGCCCCGTCCAGGATCACACAGTTGTGGTTGGTGTAAAAGTGATCCCCCACCTGGATGTTGCTGCCGTAATCACACCAAAAGGGTGCCGTGACGCAGAAGTGTTCCCCCACCGTTCCGAACAGGGAGCGGATGATCCGCTCCTGTTCCTCCACCTGGGAGGGTTTGGTCTGGTTGAAGGCAAAGCAGAGGTCCTTGCACCGTGCTCTGGCCGCCAGCAGCTCTTCATCATAGTTGGCATCGTACAGCAGCCCCTGCTGCATCTTTTCCGCTTCGGTCATCCTTGTTCATCCTTTCTGTTTCTTGCCGTCCAGTACATTCCCAGGCGGTAGTAGCGCTCCACATCGGGAAGATAGTCAAAATCCGGCATGTACTCCGGGGGGATACATTTCTGGCAGGCGGCGCGGATGGAGTCCAGGTCCTGCGGCCGGATCAGATCCCCGGTGAGCAGCAGTTTGTGGGGGTTGAGAATGGAGATCAGCGCAATGACCGCCTGAATGATCAGCGGCTCGGCCGTGGGGCGGTGCAGCTTGCGGATCTGCTCCTCCCGGCTCATCCCGTAGTCCAGAAAGCCCACCATGCCGGCAAACAGGTTGCGCCCGGTGAGGACCGTCCCGTTGCAGAGGGTGGCGGTGCCGGGCAGCACCCCGCTGGGGTAGTTGACCAGGGTGATGATCTGGTCCCCGACCTGCTCCTGCCGGTCATACCCATAGATCTTATAATACATATCGTTGGCCAGGGAGACCGGCCGCCCGTACTCCCCTTCCAGCCGCGAGACCAGCGGCTCCCCCTCCAGTTCGGGGATGTCGCAGTGGCGGATGACCCCGTGCTCGGCAATGCTGGGGGTGCCTACCACAATCTGGCTGGTGTTGGGAAGCTGCGCCAGCACCCGGCCCAGCTGGTCCTGGATGGAGCCAAGGGGCAGCCGGTCAAGTTGCTGCACCTGCCGCAGCCGCACCTGCCCCGTGGGGGAAAGGACCTGGATCGTCAGCTGCCGTTTTTCTTCCACCAGCTCGAAGGAAAGGCAGACAAAGCTCTCATATTCCTCGTTCATCCGGTAGACTGCGGCGGTGCGCCCTACCGCGTGGAGCTGCTGCTTTTCCCCCAGCACCTCCCCTGCCTGTTCCATCTCGTTGAGGTAGGTGTTGCAGCTGGCCACACTCAGCCCGGTCTTGGCCGCAATTTGCTGCTTGGAATAGGCCCCGCCCTGGGCCAGCAGGGTGCGGATTCGAGATTTATTCTGTTGCTTGATTTCGGCAGAATCCTTCATCCGGGGCCTCCCTTCCGCTCTCGCTCAATTATTATAACCCTTGTAATAATTCCCGTCAAGAGAACCCGGCAGCCGCTGCCGCCGGGTTTTGTGCCGAAATTTTTCCGTCTCACCGGGGCGACGGGGCACCGGTTTTCTCCCCCATCTGGACGATGTCCCGGCGCAGAAGGGGCCAGAGGACCAGGGTGAAGAGCACCAGGCTGAACCCCGCCCCCACAATGTCCGAGAGGGAGCCGGCGTAAAAGACCAGGTCCACCGTGCCCAGCCGGGGCAGTACCAGCAGGCAGAGCAGGTAAAGCAGCTTGCGGAAGATGGACAGCGGAAAGGCATACCGCACCTTGCCCATGGAGGTCAGGCTGTCCACCAGGGCGTACTGCACCGCAATGCCCAGCAAGCCCAGAGTGTACCGGCGCAGACAGAGGCAGGCCATCTGGAGCAGGGTGTCGTCCTGCAGAAACAGCCCGGCAAACCAGGCTGGGGCTAGCTGTACTGCCACCTCCAGCAAGCCGATGTACCCGGCGCAGAGGACAAAGACCCAGACAAAGGCCTGGCACACCTTGTCGGCCTCCCCTGCCCCATAGTGGTAGCTGAAGATGGCGCCGCAGCCGGTGGTGATGCCCTGGGCGGGGCAGAAGACGATGGTCAGGAAGCTCTGCACCACGGTGGCACAGGTGATCCAGGCATCTCCCTGGGCACCGCCGTACCTCCGCAGCACAATGTTGAGCAGGATGATGATAAGGTTGTCCAACAGGGTGATGAGAAAGGACATCGACCCCACCGCGATGATCCGCCTGCAGATGGCGCCCTCGGGGCGGTGCAGCCGCACCGGCATCCGGGACTGGCAGAGCTGGACCAGCACATACACCGCCATGGCGCACTGGGAGAGGACGGTGGCCACCGCCGCGCCGGCCACCCCC
This sequence comes from uncultured Gemmiger sp., assembly GCA_944382835.1. Lineage (GTDB taxonomy): Bacteria > Bacillota > Clostridia > Oscillospirales > Ruminococcaceae > Gemmiger. The sequence continues at coordinate 51,318 of CALWNP010000012.1, forward strand.
ATTCCCAGGCCGAAGATCAGCAGCGGGTCCAGCACCACATTGGCCAGTGCCCCCAGCACCACCGCGATCATCCCCTGCCGGGCAAAGCCCTGGGTCAGCAGGAACTGGTTGAGCCCCACCCCCAACAGGGAGGCCAGGGTTCCCAGCAGATAGATGGTAAAATAGGTGTTGGCGGCGGGATACAGGGCATCGCTGCAGCCCAGCAGATAGAGCAGCGGCCGCCGCAAAGGCAGCAGCACCGCCGTGACCGCCATGGCAATGCCCACCACCAGCCAGAAGGCGTTGCCCAGGGCCTGAGCGGCCCGGCGCTGGTTGCCCTGCCCCAGGCTGATGCCCATGAGGGAGGCACCGCCAATGCCCACCATATAGGCAAAGGCAGAGATGGCGGTGAGCGCCGGGGCGCAGATGCCGATGGCCGCCAGGGCTTGCTCCCCGGTGCCGGGGATGTGGCCCACAAAAATCCGGTCCACAATGCTGTACAGCAGGTTGAACACCTGCCCCACCATGGCCGGCCCCCCCAGCCGGAACACCAGCCCCCGCACCGAATGGGTCTGCATCAGCTGCCGGGTTGAAGAACTGTTTGCCATACCTTCCGCCGGCTGCCCTGTTCCGGGCAACCGGCCTTTTCCCTCCTCCTTGGTTCCCGCACGCCGGGGGCGGCCGGAACACTCTTTCCATCATACCGAAAACGGCGCAAAATGCAAGTAGATACCTGTCTGCAAGACGCTTACCTGCAAGAAAGTATCTTACTGGTTTTCCAGTACCTCACCTTTTTGTGCGTACTTGTTTTTTCTTCCCCCTGCGCTATGATGGTAACAGAAAGCGGCATTGCCGCCGCCCAGACAGAAGGAGATTTTTCCCTATGGCAAAAGATTTTGGCGTCAAGCCCTACCTGTTCCCCATGCCGACCTACATGATCGGCACCTACAACCCCGACAATTCCGTGGACGTCATGATGATGGCCTGGGGCGGGATCTGCGCCGAGGATATGGTGGCGCTGAACCTGGAAGCCGAGCACAAAACGGTGGCCAACCTGAAGGAGCGCAAAGCCTTTACCCTGGCAGTGCCGGGGGCCGATACCCTGGCGGCGTCGGATTTTCTGGGCATTGCCAGCGCCAACAAGATGGCGGACAAGTTTGCGCGCAGCGGCCTGCACGCCGTCAAGAGCAGCCGGGTGGATGCCCCGGTGATCACCGAGTATCCCCTGACCCTGGAGTGCGAGGTCGTGGAGATGCAGGACCAGCCCTACGGGCTGCGGGTGCTGGGCAAGATCGTCAACGTGATGGCGGACGAGTCGGTGCTGGACGAGGCCGGCAAGATCGACGCCGGCAAGCTGCAGGCCTTTGCCTTTGACCAGATGCGCAACGGCTACTACGCCATCGGGGAAAAGATCGGCCAGGCCTGGAACAGCGGTGCCGGGCTGATGAAGGGCTGATTGTCTCATTTTTTCAAAAACAAAGGTGCAGGGGGATCCAACCGGTCTCCCTGCACTTTTTGTATCCGGGGAATTGCCAGAAAAACCATCCTCCCTTATAATGGAACCAGAACCATGCTTGCCGCAGACCAGGTTCGAAAAAGGGCCGGCTTGCGGCCAAAAATCCGCGGTGCCCCGCGTCCGGCGGTGCACCTTTCCACAGATTCCACAAATGGAGGAAATCTATGCATTACGAAATTCAGGGCGGTTCCTTCCCGGTCGTCGTCTGTCATCTCAGCGACGGTGAACGGATGATTACCGAAAAGGGGTCAATGGTCTGGATGAGCCCCAACATGCAGATGGCGACCAGCGGCGGCGGACTGGGGCGGATGTTCTCCAAGGCGCTGTCCGGCGAGAGCATGTTCCAGAACACCTATACCGCCAAAGGAGACGGAATGATCGCCTTCGGGTCCAGCTTTCCCGGCCAGATCCAGGCGGTCTCCATCGGCCCCGACCGGGAGATGATTGTCCAGAAAAGTGCCTTTCTGGCCGCCGAGGCCGGGGTCAACCTCTCCATCCACTTCAACCAGAAGCTGAGCGCCGGGTTCTTTGGCGGCGAGGGCTTCATCATGCAGCGGCTGTCCGGCACCGGCACCGCCTTTGTGGAGATTGACGGCTCCCTCATGGAGTACCAGCTGCAGGACGGCCAGCAGCTGGTGGTGGACACCGGCAACGTGGCGGGCTTTGAGCTGGGGGTGAAGATGGAAATTCGCCAGGTGCCCGGCCTGAAGAACAAACTGCTGGGCGGCGAAGGGCTGTTCAACACCGTCCTCACCGGTCCCGGCCGGGTCTGGCTGCAGACCATGCCCATCTGCAATGTAGCCGCCTCCATCCGCCCCTTTATCCCCACCGGAAACGGCTGAGGAAGCCGTCCCAAAATCAGGATACAGCGCAGCTGTCCCCGCGGGCAGCTGCCTTTTGTTTTGTCCTGACAAAATGCAAGATAAATGTCAGGTTGCTCGTCTTATGGATATGATATGATGAAAAAAATTGCCCCAAAGGAGGAGAGCCGATGAACCGAATCTTGCTGGTGGACGATGACCGGGATCTGTGTGAACTACTGGCCCGCAGCGTGGAGCAGGAAGGGCTGGCTGCGGACTGCTGCTTTTCCGGTCGGGAGGTGCCGGACCGGCTGGCCCGGGCCGCATATCAGCTGGTGGTGCTGGATGTGATGATGCCGGGGGCGGACGGTTTTGAGACCATGGCCGCCATCCGGGCCCAAAGCGGTGTCCCCATCCTGATGCTCACCGCCAAAAACGATCACTTGTCCAAGGTGCGGGGGCTGCGGGCCGGAGCTGACGACTATATGACCAAGCCCTTTGATCTGGAGGAACTGCTGGCCCGGATTCACTCGCTGATCCGCCGCTACACCCGGCTGAACCAGGGCCGGGAAACGGGAAGCCCTCTTCGCTACCAGGGGCTCGTCATCGACCCGGACACCCACACCATCACCACCGACCGGGGCTGCTTTGATCTGCCGCCCAAGGAATTTGACCTGCTTGTCTACTGTGCCCGCCACCAGGGCCGGATTCTGACCAAGGCCCAGATTTACGAGGCGGTGTGGGGGGAGCCCTATGTCTACGACGACGGCAACATCATGGCGGTGATCAGCCGTCTGCGCAAAAAACTGGAAGCCGACCCCGCCCATCCCCGCTATCTCCAGACGGTCAAGGGACTGGGGTACCGCTTCAGCAAGGATGTGTGAGATGGGATGGGTTTTGTTTGCCCTGGCGGGGGCGGGCTGTCTGCTGGCGGCCTTCTGGCTGATGTTCCGGGTGCGCCGCCAGCTTGGGGAGATGGTGGAACTGTTGGAGGAAATTCGTGCCGGCAACCACAACCGCCGTCTGCTGGCACCGCCGGGACGGATGACGGCCCCCCTGGCCTATGCCATCAACCGGCTGGTGCGGGACTACGAAGAGGAGCGGCTGCGCTTTCGCCAGACCGAGGAGGCCGACCGCCAGCTGATGACCGGCCTTTCCCACGACATCCGCACCCCGCTGACCACCTTGATCGGCTATCTGGACGCCGTCCACCGCCGGGTGGTGACGGGGCCGGAGCGGGAGCGCTATCTGGAGATTGCCCGGCAAAAGGCCCACCGCCTCAAAGGCACCACCGACGAGCTGTTCAGCTGGTTCAAGCTCTATGCCGGGGAGGAGCCGCTGCAGCCGGTCCGGCTGGACCTGGGGGAGCTGACCCGGGGGATTCTGGTGGACTGGGTGCCCCTTTTGGAGGAAGGGAAAATTGCCTACGAGGTGGAGATTCCCGAACAGCCCTTCTGGGTGAAGCTGGACCCCGAGGGATACCGCCGCATCCTGAACAATCTCTTGCAGAACCTCCTGGACCACAGCGGGGCCACCCGGGTGACCCTGTCTCTGGAGACTTCGGCAGAGGCCGTGACGGTGCGGCTGGCCGACAACGGGGTGGGCATTGCCCCCGAAGATCTGGCCCACATCTTTGACCGGCTCTACAAATGCGACCCGGCCCGCACCTCGGTGGGCAGCGGGCTGGGACTGGCCATCGCCCGGCAGCTGGCCGAGGGGATGGGCGGCCAGATCACAGCCGAGAGCCGGCCCGGACAGGGCACCGCCTTTGTCCTGGGCTTTCCCCGGTACGGTGCGGAAACATTTCAAGAAAAGCCCAAGGTTGCTGTCAGGACGGTGTAAGGTTGGAGTGCTACCATAAAGATAAGGAGGCGAACCATCCATGACGACCTATCTGATCGAAACCAAAGACCTGACCAAGCAGTACGGGGACCAGACCAGCGTGAACCGGCTGAACCTGCACCTGCGGCCGGGGCGGATCTACGGGCTGCTGGGCCGCAACGGTGCCGGTAAGACCACCACCATGAAGATGCTGCTGGGGCTGACCCGGCCCACCGCCGGGGAGGTGCTGCTGTTCGGAATGCCGCTGCGGGGCAACGAGCGGAAGATCCTGCCCCGGATCGGCAGCCTGATCGAATCGCCGGGGTTCTACCCCAACCTGACCGGCACCGAGAATCTGCGGATTTTCGCACGCCTGCGGGGCATTCCCAGCGCCGACGCCATCCGGGAGGCCCTGGCACTGGTGGGGCTTCCCTACCGGGACAAAAAGGTCTTTTCCCAGTACTCTCTGGGCATGAAGCAGCGTCTGGCCATCGCCCTGGCGGTGATGCACGACCCTGAGCTGCTGATCCTGGACGAGCCCATCAACGGGCTGGACCCCATTGGCATTGCCGAGATCCGTTCCTTCTTGCGCAAACTCTGCGACGAGAAGGGCAAGACCATCCTGCTGTCCAGCCACATTCTCTCCGAGATTTCCCTGCTGGCCGACGACGTGGGCATCCTGCACCAGGGGGTGCTGCTGGAGGAGGAATCCCTGGCCGAGCTGGAAGCCCGCAACGGCCGGTCCATCCATCTGTCGGTGTCGGATTCCGCCCAGGCGGCCCGGCTGCTGGAAACCGAGCTGCACACCACTGCCTTCCGGGTGGAGGATGACCACAGCCTGCGCATCCTGGACCTGGGGCTTCCCATCCCCGCCATCGCCCGGACCATGCTGGCGGGGGGCCTGGATCTGCAGGACCTGCATCTCTGCGAGGACACGCTGGAGGACTACTTCAAACGGGTGACCGGAGGTGAGGGCATTGCTTAGTCTGATCTGGTGCGAGCTGTACAAGCTCAAACGGACCCCCTTTGTGGTGCTGGTGGCGCTGGCCGCCTGCCTGTTTCCCATCCCCGCCACCCTGGTGTCCATGCGGGGCGGCACCGACGGCTCTTTCCTCAGCCTTTCCTTCCTGCTGCTGACCATCCTGGCCGGGCCGTTGCTGCTGCCGGTGGTGGGCGGCTGCCTGGCGGTGCTGCTGTTTCACCGGGAACGGGACTGGGAAACGCTGAAAAACCTGTACACCGTTCCGGTGCGCTGGTCCGGCCTGGTGGCGGCCAAGCTCTTCGTGGTCTATCTGGGCTGTGTCCTCTTTTCGATGGTCAGCCTGCTGGCCGTGGCTGCCACCTCCAGCCTGACCGGCACCCCGGCAACCCCTTTTTTCAGCTGCCTGGCGGCCGCCGCACTGGTGGGATTTTTCTACGCTTCGGCCACCCTGCCGATGATTCTGCTGGTGCTCTGGCTGGACCGGGGCACTCTGCTCAGCGTACTGCTCTGCGTTCTCTACGGGGTGGCCCAGAGCATCCAGGTCTTCGGCGGGCTCTACTATATCGCCGGGACCGCCTCGGCGGAGGCTGCTCCGCTGGATTCTCCTTTGATGTGGAGCTTTCCCATCCTGGTCTTCCGCTGGTATACCGGTTTTGCAGCCTCCGGACAGATGGTGCTGGGGCCGGACACCGCTCCCTTTTATCTGGATACCGTCCCGCTGCTCGCCCTCAGCCTGCTGCTGATGCTGGTTTGTGGGGGACTCATGGTCCTGCTGGGCCGTCGTCAGGAGGTGTAGTGCCATGGCTGCCATGATTCGTCTGGAACTGCTCAAACTCCGCCGCACCTCCCTGCTCTGGGTGGGGGTGGCCTCCGGCATGCTGGCCATTCTGGTCAGCTTCTATCTGGCCGCTGCCGACCGGATGACCCAGTACACCGTGGCCATCTTTATGGGCAACATCGTCTCCAACAACCAAAGCTCCCTCTTCCCCTTTGTGGCGGTGCTGACGGTGGGCAGGATGATGGAATGGGAGCGCACCAGCCACACCCTGCGGGGCATTCTGACGGTGCCGGTGTCCTTTCCCGCCCTGCTGGCCTCCAAGCTGGAGGCCGGTGTGCTGCTGACGATGGGTTACTCGCTGCTGCAATGGGTGCTGGGGGTGGGGTGCTGCCTTGTGCTGCATCTGCCTGGGGTGGAAGCCGGGGCACTGCTGCGGGATCTGCTGGTCCTTGCCGCCAGCAATCTCTGCGTCTACATCGCGGTGCTGCCGGTAGCCGCCCTTTCGGCCCAGTTTGCCGGCGGGTATGCGGCCGGCACGGTGTTCGCGGTCTTTTACGGCTTCTGTTCTATCTTTGTGGAGGGCGGCGCTTTCTCTGCCCTCTATCCTATCTGCTCCGGCACCGTGCTGCTGGGCCTGGGGAACAGTGTCCCCGCCCTGCCCCAGCGTCTCTGTGCCTTACTGAGCCTGGGGGCCATGCTGGCGGTGGGGGTGATTCTCACCGTCACGGCACGGGACCGTCAGACACGGCGCAAACCTTCGGCCCGGCCCCAAAAGGCCAGAGGCCGAAGGCGGTAAGGCGGCGGGCAAACGAATGTATTTTCCATCCGGACAAACCGAATGTATGTGCTTCTTTCAAGAAAAACAGGAGCACTGCAGCACCTTTCTCCGCAGTGCTCCTGTTGTGACACCCGTCTGTGGTTGTGTGTCCTAGGGCGAAGGATTTCCAGCAGCTCGTAGGTGTAGGCCTGGGTGTGGGTGTATTTGAACTCGGGATACTGGTCCATCAGCCGCATCTGGATGAGCACGGTGCGGGCGTTTTTGTGGACAGTGTGGATTCTGCGCCAGTAGTAGGCCAGATCCAGGTGGGAATGGCCCACCACCGCCACGTCGCCGGTGCCCTTGTAGTCGTCGTTGGCGTAGATCACATCCTCGATGTACTTGCGGGCGGCGGCCACCTGGTCGGCGAATGCCGTTTCCTCCTCGGCATCCAGGCAGAGCAGGCCGGTGTCGGGGTCGGTCTTTTCCCGCATCAGATCAAAGTCGATCTTGTTGAGGGCCAGGCTCAGTTCCCGGTTGAGGAACTTGCGGTAGTCCTCGTTGAAGTACTGGCTCTTGGCCACATCCAGCAGCAGCTGCAGGTCATAGAACAGGTCCAGCACCCCGTGGCGGATGGTGGCCAGATACAGGCCCTGGAACTCCTGCCGGCAGCCCCGCAGCTTCATGGAATCGGGGTTGCGCTCGTCGTCGGGCTTGGAGCGGTTGTAGCCCTCCATCTCAATCTTCAGGTCCCAGTTGCCGTTGCAGGGAGGCAGCAGCAGACGGTCCCGGTTGGGGTCCAGACCGCCGGCGTACCGGCCGTTGACCTTGACGATGACCTCGGCGGCCGTCCACAGGGACAGCCACAGCTCCCTGCCCCGCAGGAACTCCGGCACCGTGACCTGGCCTTCAAAGAAGACGGTTCCGTCGGGGGTGTAGTAGATGTCCCCCTTGTGCAGCGGGCGGAAGCCCTCGGGGGAATCCTCGTACTCGCTTTCCGAGATCTGGCGGGCATCCCGGGCCCGCAGATCGGTGATCTCGAACTTATCCTGATAAATGTAGCGTTTCAGCCAGTTGAACCGAAGATCGGTGTACTCTTCGGGACACATGCTGCGGCGCACAACCTGAACAAATGCCATGGCTCTTTCTTCCTCCCGCCGTGGTTAGATGACATCCCAGAAAAAGGGTTTTTTGCGGCGGTAGCGGATGGTGACATCCCGCCCGAGATCCCGCTTGATCTCGCTGCGGATCCAGTCCATGCAGCGGTCCGCCACATGGCATTTGGAACATTCCCCCTGCAGCTGTACCGTGAGGACATCGCCCTCCTCGCTCAGCAGGTCCAGCCAGCCGCCGTCCCCCTGAATCCGGGGCAATATCCGTTGCTCGATGTACTCTTTCATGTTGTGCCCTCTCTTTCTCGGAATCTGGACATAGATACGGATTCTATGGCAACATCATAGCACCGGTTTTCCGTCGGATACAGGACAGTTTTTGTCTCAATCTTGACATCTTTGGCTCTTTCGGGGCACCTTGCGCCATGTTGCACAAATCCAGGTTGCCGTGATCGGGCATCCTTCACAATTCCGGGTGGAACCGGCCGGCGCTCATCTTTCTCAACCGGCGGCCTTTCTGTTATAATGTTTTCTGGGCTGAACCCAATCTGCATTTGTCCTGGGAGGGACCGTTATGGCTATACCATCCGACTATCAAAAGACCCTGCGCGCCTGTTATCTGGGCTATGTCACCCAGGCCATCTGCGCCAACTTTACCCCGCTGCTCTTTCTGACCTTCCACAGCAGCTACGGAATTTCACTGGAACAGATTGCCCTGATCCCCACCGTCTTCTTTCTGACCCAGCTGGTCATCGACCTGGCCTCCACCCAGTTTGTGGACCGGGTGGGCTACCGGCGCTGCGTGCTGGTGGCCCATGCCCTGGCCGCCCTGGGGCTGGCGATGCTGGCCTTTCTGCCCGCCGTGCTGTCCTTTGGGGGAATTTTCCTCTCGGTGATGGTCTACGCCGTCAGCAGCGGGCTGATCGAGGTGCTCATCAGCCCCATTGTGGAGGCCTGCCCCTTTGAGAACAAGGAGAGCCGGATGAGCCTGCTGCACTCCTTTTATTGTTGGGGCGCGGCGGCGGTCATCCTGGGCTCCACCCTCTTCTTTGCCCTCTTCGGGTTGGACAACTGGAGGATCCTCACCCTGCTCTGGGCGCTGGTCCCTTTTTGCAACATCTTCAACTTTCTGCACTGCCCCATTGACCGCCTGGTGGAGGAAGGGGACGATCTGGGGGTCAGGGGGCTGCTGCGGCTGCCGCTGTTCTGGCTGTTGATCCTGCTCATGGTCTGCTCCGGGGCGGCCGAGGCCGCCATGGCCCAGTGGGCCTCCGCCTTCACCGAATCCGCCCTTGGGGTGTCCAAGACGGTGGGGGACCTGGCCGGCCCCTGCCTGTTTGCGGTGCTCATGGGGCTGGCCCGGGTGCTCTACGCCCGGATGGGCAACCGGGTGTCGCTGCGCACCGCCATGCTGCTCTGCGGCGTTCTCTGTGTGGGATGCTATCTGCTGGCTTCGCTGACGGCGGCCCCGGTGCTGGGGCTGGCCGGCTGCGCTCTGTGCGGTTTTTCGGTGGGGATCATGTGGCCGGGCACCATCAGCTCTGCCTCCCAGGCATGCCCCACCGGCGGCACCGCCATGTTCGCCTTCCTGGCCCTGGCCGGGGATCTGGGCTGTGCCCTGGGCCCCATGTCGGTGGGCTTTTTCTCCGGCCTGGCGGGGGGAAATCTCAAACACGGACTGCTCATTGCAGTCCTCTTCCCCATCGCCTTTGTGCTGGCCCAGGCGGCGTTGCGGCAGAAACGCCACAGCACCACCTGACCCGCGCCCAGACAAAAAGCGGCTGTTGCAAAATAGCCTAAAAAAATGAGATAGACATTCCCGAAAGGGTTTGCCTATCTCATTTTTTTGTTGTAAT